>NZ_JBIWGA010000010.1:277131-360321 GCF_044763345.1 Streptomyces sp. NPDC096132
CCGGGTGCGGCTCCCGGCACGGATCCATCGGCCGGCAGCGTCGCCTCGATCCTCCAGCCCCCGTCCGGCGCCGGTCCGGCCTGGACCCGGCCGCCGATCAGGCCCACCCGTTCGGCCAGGCCCTTCAGCCCGTAGCCGCCGCCCAGCTTCTGGAGGGCGTGCAGTGCCTGCTGGCCGGCGCGGGGGCGTCCGTCGTCGGTCACCGTGACGGTGACCCGGGACCCGGACCGGACCAGGCACACCTCCACCTCGCCGAAGTCGCGGGCGTGCTTGCGTATGTTGGTCAGCGCCTCCATCACCACCCGGTGCACGGTGGTGACCACCTCCATCGGCAGGTCCCCGAACTCGCCCTCCGTGCGCAGCGTCGCCCGGCCGCCGCCGACCGGCGCGAACTCCTCGACGAGGGACCGCACTTCGGCCATGCCCGCGAGCGGCGCGAGCGCCGGCTCCCACGCCGCGTCCGCCCCGCCGCGGCTCTCCGGGCTCTGCGGGCCGCTGTCGCGCAGCATCCCGACCATCGCGCGCATCGACTTCAGCGCCTCCGCACCCGCGCGTTCGATCCGTTCCAGGGCCGGAGGCACCAGGTCGGGGCGGCGTACGGCGACCGAGCGGGCGCCCTGTGCCTGGATGACGATGCCCGTCACATGGTGGGCGACGAAGTCGTGCAGGTCCCGGGCGAACTCCGCGCGCTGCTCCAGCCGTACGGTGGTCTCCCGCCGCTGCCGGTCCGCGACGACGAGCCGCACGGTCAGGCCGACGGCCAGGGCCGCGGTCGTCGTCAGGGTGAAGAAGAACGCGATGATGATGCTGCCCTCGTCGATGTCGACGGCCAGCGGGCGCACGATGATCGCCGCCATCGACGCCGGTGCGGCCACCGCCGCCCACAGGGGCGCCCCGCGCCAGGCGGTCAGGATCAACAGACCTGACAGCGCCGCCGGTTCGCAGAGTCCGAACGGGTCCTCGACGGGTTGGATGTCGCCGCCGAACGGGACCCTCGCGATGACGTGGACGGCGATCGTGGTGCCGAGCGACACCGCCGCCGCGACCCCGGTCGCCACCGGCAGGCCCCGCGCCCCGAGCCGGGGCCAGAGCAGCAGCGCGACGGCCGCCAGCAGGGCGGATGCCAGCAGCAACGGACCGGTCGTGGTGGCGTCGAGCCTGGTGAACGCCGAGCGGACACGTGTCCCACCGAACGTGTAGTCGAAGAGGCCGAGGCCGAGCAGCAGCACGACCACCACGGGCCACACCGCCGCCGCACGCAACGGGGGCCAACGCCGGGAGCTCATACGGGGAGCGTAGCCGTGGGGTCGGCCAAAAGTCGTAGCGCTCCGTCGAAGATCTGCCTTTCGCAAGATCCGGCGCCCGGGTGCGGCGGGCGAGAGTTGCCTCGCCGCCGGACGTCGTCGGCACCCGCCCGTCCCACCGAGGAGCAGACCCCCATGGGCAACGTCAACTTCGAGATCGGTGCCACGACCGTACTGGGCCCCCTGCTGGCCGCGTTCGGCCTCCTGCTGGCGCTGCGCGCACGGCGGGGCCGGGCCGGCTGGACCGGGCGGCACGCGGTGACCCGCCTGCTGGCCGCCGCGTACGCCGCCGGTGTGCTCAGCCTGACGATCTTCCCGATCGTCGTGACGTACGGCGAGTTCGCCAACCAGATGCCCTGGACCAACCAGATCAACTGGATCCCGATGCCCAGCCCCGATCCCAGCATCGTCGCCAACGTGATCCTGACGGTCCCGCTCGGCATGCTGCTGCCGCTGATGTCCGCCCGGGTCGGCTCCAAGGGGCGGGCCACCGCCGTGACCGCGGCGGTGAGTCTGTCGATCGAGCTGACCCAGCTCCTCATGTACGTGGTGTGCAACAACGCCCGGCTGACGGACACCACCGACCTCCTGGTCAACACGCTGGGCGGGTTCCTCGGTTTCGTCGTCCTCCACCGCGCGGCCCGGATCCCGGCCCTGGCCCGCCTGCTCCACACCTTCGCCCTGCCGGGCTCCGCGTTCGCGTCGAACGTCCAGACCTTCGCCCGCCCCACGCTGCGTCCCGCGGAAGAGGCCACCGCCACCCGCGCCTGACCCCGTCCTCCACCATCGCGTGTCAGCCCGCCGCTCTCCGCAGGAGAGCGGCGACGCGTTCCTCGTCGGCGGGCGCCTCGGGCATCTCGGCGGTCTTCGTACCGGTCCGGTCATCCGTGTCGCCGGGTACGACGGCATCCCCGTCGTCGGCGTCGTCGTCGGCGTCGCCCGGACGTGGGCCGGTCAGGTGCTGCGCCGCGGTGAGGGCGCGTGTCCACCCGGGATGGCACATGGGAGGGCCCCCTAGCGAAGTTCCTGGATGCGGATGAGGTTGCCCGCGGGATCGCGGAAGGCGCAGTCGCGGATGCCGTACGGCTGCTCCATCGGCTCCTGGACGACCTCGGCGTCGCCGGCCTGGACCTTCTCGAAGGTGCCGTCGAGGTCGGGGGTGGCCAGCAGGATCCAGCCGTAGGTGCCCTTGGCCATCATCTCGGTGATGGTGCGGCGCTCGTCCTCGGTGACACCCGGGTCGGCGGCCGGCGGCGCCAGCAGGATGGACGTACCGGGCCGGCCGGCGGGGCCGACCGTGATCCAGCGCATCTTGCCCTGCCCCACGTCGCTGCGGACCTCGAAGCCGAGGACGTCGCGGTAGAAGGCCAGGGAGGCCTCCGGGTCGTCGTGCGGGAGGAAGGTCGTGTGAATGCTGATGTCCATGACCTTCACGCTAGCCGCGCCCCGCCGACCGCCGCTTCTCCGATCCTGACCGGTTGCGCCGCCCGCTCAGCGGTGCTCGGGGTTCTCGAAGTCCTGGCGGCAGCCGGCGTCCCACGCGGTGCGCTGGTTGCCGTGGGCGGGGATGCCGCCCAGGTCCTTCAGCGCCCGGGCCAGATGCAGGAGGTTCCAGGTCATGAAGGTGGTGTTGCGGTTGGTGAAGTCGTTCTCCGGGCCGCCCGAGCCGGGGTCGAGGTAGGAGGGCCCGGGTCCCGCCTCGCCGATCCATCCGGCGTCCGCCTGGGGCGGGATGGTGTAGCCGAGGTGCTGCAGGCTGTAGAGGACGTTCATGGCGCAGTGCTTGACGCCGTCCTCGTTGCCGGTGATCAGACAGCCGCCGACCCGGCCGTAGTAGGCGTACTGCCCGGCTTCGTTGAGCAGGCTGGAGCACGAGTAGAGGCGTTCGATCACCCGCTTCATCACCGAGCTGTTGTCGCCCAGCCAGATGGGTCCGGCCAGCACCAGGATGTCGGCCGCCAGGACCTGCCGGTACAGCTCCGGCCAGACGTCCGTCGCCCAGCCGTGCTCGGTCATGTCGGGCCACACTCCGGTGGCGATGTCGTGGTCCACCGCCCGCAGGACGTCGACGCGCACGCCCTGCGCCTCCATGACGGCGGTGCTGCGGTCGATCAGGCCCTGGGTGTTGCTCGTCTCCGGCGAGCGCTTGAGGGTGCAGTTGATCACCAGGGCGCGCAGGTCGTCGTACCGGGCCGGCGGGGTGGTGTCGGTGGCGGGCGACGGAGCGGTCACACGGTCCTCCCGGGGGGGATCTGGCCGGCGCACGGCGCGCCCGCCGAAGGCGTAGGGAAGCTTCTCGCGCGAGGGGCGTTTTGTCCGCTTACGACGCACCTTCCTCCGGCGCGCCCCGTCGTCTTACGGAGTGATGACGTGCCGGGCGGGTCTCGGGGCGTGCCGCGCCGGCGGTGCCTAGCGTGGCCGTATGCGTGTACTGGTCACCGGCGGTGCCGGGTTCATCGGGTCCCATGTCGTCGACGCGCTGCGGGCGCGCGGGCACGAGGCGCTCGTGTACGACGTCCGGGACGATCCCGGCGCCGACGTACGCGACCCGGCGGCGGTGGCCCGGGCGCTGACCGGCGTGGACGCCGTCTGCCATCAGGCGGCGATGGTCGGGCTCGGCGCCGGGGTCTCCGACGCGGCGGAGTACGTCTCCCGCAACGACCTGGGGACGGCGGTCCTGCTCGCCGCCGTGGCGGAGGCAGGGGTACGGCGGCTCGTGCTGGCCGGGTCGATGGTCGTGTACGGGGAGGGACGGTACGCGTGTGCGCGGCACGGCGTGGTGCGGCCGGGGCCCCGGACCGTCGCCGACCTGGACGCCGGGCGCTTCGAGCCGCCGTGTCCGGTGTGCGGGGCGGACCTCTCCCCCGGGCTGGTCGCGGAGGACGCGCCCGCCGATCCCCGCAACGTGTACGCCACGACCAAGCTCGCGCAGGAGCACCTGGCCGCCGCGTGGGCCCGGTCGACGGGCGGGGCGGCGGTGTCGTTGCGCTACCACAACGTGTACGGGCCCCGGATGCCCCGCGACACCCCGTACGCCGGGGTGGCCTCCTTCTTCCGTTCGGCGCTGGCCCGGGGTGAGGCGCCGCGGGTCTTCGAGGACGGGCGGCAGCGGCGGGACTTCGTGCATGTGCGGGACGTGGCCGCGGCCAACGTGGCCGCGCTGGAGGCGCGGGCCCGCGCGGGCGTGCTCACGGCGTACAACACCGGCAGCGGTGAGCCGCGCACCGTCGGCGAGCTGGCGCGGGCGCTGTCCGCCGCGTGCGGGGGGCCGGAGCCGGTCGTCACCGGCGAGTACCGGCTGGGCGACGTCCGCCACATCACCGCGGACTCCGCCCGGCTGCGGGCCGAGCTGGGCTGGAAGGCGGAGGTGGACTTCGCGGCGGGGATGCGGGAGTTCGCACGGGCGGAGCCACGTACGGGCTGACCGCCCGGCTGTTCCGCCCCCGCCGCCCCTACCCGTCCCGCCCCTGGGGGCTGCCGCCCCCAGCCCCCCGCTTCGGCCCTGAACGGGCCTCGTCCTCAAACGCCGGACGGGCTGAATGCACCAGCCCGGTGCCGACAAGCGCAGCCCCCTGCGGGTGGGTGGGGGTTCGGGACGGCAGAGGGCTCGCCCTCAGACGCCCGACAGGCTGAAGGTCCTGGGCGGTGCTGACAAGCGCAGCCCTCAGGCGCCGGACGGGCTGAGTGGCCTGGGTGGTGCTGACAGGCGCAGTCCTCGGCGTGAGGCTCGTTCTCAGGGGCCGGAGGGGCTGGAGACGGGGAGTGTCACCTCGAAGCAGCAGCCGCCCGGGATGTTGCGTACGGTCGCGCGGCCCTGGTGGGCCTCCACGATGCCCCGCACGATGGCCAGGCCCAGTCCCGCGCCGGCCGGCGGTGTGCGGGCGTCGGTGCCGCGCCAGCCGGTGTCGAAGACGCGTGGCAGGTCCTCCTCCGGGATGCCCCCGCAGCCGTCCGTCACCGACACCACCACGCCCTCCGGCGAGCGCTCGGCGGCGACCGCCACCGTGCCGTCGGCCGGGGTCCGGCGGATCGCGTTGACCAGGAGGTTCCCGAGCACCCGGCTCATCTCCTTGCCGTCTACCTCCACCGGAACGGCCGCCACCCGGTCGCCGACCAGCCGTACGCCGTGCTCCCGGGCGAGCGGGTCCGCGCCCGCGAGGGCGTCGCCGACCAGGTCGTACAACGACATCCGGGCGCAGCTCAGGGGCAGGGTGCCGGCGTGGATGCGGGAAAGCTCGAAGAGGTCGCCGACCATGTCGTTGAGACGCTCGACCTCGGTGCGGATCTGCCGCAGATAACGCTCGGGGTCCGTGGCGACCCCGTCCTCCAGCGCCTCGGACATGGCGCGCAGACCGGCCAGCGGGGTACGCAGGTCGTGCGAGATCCAGGCGACCAGCTCGCGCCGGGAGGTCTCCAGCGCGCGTTCGCGGTCCCGGGACTCGGCCAGCCGGGCGCTGGTGGCCGCCAGTTCGCGGCTGAGCGCCTCCAGTTCGGCGGGCGCCGGGCCGTCGGGCGCGGTGAAGCCGTCACCGTCGCCGAACGAGCGTGCCGCCAGGGCCAGTTCGCGGCTGCTGACGACGACCCGGTGGCCCAGCAGGAGGGCGGTCGCCAGGGAGACCGCGGCAGCCATCGCCACGACCGTGGTCACCACGCTCAGGTCGTGGGGCGAGAGGAACATCGCCCAGGCGACTGCGAGCGTGCCCGCGAGCATGGCCAGCACCCCGACGGCGGCGACCACGGCGAGCGACGCGGTGAGCGAGCGGCGCCGCAGCAGGCGCAGCGCCCCCGCGCCGGCCAGGCCGGTGGTGGCGGCCCCGGCGAAGGCGTACAGGGCGATGAGGAGGACGTCCCGCACGATCACTCCTCCTCGTGGCCGGCGCCGGGTTCGAAGCGGTAGCCCACGCCCCACACCGTCTGGATCAGACGGGGCCGGCCCGGGTCGTCCTCGACCTTGCCGCGCAGCCGGCGGACGTGGACGGTCACGGTGGACAGGTCGCCGAAGTCCCAGCCCCACACCTCGCGCATCAGGTCCTCCCGGCCGAACGCCCGTCGCGGGTGCCGGAGGAAGAAGGCGAGGAGGTCGAACTCGCGGAGGGTGAGGGAGAGTTCGGTGCCGTCCTTGGTGGCGCGGCGGGCGGCGGGGTCGACGGTCAGACCGGCCGCGCCGAGCGGGGCGGCACCGGTGGCGGGCCGGGTGCGGCGCAGCACCGACTCCACCCGCAGGACGAGCTCGCGCGGGCTGAAGGGTTTGGTGACGTAGTCGTCGGCGCCGACCTCCAGGCCGAGGATGCGGTCGTCCTCGTCGCCGCGCGCGGTGAGCATGATGACCGGGACGGGCCCGTGTCCGCGCATCCGGCGGCACACCTCCAGTCCGTCCATCCCCGGCAGCATCAGGTCGAGGACGACCAGGTCGGGCCAGTGCGCGGCGGCCCGGGTGAGGGCCGTCGGGCCGTCGTCCGCCCGGTCGACGGTGAAGCCGGCCCGGTCCAGATATCCCGCGACGACCTCCGCGACGGTGGGGTCGTCGTCCACGACCAGCACCCGGGCGCCGGTCCCCGCCCGCGGGGCCCCGGGCCCGTACGACTGCTGCTGCATGCCTCCAGCCTCGCACCGGGGCCGCGCCCACGGCGCCCGCCGGGACTCCCGGCGCCCCGACGTCCGCGTTTCGTAAGGAGCCGAAGCCCGTTTTGCCTGATTCGCGTTCGTAGGGTGAAGGCCGTGACCATGGACGCGGACGTAGACGTGGACGCTGAAGTCGTCCTCCCCTGTCTGAACGAGGCCGAGGCCCTCCCCTGGGTCCTGTCCCGGATCCCCTCCGGCTGGCGGGCCCTCGTCGTCGACAACGGCTCCACCGACGGCTCGGCGGACATCGCCCGGGCGCTCGGCGCGAGGGTCGTGCACGAGCCCCGCCGGGGTTTCGGCGCCGCCTGCCACGCCGGGCTGACGGCCGCCACCGCCGACGTCGTGTGCTTCTGCGACTGCGACGCCTCCCTGGACCCCGCCCTGCTCGTGCCCTTCGTCCGGGAGGTGCGGGCGGGCGGCGCCGACCTGGTGCTGGGCCGCAGACGGCCGTACGGCCGGGGCGCGTGGCCCGCACACGCCCGCGCGGGCAACCTCGCGCTCGCCCGGCTGCTGCGCCGCCGCACCGGCCTGCGCCTGCACGACCTCGGCCCGCTGCGGGCCGCCCGGCGCGAGCCCCTGCTCGCCCTCGGCCTCACCGACCGGCGCAGCGGCTACCCCCTGCAGATGGTGGTGCGCGCCGCCGACGCGGGCTGGCGGATCACCGAGCACGACGTCCCCTACCGGCCCCGGACCGGCGCCTCGAAGGTGACGGGCACCTGGCGCGGCACCTGGCAGGCGGTACGGGACATGAGCCGCGTCCTGAACGAGCTCCCCGTCCGGGAAGGGGCCGAACGGTGACCACCCTGCTCGTCATCGCCAAGGAACCGCTGCCGGGCCGGGTCAAGACCCGGCTGACCCCGCCGTTCACCCCGCGGGAGGCGGCGGCGCTCGCCGAGGCCGCCCTGGCCGACACCCTGCGTACGGTGGCGGCCGCGCCGGCCTCCCGCCGCGTCCTCGTCCTGGACGGCGCCCCCGGCCCCTGGCTCCCGCCCGGCTTCGACGTCGTACGGCAGTGCGCGGGCGGCCTCGACGAACGGCTCGCGGACGCGTTCGCCCGGTGCTCCGGGCCCGCCCTGCTGATCGGCATGGACACCCCCCAGGTGACCCCGGACCTGCTCACCGTCGACTTCACGGCCTGCGACGCGTACTTCGGCCCGGCCGAGGACGGCGGCTTCTGGGCCCTCGGGCTGGCCGAACCCGATCCAGCCCTGCTGCGGGGCGTGCCCATGTCGACACCGGTCACGGGAGCCGTCCAGCGCGAACGCCTGGTCGAAGCCGGGCTGCGGGTCCGGGACCTCCCCCGGCTCCGGGACGTCGACACCGCCGACGACGCCCACGCCGTCGCCGCCCTGACCCCGCACAGCCGCTTCGCCCACCACCTGGCCCGCCTGACGACGACGGCGAACCGATGAGCACCGCCGTCTCGCCGCCGTGGGCGGCCTCCGCCCCCTACGACGCCGCCCTGCGCGCCGGCCGCGGCCCGCTCTTCCTGCGCCGCGCCGACGGCTGGCTGCTGCCCCTGGACGTGGAACGCTGGTGCGCCGGGGCCGACCCCGTCGACCTGGACGTACTGGACCGGTGCGAGGGCTCCGTCCTGGACGTCGGCTGCGGACCCGGACGCCTGGTCGCGGAACTCGCCGCGCGGGGCCGGACCGTCCTCGGCATCGACGTCAGCGCGGCCGCCGTCGGCCACACCGCGCGGCGTGGCGGCCGGGCACTCCGGCGCTCGGTGTTCGAACCACTGCCGGACGAGGGCCACTGGGGCACCGTCCTGCTCCTCGACGGCAACGTCGGCATCGGCGGCGATCCGCCCGCCCTGCTGAACCGCGTCGGCACGCTCCTCACGCCCGGCGGCCTGCTGATCGCGGAAACCGCACCAATGGACGTCGACGAACGCACCGAGGTACAGGTCGTCGACGCCCTCCACAGCTGTGGATACGGAGGGCACGACGGCGGCGCGGCCCAAGGCGCGTTCCCCTGGGCCCGGGTCGGCAGCCCGGCGCTGTCGCGGTATGCGGGGCGGGGCCGGTGGCGTGTCGTGGGTCAGTGGTCGGCGGGCGGGCGCTCCTTCGTCGCCCTGCGCGGCCGCAGCCACGGCCGCAGGCCCAGCAGCAGCGCCGAGCCCGCGAAGAGCACGGCGGTGATCAGCAGCCAGCGGGCGAGGAAGCCGTCCGGGGACAGCCCGGTGCCCAGCCGGTAGCGCCGGTCCACCCGCCCGCCGATCAGCGGGAACCACACGAGCAGCAGCAGGCCGGAGAGGGCGGCCGGTACCCGCACGTACATCACCCGGTCCCGGTGACCGGCCGCGCCGAGCCCTCGTACGACCGCCCGGTCCGCCACCGCGTACAGCGGCAGCAGCACGAGGTCGTGGATCAGCGCGGCTCCCACGAACCACAGCGCCACGCCGAACCAGTCGTCGGCGAGGAGGCGCACCCCCGCGTAGGCGGCGAGGGCGAACGACGCGGTGAGCAGGAGGAGCTGGAACGGGCTCCCCAGCGGGATCCGTGGCCGGCGCATCACAGGTCTCCGAACGTCATGCGGGCCACCCACTTGGTGTTCAGCACGCCGGGTGCGGCGGGCACGATGACGCGTGCCGGGTAGCCGTGGTCCGGGGAGAGGTCCTCGCCGTTGACGTACAGGGCGAGCAGGGAGCGCGGGTCGGCGACCTGGTTGGCGCGCAGGGCCGCGTGACGGAAGGCACCGCGCCGCTGGAGGGACTCGACGAGCAGGTCCGGCGGGTCGTCGTCGTGGCCGACGAGCGCGGCGAGGTCCCGCAGGCGTACGCCCCGCCACCACTGGTCGGACGTCGACCAGCCCTCCACGCAGGCGATGGGCAACGCCGAGCTGTACAAGGGGAGTCGGGCCAGTTGGGCCCGGCTGAGGCGGACGGTGCCCGTGCGCCCCGTGACGACGAGTCGCCAGGCGTCCTCGCTCGTCCGAGCCGCGTCGATCCCGGCGTACGCGGCCGTCTTGTTGATCTGGAAGCCGTTCGGGCCGCTGCCGGGGTCGGCTCCGCCGTGGGGCGCGAGCAGGGCCGTTCGCCGCAGCGGCCCGTCGAAGCCCTGCCCCACCGTGGTCGCGAACAGCAGCAGCGAGCCGCCCCCGACGAACCACAGGGCTCCGCGCCGGGAGACGGTCGGGGCGTCCGGGCGCGGGGAGACCAGATCCCCCGCTTCATGCCCTTCTTCATCCCCCTCCCCCCGCAGCCGCCGCACGTTCCGCACCGCCGCCGGCGTCTTCAGGGCGGCGTGGGCGACGAACGCGGCGAAGAACACCCACGCCCCGTAGAAGTGCAGGGGGTAGAAGGAGCCGGGGAAGACGTAGTCGAGCTGGATGTTGAGGACCCCGGTCACGAACTCGAACAGCCCGCCCCCGACCAGCAGCAACAGCGAGATCCGCTCCAGCGCGTGCGCGAGCGAGCGGGCCGGCGGGAGCGCGAACAGCCTCGGCACGACCGACCACAGTTTGGCCAGCAGGACGGGGATGAGGGTGATGCCGAGGGTGACGTGGACGCCCTGGGTGAGCCGGTACAGCCAGTGCGGGTCCGTCGGCCAGGCGAAGAGGTAGAAGCCGAGGATCCCCTTGCCCGGCGTCTTGTCGTTCACGGGCGACAGGTCCGGGTTGTAGGCGGCGTAGGAGACCAGGCCCGTCACGAACACCACGGTGATGCCGACGAGCAGGACGAGACCGAGCACCGAGGTGAACCGGGGGCCGCGCAGGGGGCTGCGCCAGAAGCCGGGTGAGGTGGGGAGCGGTGGGGCGGGCATGTCCCGACGGTAGGCCGGGGCACCCCCGGAAAAGGGGGCGCGACTCATGACGAAACGCTGACGCCCGGCCCGGACGGACGTCCCCCGCCCCTCGCCCGGCCTAGCGTGCCGCTGTGAACCGCGCCCTTCTCCGCGAGCTGTACGCCGCCCTCGCCGCCGCCCTCCTCGTCGTCCTGGCGGTGCTGGTCGGCCGGCACATCCAGGACACCCGGCACACCCTGCGGGTGAACTGGCCGCCGCTGCTGGCGACCTGGCACCCGCACACGGGGCCGGGCACCTGGGCCGCCGTCGCGGTGGCGGGAGCCGTCGTCGCGTACGGTCCCGCCCTGGCCGCCCGGCTGCCCTGGCGCGCCCTGCTCGCGACGGCCTGGGCCGCGTCCACCGCCTGGATCCTGTCCCTCGCCCTGATCGACGGCTGGCAGCGGGGCGTCGCCGTCCGGCTCACCACCCGCCACGAATACCTCCGGGTCGTCGACCGCTTCGACGACATCCCGGCCGCCCTGCGGGACTTCACCCACCACATCCTGCTCGACTCCCCCGGCAACTGGCCCGCCCATGTCGCGGGACACCCGCCGGCGGCCACCCTCACCTTCGTGCTGCTCGACCGGATCGGGCTGCGGGGCGGTGGCTGGGCGGGCATCTGGTGCGTCACCGTCGGGGCGACGGCGTGCGTGGCCGTGCTGGTCACGGTGCGGGCACTGGCCGCGGAGGGCCTCGCCCGGCGGGCGGCGCCGTTCCTCGTGCTGGCGCCGGCGGCGGTGTGGATGGGCACCTCGGCCGACGCGTACTTCGCGGCGGTCGCCGCGTGGGCGGTGGCGCTGCTGGCGCTGGCGGTCACCGGCCGCCCGGCCTGGGCACTGCCGTCCGGGCTGCTCCTCGGCCTCACCTGCTACCTCTCCTACGGCCTCACGCTCCTCGCGCTCCTCGGCGCGGCCGTGCTGTGGCTCGGCAGAGGCCGGGTCCGGGAGCGTCCCCTGCTGCTCTT
Organism: Streptomyces sp. NPDC096132; assembly: GCF_044763345.1. Taxonomy (NCBI): domain Bacteria; kingdom Bacillati; phylum Actinomycetota; class Actinomycetes; order Kitasatosporales; family Streptomycetaceae; genus Streptomyces; species Streptomyces sp. NPDC096132. Next base: position 288,810 of record NZ_JBIWGA010000010.1, read on the forward strand.
CCTCCTCCTCGCGGGTCTGGCCGTCGTACCGACGGCGTTCACGCTCGCCGGGTTCGACTGGTGGGAGGCGTACCGGCTGCTGGTCACGCGCTACCGCCAGGGCGCGGGCGGAGTGCGCCCGTACGGCTACTGGGTGTGGGCGAACCTGGCCTGCGCGGTGCTGATCACGGGCCTGGCGACGGCGGCGGGGCTGCGGCGGACCGGGGCCGTGCTGCTGCGCCGGCGCGGCTCGGCACGCGACACCGCCCGGCTCGCGCTGCTCGTCGCCGCCGCCCTCCTCGCCCTCCTGGCCGCCGACCTGTCCGGTATGAGCAAGGCCGAGACGGAACGCATCTGGCTCCCCTTCGCGATCTGGCTGCTCCCGTCCTGTGCCTGCCTCCCGCACCCCCGCCCCTGGCTCACCGCCCAGGCGACCCTCGCCCTCCTCCTCAACCATCTGCTGCTCACCGGGTGGTGACCCGGGGCGGGCGCGCGGAAGCTGAACACATGACGACCGACGTCACGGCCCGGCGACTCGCGGAACAGAGCGGAACAGAGGTGAGCTGCGGATGGTGTACGACGAAGGGCTGGCGCAGCGGATCCGGGAGCGGCTGGGGGCTGATCCGGGAGCGGCTGGGGGCTGATCCGGCGGTCGCGGAGAAGCGCATGTTCGGTGGGATCGCCTTTCTCGTCCACGGCAACATGGCGGTGGGCGTCACCGGTCACGACCTCATGGTCAGGGTCGGCCCGGACGCCACGGACGCGGCGCTCGCCCGGCCGGGGGCGCGTCTGTTCGACATGACCGGCCGCCCGATGCGCGGCTGGGTCGTGGTCGACGGTGCCGCCGTCACCGAGGACGAGACGCTCGGGGCCTGGGTGGCCGAGGGAGGGGCTTTCGCGGCGAGCCTGCCGCCCAAGTGAGCAGCCGCTGCCGGGCCCGGCGCCCGCTCGCCGCGTGGTGAGACCGGTCGGCGCAGGGGTACCCGGAGTGACGCGGCACGAGAGAGGGAGCAGCCATGATCCATGCGGCGGACGTCCGGGAGTGGCGCAACGAGAACGTGGTCGATCCCAAGGGGCGCAGGATCGGCATGCTCGAGGCGGTCTACGTCGACACGGCCACCGACGAACCGGCGATGGCCACGGTCCGTACGGGGCTGCCCACCCGTCAGCGCCTGGTCTTCGTCCCCCTGGACGAGGCGGTCCTGGGGCCCGGTTACGTCCGGGTGCCGTACGTCAAGGGGAAGGTGCGCAAGGCCCCCGCGATCGGCACGGACGACATCCTGCCCGCCGACCAGGAGGAGACGATCTTCCACTACTACGACCTGGAGTACCGGACGGGCCTCCAGGGCGAACGGCGCCTCGCACGCCGCTGAACAGGTCTTTTGGCGAGGCGGCCCGGGACGGTGTCGTCCCTGGCCGCCTCACCGGCCCCCGGGCCGGGTCAGCTCCAGGTGGCCTTGAGCTTCGCGGCGTAGCCCTTGGTGTAGCCGGCCGCGTTGGGGTGGAAGACGGAGGCGGCGTTGGTCAGGTCGTTGATCCACGGGTCGGAGCCGCACGCCCCGTGGTCCTTGAAGGTGGCGCGCATGTCGAGGAAGTAGACCGAGCCCTTGGTCGCCGCGGCCTTGGTGCCCTCGGCCAGCGCGTCGGCCAGGCCGTTCATGGCGGTGCGCTTGGCGGGGCTGAGGTCGATCACGGGGCAGGCGCCGGACGAGGAGAGCGTCTGCGGGTAGCCGAGGACGAGGATCAGGGCCTTGGGCGCACGCGCCCTGATGTCCTTGTACAGACCGGTCAGCTCGTCCACGAGCTGGTTCTTCGCGTAGTACGACATCCAGTCGGTGGCCGTCTTGCAGTAGCTCTCGCTCTGGGTGAGGCACGCCTGGACCACGGAAGAGAACTGTGCGTCGTTGCCGCCCACCGTGAGCGTGACGAAGTTGGTGGAGGAGCTGAGGGCGGACAGCTGGTTGTTCCGTACGTCCGCGATGGTCGCCCCGCTGCAGGAGACGTCCGTCAGCTTGTACTCGGGGTTCGCGGCCGCCCACTGGTGCGGGTAGTTGAGCGGGCTGCGCTTGCAGTCACCGCTGGCGGCGTCGTACGTACCCGCGCCCACGCCGGACGCGTACGAGTCCCCGAGGGCCACGTACTCGGCCTGCGTCGCCGCCTGGGCGGGGGTGCTGGCCATCCCGGCCATTCCGGCGAACGCCATCACGGCACTGGCGACGACCGACGTCAATTTGCGCATGAGTTCCTTCTGCATCCTGGGAGTTGGAGCCGGAATCGGCGTGCGGAGCGAGGAGCGTACAGTCGCGCTTCAGCCGGGAATTTCCGGTCCGTCCGTTACCTGTCGGTAGATTGACCGACTTTCAAGACACGGCGGAATCAGGCAAGTCGGCCTCGGACCAGTACGGCAGCGGGTCCCGGGCCCGCCGTCCGGGAACGCGATCCCCTCCGCCCCGCCCGCCCCTTCCCCCGCGCCCTGCCCCTGTTCCTGCACCCCCGGCCCCGGCGGCCGCCCCGAAGGGCAGGCTCGCGCGCGGCGTTCCGTCAGCCCTTTGCCTCGTCGTACGCCTCGCGGGCCTCCTGGATCGCCGCCATCCGCCGGTCCGTCCACTGGGCGAGGGCACGGACCTGTTCGGCGGCCTCCCGGCCGAGGTCCGTGAGGGAGTAGTCCACGCGGGGCGGGATCACGGGCTTGGCGTCGCGGTGCACCATGCCGTCGCGCTCCAGGGTCTGCAGGGTCTGGGTCAGCATCTTCTCGCTCACCCTGCCGATCTCCCGGCGCAGTTCGCCGAAGCGGTACGGGCGGTCGAGCAGCGCGATCAGGACGAGGGTGCCCCAGCGGCTGGTGACGTGCTCCAGGGCCGCACGCTGCGGGCACATCCCGTCCCCGCCGGCGTTCCGCACACGCTCCACGAGCGACGTCTCCCTCACTGCCATGCCCCTACGTTACGTCGGGGCGGGCCCTTCCGGTGAGAGGGTCCGCCTCCCGGGATCAGGGGGCTCTCACCTCATCGGACCAGCAGGGACGGCGCCCACCCCGGGCCGCGACCAGACTCTGACTCGAAGGGCCGTGAGGGCCTTCGCCCTTCGGCGCCCCGCGCCGTCACCGCGCCCTCGTCCCCCGCCGACGCCTCCGCGTCGCGCGTCCTTTCGGGGCCGCCCGCCCCTGTGATCGGGCGGCGCCCCGCCGTCCACTCCCCTCCCGGACCCCGTCCGGCCCCAGAGATGTCGCGGCCCGGCCCCGCCGGGCCCGCGAAAGGAGACTCCATGCGCTCACGCACCGCCGCCGTCACGTCCGTCGCCCTGAGCACGGCCGCCGCCCTGCTCGTCCCCGCGGCCGCCCAGACCGCCACCGCCGCCGAGGTCCGCCCTCGCGTCAGCGGACACCGCGGCGCCGCCGGGTACGCCCCCGAGAACACCCTGCCGTCCTTCGACAAGGCCGACGCGCTCGGCGTCGACTGGGTGGAGACCGATGTGCAGCGCACCAGGGACGGTGAGCTGATCCTCCTGCACGACAGGGACCTCCGTCGCACGACGAACGTCGAGACGGTGTTCCCGTCCAGGGCGAACCGGGCCGTCGGCGACTTCACCGCCGCGGAGCTCGCCCGGCTCGACGCGGGGAGCTGGAAGGGCGCCCCGTTCGCGGGCACCCGGATCCCCACCCTCTCCCAGACGCTCGACCGGCTCGACCGCAACGGCCAGAACCTGCTGCTGGAGATCAAGCAGCCGGACCTGCATCCGGGCATCGAGGGCGACATACTCGACGTCCTCGCGCGCAAGGGCTGGCTGGACGAGAACCACGTCAGGAACCGCCTGACCGTCATGAGCTTCGGTACGAACTCGGTGCGGACGATCCATCAGAAGCGGCCGGACCTGATGACGTCCGTGCTGGTCAGCAGCAGGCCGTCGCTCTCCGCCCTGCGGGGCTACGCGACCTACGCCGACCAGGTCAACCCGGACTACAGGCAGGTGTCCGGCGACTTCGTCGCCACCGTGCACGCGCTCAAGGGCGCGCACGGCAAGCGGCTGGAGACCGTCCCCTGGGTCGTGAACACGGCCTCCGCGGCCCGGACGGTCGCCGGCTGGGGCGTGGACGGCATGACCAGCGACCTGCCCGACGTGGTCGACAAGGCCCTGGGCTGACGGGATCTCAGGCGGTGCGGGCGGCCTCGACGAACGCGGTGATCAGGGCGGGGTCCTTGACCCCCCGGCTGCGCTCCACGCCGCTGGAGACGTCGACACCCCACGGGCGGGTGGCGACGACGGCGTCCCGCACGTTGTCCGGGGTGAGCCCGCCGGCGAGGATCCACTTCTCGTCCTGGCCCACCGGCGTCTTCCGGGACCAGTCCCAGGCGGTGCCGGAGCCCGGCACGGGGGCGTCGAGCAGGAGCATGTCCTCGCCCAGCTCCCCGCGGCGCGGCACGGAGTCGCCGAAGGCGGCCGCACGGATCAGCGTCCAGCCGCCCGCGGCCAGCTCGTCGTAGTACCCCCGGTCCTCCGGGCCGTGCAGTTGCACGGCCCGGATCCCGGACTCGGCGGCCAAGGACCGTACGGCGTCGAGGGGTTCGGCGCGGAACACGCCGACCGTCAGCACGTGCTCGGGCACCCGCCGGGCGAGCCGCGCGGCGGTGGCGGCGTCGATGCGGCGCGGGCTGGCCGAGAAGACGAACCCGATGGCGTCGGCACCGGCCTCGACGGCGGTGGCGACGTCCCGTTCGGTCTTCAGCCCGCAGATCTTGACGAAAAGAGAGTCACTGGAGTTGCTCACGGACCCAAGCCTGCCGCATCGGGGACGACAGCCGCACACCTGGATATGACGCAGCTCACACACGAGGCGCCGATGACTTCACTCCCGCCCCTCGGTCCCTACCCGCGACAACCACCGACACCGACGGGAGCGCCACCATGACCGCCGCCACCAAGGGCCCCGCCTCCTACTTCCCCTCGATCGAGAAGAAGTACGGCCGGCCGATCGCGGAGTGGAAGGAGCTCATCCGCTCCTCGCCGCTGACCCGGCACATGGAGCTCGTGAACTGGCTGAAGTCCGAGCACGGACTGGGACACGGCCACGCCAACGCCCTCGTCGCCGACACGCTCGCGGAGCGCTAGGCTCCGCACGGTGACCATTCGCCCCCTTTGACCGCATTGACCCCGTCTCATCCCCAGGAGGTTGCGATGGCCTCGCGACTCAACCCCTACCTCAGCTTCAACGGTGACGCCCGGGCGGCGCTGGAGCACTACAAGGAGGTCTTCGGCGGCACCCTCAGGCTGAGCACCTTCGGCGAGTTCGGCCAGGCGGACAGCCCGCAGGCGGACCAGATCATGCACGGAATGCTGGAGGCCCCGAACGGCTTCACGCTCATGGGCGCCGACACCCCGCCGGGGATGGAGTACAGCCCCACCGGCAACGTCTCCGTGAGCGTGAGCGGCGACGACGACGCCGAACTGCGCGGCTACTGGGAGAAGCTGTCCGCCGGCGCCCATGTGTCCGTCTCGCTGGACAAGCAGATGTGGGGCGATGTGTTCGGCATGTGCACGGACCCCTACGGCATCACCTGGATGGTCAACATCACCCAGCCCCAGGACTGACGGACGTCAGCCCTTGCGGGCGATGTAGTAGACGTTGACGGGGTCGCCCTCGACGGACCTGACGTCGACGTCCCCGAACCCGGCCGCCCCGAGCATCCGCAGCGCCGTCTCCTGGCCCCACACCGTGCCCAGGCCGGCTCCGCCGGTGCTCAGGGAGGTGGTCATGCAGTAGAAGACGGAGAAGCCGTAGAGGGTGGGCCCGAAGGGGTGCCCGAGGTTCTCCTCCAGCCTGCTGGACGCGGCGATGTCCGCCATGAGGAAGGTGCCGCCGTCGCGCAGGGCGCCGGCGATCGCCGAGAGCGTCTCGGCCGGCCGCGCCAGGTCGTGGATCACGTCGAAGGCGGTGATCAGGTCGTACGCGCCGTCGACCGCCGTCGAGTCCGCCACGGTGTAGCGGAGGTTGCCGAGTCCGGCGCGTTCCGCCTCGGCGCGCGCGGCCGCGATGCCCTCCTCGGACCGGTCCAGGCCGTGGAAGCGGCTGCGCGCGAAGGCCTTCGCCAGCAGGAGCGGCGCATGCCCCTGGCCCGTGCCCACGTCGAGGACGTCGATGCCGTCCCGCAGCCGCCCGGCCAGCCCCGGCACCAGCGGCACGACGACGTCGACGAGCGCCAGGTCGTAGAACCGGGCACTCTCCTCCGCCTGCAGCGCCTGGAAGCGCGGATACGCCCCGTACGGCACCCCGCCGCCCTCCCGGAAGCAGCGCACGACCTGCTGCTCGACCTCGCCCATGAGGGCGATGTACGGCATCATCCCGGCCAGGTTGTCGGGACCGGCGGCGCTGGTCAGCGAGGCGGCGTGCGCCGGGGGCAGCCGGTACGTCCGCCCGTGCGGCTCGTAGACGACGAACCCGCCGACGACCATGCCCCCGAGCCACTCGCGCACATACCGTTCGTCCAGGTCCGCCGCCTTGGCGATGTCGGCGCTGGTCGACGGGGGCAGAGCGGCCAGGGTGTCGAACAGGCCGCACTGGTGGCCGACGCCGACCAGCAGCGCCAGCGCCCCCTTGTTCAGCACGTCGGCCACCTCGGCGGCGAACGCCTCCTGCGCGACGGGATCCGGCGCCGCCCGCTGCCCCTCGAGAGTCGCCATGGCCGCTCCTCCTCTCCCGCGAGGCGCCGCCGACACCCGACGGCGCCGCTTTTGTCAGGCTATGCCCGACGGCAAGCAGGAGACCTCACGGAACGGGAACCGCGCTCTAGCCGTCCACCTCGTACTGGCCGACCTCCAGGAACCAGCGCAGTTCCTCCGGGGTGCCGTCGATGGCCGCCTCCGCGGCCGCGCGCAGGGCGGCGCTGATGTCGGTCCTGGCCAGGATCCTCGCGATGGCCACCCGGTCGTCCTCGGCCTGGGCGAGCCGGTAGCCGGTCGCCAGGAAGGCCACCCGGTCCTCGATCGTGCCCTCGATGGCCTCCACGGCCTCCCGGTGGACGGCCTTGCCGCTGTCGGGGTCGGCGAGGATCCGGAAGATCGCCACCTTGTTGTCCTCGTCCTGGGCGAGCACGATGCCCGTCTTCAGGAAGGCGCGCATGTCGTCGACGGTGCCGTCGAGCGCCTCCTGGGCCTCCCTGCGCACCGCCTTGCCGGTGCTCTCGTCCGCGAGGATGCGGGCGATCGCGATGCGCAGGTCGTCCTCGGACATCGAGTCGTACGGCGACTCGGCGTCCGTCTCGATGGCGGTTTCCGTGTCCGTCGCCGCCGTCGCGGTGACGGACGAGGAGGCCGGGGCCGCGGCGAAGGACGGCGTGGCGAGCAGCAGGGCCGGAGTCAGGGCGGCCGCGGCCACGGCGAGCGCCGCACGGGTCGGTCTCATTGTCGTTCCCCCATGATTGATTGGCTTCTTGCCGGCGAGAAGATCGTTCCAGGGGCGGGGTCCACCGCGCAGTGCGCGGACCGGGCAACGTTGTCCGCCGGTTCGTTGCCGATCAGCATCCGGGGGGGCGCGGTGGTGGGGGAGATTCCCGAGCAGTATCTCGACGGCTACGGCCGGCTTCTGGAGGAGGTCGCGGTCACCGGCCGCCGGCTCACCCGGGAGGAGCTGGAGTCCCGGCGCGCCCTCGGCGAACGGGCCGCGGAGGCCGGTCACGGGCTGCGGGCCCTGGTCAGCGCCCATCTCTCGGCCGCGCGCTCGGTCCGGCCCGGTCCCCGCGGCTCGGCCGAGGGCACCCTGGCCGCCGTACAGCAGGTGATAGACGCGCTGGCCGAGGGCCACGAACGCGCCCAGCGCCGTGCCGTACGCCGGGAGGAGGCGGCGCGCCGGGAGTTCATCGACGACCTGCTCTACGGCCGCAGCGACCTGGGCCGCCTCGCCGGGCGCGCCGAACGCTTCGGCTTACGGCTGTCCCACGCCCACGCCGTGGCCGTCGCCCAGGGCCCGGACGCCTACGACGAGGGCGGCCCGGTGCTCCGGCAGGTGGAGCGTGCGCTGCTCGCCCGCTTCGGCGACCGGGACGTGCTGCTGACCACGAAGGACGGCCGGCTGCTGTGTGTCGCCCCCGGCCACCAGGACGAGATCCTGCCCTCGTTCGCCCGGCAGGCGCGGGCCGCGATCGGCGGCGGCCGGGTGGCGATCGGCCGCCCCCAGTCCGGCCCCGGCGGGATCGTCCAGTCCTACGAGGAGGCCCTGAACGCCCTGGACCTCGCCGAGCGACTGGGGCTGGACGACCCGGTGCTGCGCGGCGCCGACCTGCTCGTCTACCCCGTCCTGACCCGCGACCGGCAGGCCATGGCCGACCTCGTCCACGGCGTGCTCGGCCCGCTGACCACGGCCCGCGGGGGCGCCGAACCCCTCCTCGACACCCTCGCCGCGTACTTCGACTCGGGCTGTGTCGCCGCGCAGGCGGCCCGCCGGCTCTCGCTGAGCGTGCGCGCCCTGACGTACCGGCTGGACCGCGTCCACAAGCTCACCGGCGTCAACCCGGCCGATCCGGCCCACCGTTACACCCTGCAGACCGCCGTCATCGGCGCCCGGTTGCTGGACTGGCCCGCCCAGGACCTCTGAACCGCTCCACAGCCATCCCACGAAAAGGCCACGAGCTGTTCACACCTCGTCCACATCCGACGCGTTGCGGCGACAGGATCCGGCCATTGACTCTCCCCGGCGCGCCTCGATCACGAAGCCGCATGGGAAGATCGCCACCGGCACCCACAGCGGCGGCAAGGTCACCATCACCCTGCCCAGGCTGAGCCGGGGCCGCCACACCCTGCACGTGTACTACGCGGGCTCCTCGACGGTGAACGCCAGGAACGGCGCGAACTTCGTCATCAGGTCCACCTGATTCCCCCGGATCCCGGCGGCCGGGGAGACCACTGAGGGAGTGTCTCCCGGCCGACCGGTCCCACCCCCGCCCGTACATCCCCCGTCCGTAAGGCCGCCGTGACGGTCGCCGTACCGTTCCTAAACAGTGTCCAGGAGTGACATCTGATGCCAGCTCCCGGAACTGCGCGCATCCCGAACGGTGTTGGATGCGCTGGGTTCCCGCATTCGCTGTTCCCCGATCCGGCGACGTGCATCGTGTGCACGCTCCGTGACGGGTGGGCGGGTTCCCTTACGCCCTCGTGCGGCTGGTCCGGCCTGGGCGGTCCGATGCCCACGGCGATCACTCTGGTCGTCGTGGGGCGGTGCCGTCCGTCGCCGGATCGAGTGTCCGAGGGCGCGTCGCCCGATCGCCACGCTCGCGGCGTCGTGCCGGGACATCTTTCGCTTGTTGCTGGTCAACGGCTTACGCCAGTGTTCATCGCCCCATGTCGACGTGTACGCCGGATCGACCGCGACGATCGACAGACCGTGCTCGGCGGCCATGGACACGAGCCGGGCCTTGAGCTTGCCAGTGGGGATGCCGGAGATGAGCTGCCTGAACCGCTTCCGGCGGCCGTGCTTCTCCCGCGTCTTCTCCTGGCCGAAGTCCAGGTTCTCGATACCGATCGCCTTGACGCCACACCGGTCGGCCCAGTGCAGTAACTTGCTGATGGCGTGCCGGATCTGGGCGTCTCGGTGATCAGCGGTGCCGGAAAGGTCGTAGAAGAACCGGCGCGGATCACCCATCGGGTTGCCGTTGCGATCGAGTTGGTAGGCGGCGAAGTGGTCGGCGTTGGTGTCCACACCGACCATGCCGTCAGCGCGGGCTGCCTCCAACGGCACCGTCTTGCCGACGGGCCTGGTCCACGAGGCGGTGAGATACCAGCGGCTCCGCTGCACGTCGAGGTGAATGCGGTACGCCACGGCCCGGTTCCCCTCGATGCGGTCGCGCCATTCGGCGCCCCGATGCTGGAAAGCGACCTTGGAGGCCAGCACGTACCGGCCGTTCTTGCTGTTGGCGTGGTGGGCCAGCGGTGCGGGCAGCTTGATGCTGACCTCGCCGTCGGGGGTGACGCGGATCGTCTCGTTCCCGTATCGCTTGCCGGACTCGCCGTCGGCGGCTGTGAACCAGCGTTCGGCCTCCCAGCGCTGGCGCCACTCGCGCTCGGTGAGCTGGGCGGCTTCGAGGTTGTGACGGTTGTTGAGGAGGCGTCGGCCGCCGCGTACGACATGCACGACACCGGCTTCACGCTCAGCGCGGGCGACGTCGAGGTGGTGTTCCAGCACGGCCAGACGCCGGGACTTGCAGAACCACTCGTTCTTGGAACGGTATCCGCCGGGGGCGCGCTTGGTGCCCTTCTCTCCGAGCGGCTGCGACAGGCGGTGCATCAGCGTCCGAACGCCCGCTTCGAGGGACTGGATGTGGGCGAGCTGGCAGCGGCGCGAGAGCGCCCACTGGTCGTGGGTGGCCTTGGTGATGCTCCCGGCCCAGCGCGACGACGACTTCGCGGTCAGGGCCTGCTTGCGGGCCGCCCACGAATCCGAGTTGTGGTCCAGGCCGTCAGCGCACCGGGCCTTGAGGTCCAGGGAGGCGAGGCGTCCGAGGTGTTCGCCGACCAGCCGCAACACCGTGTCGTCTTCCGGCGTGAGGTGCTTGAGGCGGTCGCGTATCGCCACGCCGGACGGGCCGAGTGCGACGAACGGCGCGTCGATCGTGCGGAGCTTCTTTTTCGGCTCAGCCATCCGAGGCCGCCGCTTCCAGCGCCTTCTTCGCCCGGTTCTTCGCCGAGCGGCGCCCGTACAGGCGGGCGCAGAACGAGGTCAGAACCTCGACCATGTCGTGCACCAGGTCGTCTTCGACCTCGCCGTCATCGAGGACGACGAGTCGTCGGCCGGTCGCGGACAGGGCCGCTTCGACCAGTTCGACGTTCATCCGGCCGAGGCGGTCTTTGTGCTCCACCACCACGGTGGTCACCTTCGGATCGGCCAGCAGCCGCTTCGCCTTCACACGAAAGCCGTTCATGCCCGACGCGATCTCGGACTCGACACGGACGACCTTGTGACCGGCCTTCGCCGCCCACGCCGACAACCGTGCAGTCTGGCGCTCCAGATCCGGCTTCTGATCGCGCGAGGAGACACGGGCATACAGGCCCACACCACCGGTCACGGTGGGTGAGGTGTTCGCGTCGATGTTCACCAGGATCGTGCGCGGCCCCACTCGTTCCGCAGGGACCGGCAACGTGCCCTCACGGAACCAGCGGTACGCAGTACGCGGGGCGATCCCCTGTGCGCGTGCCCATTCCGTCAAGTTCACACACGAGACCATACAGCACTCGTGTTATCTAAAAGACACTTATGGACACTTATCTAGGAGTAGTTGCCGACCCCTGACGCTCCCCGGCGTCCGCAGCGTCACCGCCGTCCGCCATCTCGCCCGCGGCGGCCTGCTCGCCCTCGCCGCCCTGCTGCTCGGCATCACCGCACAGCTGCTGGTGGTCAGCGGCGCACAGGAACGTGCCGCGCAGCACGCCGCGTTCGACGACCTGCGCGGCCGGCTCGCGCTGGGCACCGCCCCGGTGGCGCAGACCGACCAGGAGGGCCGGCTGCTCGCCCCCGGCACCCCGGTCGCGCTCATCACGGTCCCCCGCCTGGACATGACCCAGGTCGTCCTCGAAGGCACCGACGCGGCCGTCCTCACCGACGGCCCCGGCCACCGCCGGGACACCCCGCTGCCCGGACAGGCCGGCACCAGCGTCCTGATGGGCCGTGCCGCCGCCTACGGCGGCCCCTTCCGCGAACTCGCCTCCCTCGCGGCGGGCGACACGTTCACCGTGACCACCGGCCAGGGCAAGGCGACGTACCAGGTCAGCGGCGTACGACGGGCCGGTGACGCGGCGCCCGCACCGCTCGCCTCCGGCAAGGGCAGGCTGGTCCTGGTCACCGCCACCGGCCCGCGTTTCGTCCCCTCCGGTGTCCTGCGCGTCGACGCCGACCTGGTCTCCGCGCCCTTCACCACCCCGGCCGCGGTGATCCGCTCCGGCACGCTCCCCGCGTCCGAGGAGCCGCTGGCGCGCCCCTCCGGGGTGCCGTGGCCGCTGGTGATGTGGCTCCAGGCGCTCCTCCTCGCCGCGGTGGCCGCCGTCTGGGCCTGGCACCGGTGGGGCCGTCACCAGACCTGGATCGTGTTCGCCCCGGTCGTCGCGGTCCTCGGCCTCCAGGTCGCCACCCGCACCACCGAGCTCCTGCCCAACCTGCTGTGACCGCTTCCCGTGAGGTGTCCGACGTGACCGAAGTAGCCGATTCCCCGACCGACACGGTCGTCCTTCCGCCGGTGACGTCCACCGGCGCCCCCGCCACCCTGGAGGCCCGCGCGGTCTCCGCCTGGTTCGGCTCCCACCAGGTGCTCAGCCGGGTCTCCCTGACCATGCCCGCAGGCGAGGTCACCGCCCTCATCGGCCCCTCCGGCTGCGGCAAGTCGACCTTCCTGCGCACCCTGAACCGTATGCACGAGCTGATCCCGGCCGCGCGGTTCGGCGGCGAGGTGCTCTTCGAGGGCGAGGACGTCTACGACCCGTCGTGGCGGCTGACGGACGCCCGGCGCAGGATCGGCATGGTCTTCCAGAAGCCGAACCCGTTCCCCGCCATGTCGATCTACGACAACGTGGTCGCGGGCCTGCGCCTGACGGGCACGAAGGCGAACCGGCGCGAGAAGGACGTCCTGGTCGAGGAGTCGCTGTCCCGGGCCGGCCTGTGGAAGGAGGTCAGGGACCGCCTCCGGCAGCCCGGCGGCGCGCTCTCCGGCGGCCAGCAGCAGCGGCTGTGCATCGCGCGGGCCCTGGCCGTACGGCCCCGGGTGCTGCTGATGGACGAACCCTGCTCGGCGCTCGACCCCACCTCGACGCGCCGCGTGGAGGAGACGATCCAGGAGCTCGCCGGGGAGGTGACGGTCGTGATCGTCACCCACAACATGCAGCAGGCCGCCCGCGTCTCCCAGCAGTGCGCCTTCTTCCTCGCCGAGCAGGGCACCCCCGGCGGCATCGTCGAGGCGGGCCCCACGGACGAGGTCTTCGGCTCCCCGCGCGACCAGCGGACGGCGGACTATGTGGCGGGCCGCTTCGGCTGAGCGACCACACAGGCGCCCGGCTGTCGGAAAATCGACGGTATGAGGATCTCGCAGCGCGCCCAGGCCATAGCCCCCTTCTACGCGATGGAGTTCGGCAAGCAGGCCGCCGAACTGGAGGCCGAGGGTCACCACGTCGTGAAACTCAGCCTCGGCGAACCCGACTTCGGGGCGCCCCCGGCGGTCCTGGAGGCGCTGCGCGACGCCGTCGACGACGGCCGCCCGCTGACCTACACGGCGGCGCTCGGGCTGCCCGCGCTGCGCCGCGCGATAGCGGGCTTCTACGCCGACCGGCACGGCGTCGACGTCGACCCGGCCCGGGTGGTCGTGACCGCGGGCGCCTCCGCCGCGCTGGTGCTGGCCACCGCCGCCCTGGTGGACCCCGGTGACGAGGTGCTGATCGCGGACCCGTCGTACCCGTGCAACCGGCAGATCGTGGAGAGCTTCGGCGCCCGCGTCACCCTCGTCCCCGCCACCGCCGCCTCCCGCTTCCAGCTGGACGCCGCCGCCGTACGGTCGCACTGGACGCCGGACACGCGGGGGGTCATGGTCGCCACGCCGTCGAACCCGACGGGCACCTCGGTGCCGGCGGACGAGCTGGCCGCGCTGTGCGCCCTCGCCCGGGAGCGGGAGGCGTGGCGCCTGGTCGACGAGATCTACCTCGACCTCGGCGACCACGACGAGTCGGGCCGCCCGCCGCGCAGCGCCCTCTCGTTCGACCCCGACGCGGTCGTGATCAACAGCTTCTCGAAGTACTTCGGCATGACCGGCTGGCGGCTCGGCTGGTGTGTCGTCCCCGAGGCACTCGTCCCGGCGCTGGAACGCCTGGCCCAGAACTACTTCCTGTGCGCCTCCGCCCCGGCCCAGCACGCCGCCCTGGCCTGCTTCACCCCCGAGTCCCTCGCCGTGTGCGAGGCCCGACGGGTGGAGTTCGCCGAGCGGCGCGCGCTCGTCCTGGACGGCCTGCGGCGGATCGGCCTGCCCGTGCCCGTCCCGCCCGACGGCGCGTTCTACGTCTACTTCGACGTCAGCGGCACCGGGCTCACCTCCTGGGAGTTCTGCGCACGGGCCCTGCGGGAGGCCCACGTCGCGCTCACCCCGGGCCGGGACTTCGGCGTGGCGACGGCCGAGACCCACGTACGGCTGTCGTACGCGGCGTCGGCGGACGAGCTGCGCGAGGGGATCGCCCGGCTGGGGAAGTTCGTGGCGGCGCTGAGCTGAGCGTCGGCCCGTAATCCACCTGCGTCCGTCCGGGGCGCCGTGAAGAATGCGCGCCATGGCACCCACACACAACACCCCGGACCTCACGCACATCGCCGCACCGGAGGGAGTCGCCCCGGGCACCGGCTACACCCATGTGGTCATGGGGACCGGGCGGCTGGTCGCGATCTCCGGGCAGGTCGCCTTCGACGCCGACGGGAAGGTGGTCGGCGAGGGCGACCCGGCCGCGCAGGCCCTGCAGGTCTTCGAGAACCTCCGCCGCTGTCTGGCCGCGGCGGGCACCGGCTTCGAGAGCGTCGTGAAGTTCACGTTCTACGTCACCGACGTCGCCCATCTGCCCGCCGTACGCGAGGCCCGCGACCGGTACATCGACGTGGAGCGCCCGCCCGCCAGCACCGCCGTCCAGGTGGCGGCCCTGTTCCGGCCCGAACTGCTGCTGGAGGTGGAGGCGCTGGCCCTGCTGCCCTGACCTCGGGTCTAGGGCGCGGCTCCGAGGGCCCGCAGGACGAACGGCAGCAGACGGTCCGCGCCGGCCCTCGCGGCCTCCGCGTCCACCTCCTCCGGCGGCCGCGGTGTGATCAGGAAGTGGCTCAGCATCGGCCCGACGACCAGGTCGCCGAGCATCTCCGGGTCGTCGACCGGCGGAATGTCCCCACGGGCCGCCGCCCGGGTCACCGCCTCCTCCACCCGGCGGCGCACGGGCACCAGGAAGCTGGTCGCGAGGGCCTCGGCGAGGGCGTCGTTGTGGGCGGCCTCGCCGATGAGGGCCCGCATCAACCGCCCGCTCTCACCGCTCAGGCTCGCGGCCTTGTCCCTGAGCAGGGCCCGCAGGTCTCCTTCGAGGCTGCCGGTGTCGGGCTGCTTGACGAGGTCCTCGGCGCGGGTCGTGGCGGCCGCGATCACCAGTTCCTCCTTGGAGGACCAGCGGCGGTAGAGCGTCGCGGTGGACACCCCGGCCCGGGCGGCCACCGCACCGGTGGTGAGCCCCCCGTACCCGCTCTCGGCCAGCACGGCGAGCGTGGCCTCCAGCAGAGCCCGGTCCCGCCCGGCGTCCCGGGGCCGCCCCCGCCGGGCGGGACCGGGCGCGGGATAGTACGAGTCGTGCCCGGCCGTCGGCGGCGCGTGCCGACGCGGCGGGACGGGTGGCGCATCACGCGGGCCTTCCCGGCGGGACGGGGCAGACGTGGCGTCACGCGGGCCTTCCCGACCCGACGAAGCGGGCGCGGCGCCGCTCGTGCCCCGGCGCTGTGCGCCCGGCTCCGGGGCGGCCCCGGCCCCCGCCCGCAACTCGCCCGGCCGCGGGGTCGCCCCCGCCTCAGGCACCGGCCGTCCCCGGCAGGTGCTCCGCCAAGTGCATCGCGTGCAGCCGCTCGTACTCCTCGTGGCTGCAGCGCCCGTAGGCCGGGTGGAGGGCGTGCGGGCCGGTGTGGGCGGAGAAGAGGGTCACCGCGTCCGCGAGCTGTGCCGCGGCCTCGGCGGCCGGCAGCCCGGGGTCGAGCGGCGGGGCGCCGTCGAGTTCCGCGTCCAGGGCGTGCCGCGTGGCGCCCCGGCGCAGGAAGAGACGCTTGGCGAGGGTCCCGGCGGTGGCCCGGAAGAGGGCCGGCTTCAGCCGGGGGTATCCGGTCACCGAGTAGCGCACGGTCTGGGCGCAGTGCTGCAGCGTCTGGGAGAGGTTCCAGGAGCTGCCCGGCGCCAGGAGTTCGCCCTCGGGGGAGTCGGCGCGCGCCGTCAGCCGGGCGGCCAGTTCGGTGAGGGGAGGGGCGGGGGACGGGGTGCGGGTGGCGGGCATGGCGCGAGTATAGCCAATACGAAACGAAAGGCTTTCGTTTCGTATATGGTCCGGGGTATGCCGACCACCGCGCACTCCAAGCACCCCGAGCACCCCACGGCCACCGCCGGCGAGACCGTCACCCGCCTGCGCGCCGCCTTCGCCACCGGCCGCACCCGCCCCCTGTCCTGGCGCAAGGCCCAACTCCGCGCCCTGCGCACCCTCCTGACCGACCACCGGGCGGAGTTCGCGGCGGCCCTCCACGCCGACCTCGGCAAGAGCCGCACCGAGGCCCACCTCACCGAGACCGGCTTCGTGGTCAAGGAGATCGACCACACCCTGCGCCACCTCGACCGCTGGCTGCGCCCCCGCCGCGTCCCCGTACCCCTGACGCTCGCCCCGGCCCGGGCCCGGACGGTACGGGAGCCGCTGGGCACCGTCCTGATCATCAGCCCCTGGAACTACCCGCTGATGCTGGCGCTCGCGCCCCTCGTCGGCGCCCTCGCCGCGGGCAACTGCGCGGTGATCAAGCCCAGCGAACTCGCCCCCGCGACCTCGGCCCTGCTCGCCGAACGGCTGCCCCGGGCCCTCGATCCCGAGGCCGTGGCCGTCGTCGAGGGAGCCGTACCGGAGACGACGGCCCTGCTGGAGCAGCCGTTCGACCACATCTTCTACACCGGCAACGGCACCGTCGGCCGCGTCGTGATGGCCGCCGCGGCCCGCCGCCTCACCCCGGTCACCCTCGAACTGGGCGGCAAGTCCCCCGCCGTGGTCGAATCGGGCACCGACCTCAGGGCCGCCGCCCGCCGCATCGCCTGGGGCAAGTTCCTGAACGCCGGCCAGAGCTGCACCGCCCCCGACTACGTCCTCGCGATCGGCGAGGCGGCCACCGGCATCGAGCGGCACCTCACGGCCGCGATCCGCGAGATGTACGGCACCGAGCCGTCCGCGAGCGCCGACTACGGCCGGGTCGTCAACGAGCGCCACTTCGACCGCCTGCTGGCCCTGCTGGACGGCGACGGCGGCGGCCGCCTCGTCACCGGCGGCGAACACGACCGTACGACCCGCTACCTCGCCCCCACCGTCCTCGCCGACGTGGACCCGGACGCGCCCGTCATGCGCGAGGAGATCTTCGGACCGATCCTGCCGATCATCCGCGTCCCCGACCTGGACGCGGCGATCGCGTTCATCACCGCCCGCGACAAGCCCCTCGCCCTGTACGGCTTCACCGCCTCCCGGCACTCCAAGCACCGGCTCGCCACGGAGACCTCCTCCGGCGCCCTCGCCTTCGGCGTCCCGAACGCCCATCTCTCCGTGCCCGGCCTCCCCTTCGGCGGCGTCGGCGAGAGCGGCCTCGGCCGCTACCACGGGGCGCACTCCCTCGACACCTTCAGCCACACCAAGGCCGTCCTGGACAAACCCCTGCTCCTGGACCCACTCCGGGCCGTCTACCCCCCGTACACCCACCGCAAGGAAAGCCTCCTGCGCCGCTTCCTCTGAGGACGTCAGCCGCGTCGCAGGGCCAGGTCGTCACGAGCCAGCTTGACCGCGGCGAGAAACGCGGCGAACACCGTGCCGAACAGGTTGATCGTCATCAGCGCCTCGTTGATCGCGTCCCCGCTCCAGCCGACCGAGGCCCCGTCCCTGACCAGGTCGGCGGAGGCGCCGATGAAGTAGGGAACCGAGCTCAGCCCCAGCGCCCCGTAGAAGAGCACGTTCTGCGCCAACACACCCCGCCCCTCGGTCCGCACCGACACGGCCCCGGACGTCGTCTGACGCTTCATCAAATACAGCGCGAAGACCTGGAAGTAGAGATAGGTGACGAACCACCAGCCCAGATAATTGGTGTACGGCACCCCGAACACCCCGCCCCCGTCCTCCCAGACCCAGACCCGCTTCACGGTGGAGGCGACCGAGTCGACGCCGAGGTCGAACATGGTCATCAGGGCCCCGGCCACCATCGGCAGCGCCACCACCTCGACCCGGCCGGCGAGCGACCCGGACGAGCCGCTCAGACGGCTGTCCGCCTCGTCGAGCAAGGTGTTGGCCACCTGCCAGCAGATGTAGCCCAGGCCGAAGTAGATCGGTCCGATCTCGATGGGCACATGAATCAGCTGCGGGTGGCCCGTGTAGTGGTAGTGGCCGAACGGGAACCCGGTGGAAACGCTGAGGTTCTCGAAGAAGTTGCTCACCACCAGGGTCACGACGAGAAAGAACAGCAGCGTCCGCCACCCATACCGCCGCACCCCGTGGATCAGCGCGAACGGGACCGACAGCAGCAGTATCGGCGTCGTGACGTGCGTCCCGGTCAGCGGCACGGTGAGGCCCACTACCGCGGCGGCGGCTGCCAGCAGCCAGAGGACGCGGTTCCATGCGTTCATGTCGATGCTCCTGTGATGGCGGGTTCGCCATCAAGACACCAGCCACCCCGCCGCCATAACAGCCCGCGGATGAGACGTGGCGCACACCGCACGCGAGGAACGCCGCGAAGGCCCGGGCCGCCGGTCCGGTCCGGGCCTTCCTGTCGTGCGGCACGGTCACAGCGTGACCTGGCTGCCTCCCAGGGTCACGACCAGCTTGCCGTCCGAGGCGAAGGACCAGGCGAGGGCCCCGCCGTACGAGGAGGCGCAGCGGGAACCGTTCGTGCCGGTCCAGAACTGGTTCGTGCTGTCGGCGTCCCCGACGGTCTTGTCGTTGGAGCCGCTGACGTTGTACCGGCACGAGGTGTTGGTGCGGAACACCGAGGTCCCCGCGTCCCACGAGTAGTTGCGCTGGGCGTTGTCGATGCTCAGGTTGTTCGAGACGGCCATGGAGCCCGGGTTGCTGTTGTACGTGAACCCGTGCTTGCCGTTGCGGTAGGCGATGCTGCGCCGCACCACGTGGTTGACGGCGATGTCGTCGCCGCCGAGCTTGTAGCCGTTGCGGTCGCCGTTGGAGTTCACGGTCCCGTCGGAGAGAGTGCCGTTGTTGTAGGCGAGGGAGTCCTCGATGGTCACCGGGCCGATCGCGCCGGTGTCGGTCTTGGTGTAGAGGTCCCAGCCGTCGTCGATGTTGTTGTGGGACACCGCGTAGCGGAAGACGTTCCCGGTGCCCGTCGTCAGCTTCGCGGCGAAGCCGTCCGCGTCCTCGCCGTCGGAGTCGGCGTTGTCGTGCGACTCGGCGCTCAGGATCAGGTTGTCGGCGGGCCAGTCCGCGGTGGCCGTGGAGGAGGAGATCCGGCCGAGCTGGAGCCCCGTGTCCCGGTTGTAGCGGGTGACCGTGCGCTCGATGACGTTGTGGCTGCCGCCGACATAGATGCCGTTGTCCCCGGCCCGCTCGACGACGATCCCGTACACGCGCCAGTAGGAGCCGTACAGCTGGAGCCCGCGGTTGGACGAACTCTCGCTCTGCGCCGAGAAGTTGAGCACCGGCGTCTCGCCCGGGTAGGCGGACAGCGTGGTCCGCGCCGATGACGTCCCGTTGTTGGTCTGCGGGACGGTGACCGTCGAGGAGTAGCTGTACGTCCCGCCGCGCAGGTAGATCGTCCCGCCGGCGGTGACCCGGCTGATCGCCGAGGTGAGGGTGGTCGGGGCGGACTGCGTCCCGGCCGCGCCGTCGGTGCCGCTCGGCGAGACGTAGATCGCGCCGCTCGTGGGGGGTGTGGTGCTGTCGGTCGTCGTCGCCTCGAGGTAGTCGACGTTGGGCAGCCCGTCCGAGGCGGTGGGGTTGAGGCGGATCGTGTTGCTGCCGGCGTTGAGCGACACGGTGAGCGTCTTGGTGACCCAGGTGGACCAGGCGCCGGTGGCCTCGAAGGACGGCGTCTGCACGGTCGTACCGTTGACGACGAGCGAGGCCGGGCGGGCCGTGGTGGTGCCGTTGGCGAAGCGGACGTTGAGCGTGGCCGTGCCGGCGACGGCCGCGTTCACCGTGAACTGGGCGTATCCGCTGGTCGAGTTGGTGCCGTTGCAGAATCCGCTGCCGGAGTAGCCGGTCCAGTCGGAGTCGATGGTGCCGGTGCAGACCGCCGGGGAGGTCTCGGCCTCGTAGCGGACGGTCGCGGCCTGCGCGGGCGTGGTCCCGGCGAGCGCGACGAGCGTGCCCGCGAGCAGACCGGTGCACGCGATGACGGATCTCAGCTGCATGGGTTCATCTCCAGGAACGGGACGAGTGCGGGTCGGCCGAACTGGAAAGCGCTTTCTCCCGGAAGTTAAGGGCCTAGCCTGAACACGTCAATAGACATGCACGGACGCATACCTGATTTCTGTTCATGTAGATGGACACTGGGAAGGTCCTCAAGGGATTCACGCAGGAGCCTCACACGGACTGCACACAGTCCTGCGCACAAGTCGTTAGCGTTGCCCGCCGTCGGATCCCCGCCTAGGAAGACCGCAAATGGACTACTGCTCCACGTGTCGCCGGCATCTCAACGGCGCCCTGGTGTGCCCCGGATGCGGCGCCTACGCCCCGGACATAGCTCCGGTCACGTCGGGCGGTCGCACCGTCGCCGCCCGGGCCGCCCGGGCGACGCCGTACGGGGACACCGCGCCGCTGCCCGAGCCGGTACCCACCCCCGAGAGCGTGGCGCCCGCGCAGTCCGCGCCGTCGGGGCGAGCGGCGCGGCGGCGGCAGTTGGCCCGCTGGAAGAAGAACCAGCGTCGCGCCGTCGTCGCCACGGCCGTCGCCCTGGTCGGCGGCGGGCTGAGCGTCGTAGCGCTGGACCGGCAGAACGGCGAGCGGGCACAGGCGGCCTCGGCGCCGGAGAACCCGACCGCGATGGGTGGAGAGGAACCGACGTCGGAGTACACCCGCCCGACGGACACCGGCTCCGACGCGCACCGGTCCTCGCCCTCCCCCACCGCCCCGTCGCGGTCGACCGACCGCGCACGCGAGCAGGACGCGCCCACGGACATCCACCCGGACGCCGCCGCGTCCCCGCGGACCGACTCGACGGCACCGTCGGCCACGGCCCGGCGGCAGACCACCACTTCGTCCTACGACGGCACGGTCACCACGCCCACCGGCACGACCGACCAGCAGTCGTCGACGTCCACCACGACGGACGGCACGGACACGTCGGCAACGACACCGACATCGACATCGACTTCCTCGTCGTCGACGTCCTCGTCCTCGTCGTCGTCCTCCCAGACGAGCTCCTCAACGGCGTCGACCTCACCCTCGGAGGTCTGTCTGCTGGGTCTGGTCTGCCTCAGCTGACCGGACCGGGCGTCGCGGTGGCGTGGTCCATCAGCGCGTCCGCCGAG
The DNA here is from genome assembly GCF_044763345.1 of Streptomyces sp. NPDC096132. Classification (NCBI taxonomy): domain Bacteria; kingdom Bacillati; phylum Actinomycetota; class Actinomycetes; order Kitasatosporales; family Streptomycetaceae; genus Streptomyces; species Streptomyces sp. NPDC096132. Next base: position 310,019 of record NZ_JBIWGA010000010.1, read on the forward strand.
AACGTGTGGCTCGTACCGTCCTTGAGGGTGACCGTGAACGTGCCGGTGAGCAGGCCGTCCGGTCGGCCGTCGGGCCACCAGGCGGTCATCCGGCCGTCGTCGACCGTGGCGCGGGCGGTCTTCCCGTGGTCGTGTACGACGACCTCCTCGACGTCGGAACCCACCGCCCCGACCACATAGTTGAACTCCTGGTCATCACTCCCCCGGGCGCCGTAGGTGTCCAGGGAGATCCCGTCGGCGGGCAGCGCGACCACCGGGGAGATGGCCATCGCGATACCCGAGCCGTCCGATCCGGCCAGGCAGTACACCGCGTCGCCGCCCCGGGTGACGACCATGGAGGCCACGTTGCCGCGGATGTCCGCGTTGCTGACCTCGGGGGAGCCGGTGCCCATGTCCTCCGTCAGGTCCAGGCACTGCTTCCCCGCCGCGGAGCCCATGGCCGCGGCGGTGTCCAGCACCTTGGGCGTTCCGGTCCAGCTGGCCAGCTCCGCCGAGGAGAGCGGCCCGCTGCCGCCGATGCCCGGCAGTCCGCCCGTCACGGCGACGAGGGCCGTACCGGCGGCGAGCGCACCGGCCAGCGCGAAGCCGGTCCGGCGTACGAGCGGGCGGCGGAAGAACACCCCGGCGCTCCCGGCCGGCCGCCCGGTGTCGGCGAGGATCGTCCGCAGCAGGGTCTCCTCGCGGTCGATCTCCGCGGCGGTCGGCTCGGTGCGCGGGGCGGCGTCGAGTTCGGCGAGGCGGGAGAGCAGGTCGTTGTTCATGGTGATCGAGGGCTCCTGTCAGTGGTTCGTGGCGAGGACGGGCGAGGCGGTGGCCGTGGCGCTCAGCCGACCGGCCAGCCGCCGCCGGGCCCGGGTGAGGCGCATGGCGTACGCGGCGCGGGTGCAGCCGAGGACCTTCGCCGCGTCCTTGGCGGAGAGCTGCTCCCAGACGTGCAGCGCGAGGACCTCCTGGTCGGCGTCGGCGAGCGACTGCCAGGCGGCGGCGAGGTCCATGCGGTCGTCCGCGCGGGCCGTCGGGTCGGCCGTGAGCGGGTGCGCGCCGAACGCGTCCCCGGCCTGCTGGACGCGCACCGCGAGCGCCGAGTGCCTTCGCATCCCACGGTTCGCGTTCAGCATCACCTTGCGGGCCGTGCCGAACAGCCAGGGCCGCGGGTCCTCGGGCAGCTCACGCCTACGGCGCCACGCGGTGAGGAACGTCTCCCCGACGATGTCGTCCACGTTCATCGGGTGGGCACGCCGGCGTACGAACCTGAGCACGTCCTCGTAGTGCGCCCGGTACACCTCGGTGAACTGGGCCTCGGTATCGATGGGCATGGCTTCCTTCCGTAGCTTCTGCCCTTACGTGTCCACGACGGCCACAGGTGCAACAGGGGTTCTTCGCGGGGTTCGGGAAACGCGTCGGGCCCCGGCCGGAAAGCCGGGGCCCGAGCGGGGTGGGTGCGGTCAGCGGACGTCCACGTAGTCGGCGCCCGAGGCCGCCGACGCCGTACTCGACGAGCCGGTGAAGACGTAACGCCAGTAACCGTCGGCCGAGGCCTTCACGGTGGTCTTCAGGTTGCCGGAGCTGTCGGCGGTGACCGTCTTCACGAGGGTGTAGGCGGTCGCGCCCGCCTTGCGGAACTGCAGCTGCACCTTCATGCCGGAGTAGCCGTGGTAGCCGCCGAGGGTCTCCCAGTCCGCGCGGGTGAGCTTGCCGGTGACGGTGAGGGTCCCGCCCCTGACGACCGGCTCGGGGGTGGCGTTGGCGGTGAGGGCCGAGTCGCGGACGACCGGCACCGTCTTGATCGCGTGCACGTCCCGGACACCCGTGCCGTCGGCGGACTCGGCCCAGACGGCCACCTTCCAGGCACCGGCGAAGGCGTTGCGGCCCAGGCTCCAGCGCGGGTGGATGTACGCGAACTGCGCCTCGCAGGTGGACGTGGTCTCCGTGGCCTTGGTGCAGGTCGCCGGCCATGTCTCGTACAGGACCGCGTCGGGGGTGTCGTACGTGCCCCGGTACAGGAGGATGCCGGCGTTCGCGACGCCCGCCGGGTCGTTCACGGTGAACTTCGCCGTGAACTCCTGGAGCGGCTCGGTGGTCAGTCGCACCGGCTTGCCGCCGTTGACGACGACGCCGGAGACGCCGGTCGCCCCGGCCCGCTCGTCGCCCTGTGGCGCGGGGCCCCCGAACGCCCGCCGCAGGGTGCGGGTGAGGCTGCCGCCGAGGTCGTCGGCGGCGGTGACGCGCAGGGACACGAAGGAGGCGCTGGCGGGGACGTCGAGGGTCGCCGAACCGTCGGCCGCGAGGGGGAGGTCCGTCCAGGTCGCGCCGTCGTCCGTCGAGTAGGCGAGGGCCGTGACCTTGGTGTTCGCGTCCGCCGCGGCCCGGTTGCGGGTGGTCGCGGTGGTGTCGACGCGGACCGTCCCGGCGGCCGCGCGGCCGTACCCGTCCAGCCCGTCGACGGTCACCCGGGCGTCGATCAGCGGGAGTTCCTGCCCCGACTGGTAGGCCGAGCGGAACGTCCACAGGCTGTGGACATCCGTGGAGAGCCGGGCGTACGGGACGCGACGGTGGACCGTCTGGTCCAGGGTGTACGTCCGTTCGGCCGACGGCAGGGCCGAGGAGGTGACCGTGTCGTACGCGTCGAGGCCGGACGCCTGGGCGTAGGTGACGCCGTCGGAGCCGGTCAGCTTGTAGCCGTACGTCGCCCGGCCGTCCAGGCCCTGGTGACCCGCGGTGTCGGCGTAGGCGAACGGCTCGTACAGCCAGATCTTCCCGGCGTTGCGCTGCGAGCCGCCCCACTCCCGGCGCACCGGCTGGGCCGGGCCCGTGCCGAGCACCTCGCCCTCGGTGGTCCCGGCCGGCAGGGTGCGGTCGGGCAGGTCCAGGCTCAGGTCGCCGGTGCCGTAGTGCAGCAGGCGGCTGTAGGTGACCCCCGGCGTCGCGTACTCGGTGACGGAGCCGGCCACCGGGACCGGGCTGCCGATGTACACGCCGGTCCACTCGCCGAACTGCGGGACGCTCAGCAGGTCGGCGGGGGTGCGGGTGCCCGGGGCCCGCACCGTCGTGACCGTCTTCGCCAGGTCGGCCCTGAGGACCGTCTTCACCGGCGACGTCGGCACGGTCGTGGTCCAGGTGTGCGTGAGGTCGTACCTGGTCGGGCTCGGGACGGCCGCCGAGGAGCCCTTCTTGCCGAGCACGTCGTGCAGGCGCAGCGAGACGCCCGACTGCTTGAACGGCGTGACGTACACCTTGTCGGCGCCGCCGCCCGCGAAGCCCGCCAGGTCACCGCCGGGGACGCTGAGCCACGCGGCGGAGGACATCCGGGTGGCCGTGGTGTCGTCCGTGCGGATCGCGGTCTCCTTGGCCAGCCGCTGGTCGAAGGAGACCGTGGTGGCGGCCGAACCGACCGTGAAGGTACGGGTGAGCAGGTAGCTCGGCTCCTGCCAGTCGTTGTGCAGCGCGACGGAGAAGTAGTCGCCCGGCGGCAGCTTCACGGTCGCCGACGGACCGATGACGTCGCTGTTCACGGCGTACGACGTCCAGGTCGTGCGGTTCCAGACGTAGAACAGCTTCGACCGCACGTCGGCGTGGGTGATGTTCAGCTTCACCGTGTACGTCGCCGCCGACACGTAGGTGTCGCGCTCGGGGCTCGTGCCCGTGTCCTTCGCCGCCGCCGACGCCGACGCCGACGCCGACGCCGACGGGAGCGTCGTGGTCTCGGACGTCCCGGCGGGCCGCACCGACACCTTGCCGTCGACCGCGCCGATCGCGTACCGGGACGTCCCGCCCCCGGCACCCTCCGGGTCCGCCGTGATCCGCACGTCCCGCCCGTCGACCAGCTCGACGCGACCGCCGTCCGCCAGTGCGGCGCTCGGCGTGTCCGCGCCCGCCGCGGAGACCACGCCCACCGTGGCGGGTTCGCCGTCCGCGGCCGTCGCCGTCATCGTGGGTGCCAGCAGCGCCGAGGCGGTGACCACGGCCCCGCACAGCCCCACCGCGGCGGATCTTCGTCCTCGCCCGCTCCGGAAACCGGACATCGACTGCCCCCCTTGTCGTTTCCCCTGGAAAGCCACTCCTGGCGTGTTCATCACAGGAAGCGGCCAGGCCACTCTAAGGGAGCGGGTCGGACACCGAGTAGCCGGTTACCGAGGGCCAGCGGACGGTCAGGACGACGGACTCCTCCTCCGCGTACCAGGAGTGGTCGACGCCCCGGCCCCAGACGACGTAGTCGCCCTGCTCGGCCAGGAGGACGCTGCGGCCGGGGAGTTCCACCCGGAATCGGCCGCTGATCAGCACCAGCAGGGCCGTGCGCGCCTCCCCGGTCACCCACTGGGCCCGCTCGTCGCCCTTCGGATGGACGCCCCACTTGATCTCGACGTCCTCACTGTGCCGGGGATCGGAGGCGTCCTTGAAGTGCCCGAGCAGCCAGCCCCGGTCCAGCGCGGCGTCCCGGCCGGCGTTGCCGACGTAGACGGTGCCCGAGTCGGGGCCGGCGTCACTCATGGCGGGATCAGACCTTCGTGAAGCAGTACGTGTAGTCCATGCTGCGGCTGTTGCTGACGAGGATGCCGTAGTCGTACTCCGACCCGCACTTCTCGCCCTCGCCCATCAGCACGTCCTCGGTCTTGTACTGGGCCTCGGAGGAGTCGCAGTCGACGATCGTCGGCACGGGCTCGCCCTGCGGGTCCGCGACCTTGACGCAGTCACCGATGTTCGGGCGGTGCGTCGCGTCCTCGGAGGCCTGCGCGGACGCCGACGCCTCCGCCTTCGCCTTCCCGCCGTCGGGGTCGGTGTTGTAGTCGTAGACGTAGTAGGCCAGTCCGCCGAAGATCGCCAGCACGACGGCGGCGGACTTCACCATCCTCGACGCCCCGCCCGGCTGGGGCCGCCCGGGCCCGCGCGGCGGCTGGGGCTGCTGGGGCGGATAGCCGTGCGGTGCCTGCGGCTGCTGCGGGTAGCCGTAAGGCTGTTGCGGCTGGCCCTGGTACTGCGGCTGGTTCTGGTACGGCGGTGGTGCGGACATGCCTGAGAAGCCCCCGTTGTCGACTGAACTCGATGCGGTCAACGTGACATTGACGGGCCGGAGGCTACCTTTCGGCCACGGGTCATCGCGAATCAGAAGGCCCCCGTCCCACGGGCTTCACGATCACTCCACATAACCGTCAGCGGGCCGTGACCCTCCCCAGCAGACCGAGTTCATGGACGAACGCCTCGGCCAGGAGTTCCGCGTCCTCGGCGCCCGAGTTCGTCGCCACGCTCAGGGTGTATCCCTGGGCGCAGCCGCCGAGGCCGAAGGTGACGGTGTCGTCCGGGGGGATCATGGGAACCGCGGTGACCTGCCGCAGGCGCCGCCCGGCGAGCGTGCGGCCGGTCTCGCGCAGATGGACGTACGTACAGGCGGCCGGAGCGTACGCGGCGGCGAAGACCCGGCCTCGCGCCAGGGCCTGGACCGTCCCGGGAAACGCCCCGAACGCCCCCTCGACCAGCCGCTCCGCCACACCGCGCGGGCGGGTCACCGTGGTCAGCAGGCCGGTACAGGCGGCCAGCCGCGCCACGGGATCGGCCAGGGTCACCGGCGCCGCGACACGGACGTTGGTGAACGCGTTGCCCAGGAAGTCCCCGTGCCCGGCGGGCCGTTGGTCGACCGGGACGGACAGCCAGACCTGCCGTGCCGCGCCCTCCGGCTCACCGCGGTCGGCGGTCGCCAGGCAGGACCGCAGCACCCCGGACACCACCGCCATGAACACCTCGTTGGTGGTCGCCCTCCGCCCCGTGACGGCCTCGCGCGCGGCCCGCAGGAGGTCGGCGGGAAGCCGTACGACGGTGTACGCCGGTTTCCGCTCGCCCTTGCCCGGCATCGGCACCGGCAGCCCCACCGTGAGCATCCCCGGCCCGCCGGCGGCCGTCCGGCGCAGGGCGCGGGGCTCCGCGACGGACGCGGGCCCGTCCACCGGAGGGGCGCCGTCGAGCAGGGCACGCAGGAGCGTGGTCAGGGAGCGCCCGTCGAGCAGGCTGTGGTGCATCCGGAACAGCAGGGTGAAGTCGCCGTCGGCCGCCCCGCGCAGGAGGTGCAGGTTCCACGGCGGCGGCCCGTCCGGAAACGGCGTGTGGAACCAGCCGCTCACCGCCTCCCGCAGCGTGACGTCCGCGCAGCGCACCCGCCCCGCCGGGTCGGGGCCGTCGTCCACCGCCTCCCACCGGTGCCGCCGCGCCCCCCGCGCGTCGCCGACCAGCCGCTGCGCGAGCCGGGGCAGGTCTGCCCAGCGCGCGTCCACCAGTCTGCGCAGCTCGCCCGGGGTCGGCGGGGCGCCCGCGAAGTCCAGGGCGACCCCGGCGTTGGGCGGGCCGAACGGCCAGCGGGCCATCCCCTCCTCCATGAAGGGCAGAGGCGTCGATCCGGGCATGGGGCTGCTCCTGTCGTGGGGTCCGACACCCCCAACGGCCCGACGCCGCCCCTGGTCACGCAGTCAACACGGGACCGGTCCGGGCTCCCCGATCGGGTGAGCCCCGGCGGGTGAGGGTCACGGACGGGACCGGCGAGCCGTTGTGCAGAACCGCACACTTCGAGGCCGGCCAACAGGACAGGAAATACGCAACGTGTCAGGCACCAGTCCCGCTCACATCGCCGTCGTCAACCTGCCGATGCTCGGGCACGTCAACCCGACCCTGGGCGTGGTCGAGGAACTCGTGCGACGAGGCCATCGGGTCACGTACGCCATCAGCGAGCACTTCGTGCACCAGGTGAAGGCGGCCGGCGCCGAACCCGTCCTCTACCCGGTCGACCCCGGGGACGGCTCGGAGGCGCCGGAACGTCTCGCGGAGGGCCTCGCCCGGGCGGTCCACGCCTCCCTCGGCTCCCTCCCCGCCCTGACCCGCGCCTACGCCACGGACCGCCCGGACCTGATCGTCCACGACGTCTACGGCTTCGCGGGCCTGCTGCTGGGCATGCAGTGGCAGATCCCGAGGGTCCTCTTCTCCCCCACGCATCTCCACTACGACGGCATCGTCCCGGAGTTCTTCGACGGCGAGCCCGACATCTCCTCCCTCCCGGGCTACGCGGACCTGGCCGCCGCCTTCGTCGAGCGCGGCCTGGACAGCTCCCGCCTCCGTGAGGCCGAGGCACCGGACTACGCGATCGCCGCCCTGCCGCGCTCCTTCCAGCGCCGTCCGGACACGGTCGCCGCACGCCGCGTCGCGTACACGGGCCCCGCCCTGGGCGACCGCTCCTACCAGGGCACCTGGCGTCCCCCGCACCCCGACGCGCGGGTCCTGCTGATCTCCCTGGGCTCCCAGTTCACCCGCCGCCCGGACTTCTACCGCTCCTGCGTGGAGGCGTTCGCCGACGGGGACCACCATGTGGTGATGGCGGTGGGCTCCGAGGTGCCGACGGACCAACTCGGCCCGCTCCCCGCCAACGTCGAAGTCCACCCCCACGTCCCCCAACTGGCCGTGCTCGCCCACGCGGACGCGTTCGTCACCCACGCCGGCATGGGCGGCACCATGGAGGCCGTCGCCCACGGCGTCCCCATGGTCGCGGTCCCCCAGATGGCCGAACAACGCGTGAACGCGGACCAGATCGAACACCTCCGCCTGGGCGTCCACCTCCCCCGCGAACAGGCCACCCCCGAGGCCCTGCGCGAGGCGGTGAGGAAGGTGACGAGCTCCCCGGAGATCCGCGAAGGTCTCACGACGCTGCGCGCCGAACTGGCGGAGTCGGGAGGCGCGAGGGCAGCGGCCGACCTGATCGAGGAAGCCCTTCGCTCCGGAGTGACCCCTTGACGCCTTACTTTTCCCGACAAAGGGGCCTTCGAAGAGCGTGGCGGCGCTACGGTGGCATACGGCCACTAATGCTTGACAGCTCTGTGGAGAGGGTAGTCATCAGGTTTGCGAACCGAGGAGGCGCTTTTGAAGCCCAGCAGAAACAAGCCCCAGAGCAAAAGTCGTCCGATCCACAAGGGCGTGTACAGGCATTACAAGGGACAAATGTACCGCGTGCTGCATGTGGCGCAGCACAGTGAAACGTCGGAAGAGCTTGTCGTTTACGAAGAACTCTACGGCGAGCACGACGTATGGGCCCGGCCCATCGGAATGTTCCAGGAAACCGTGGAAACCCGATCGGGGCCCCGCCAGAGGTTTGAACTGGTGAACCTGGAAGAGGATCACAGCCATGGCACCGACACCGTCCGTCGACGCTGACCGGACCGCGGAACCCCAAGAACCCCACCAAGAAGCAGTACGCATCCTGTATGTGAACTATCGCGGCGAGAAATCCTGGCGCAGGGTTCATCCCGTCAGAATCTGGTTCGGGGCCACGGAGTGGCACCCCGAAAATCAATGGCTCATGGATGCCGTCGACCTCGACAAAGAAGTCGAACGATCCTTCGCACTCAAGGACATTCATTCCTGGGAAGAGCTGGGGGCGTAATTGTATGCGGCGGACCGAACCATCAGGAATCTCCTTCCGGCGTTAGACATCGAAGCACGGTTACCGGACTACGGGTTCGATCCCACCACCCAGGTCCAGCCCTGCTCGATAGATCTACGGCTCGACACACGCTTCTGGAAGGCCCGGAAGGTTCCCCGCCCACCAGGTTGGCGCTTCTGGCGCCGGCCGGTACTCGACCTCCGAAAAAAGCAGCTCCAGGAACTGGCTCCCCGACGGCGGTGGCAGAAGATCGACCTCCGCCCCGGAGAAGCCATCGACCTCAAGCCCAACGAGGTCCTGCTGGGGCGCACCTACGAAAAGTTCAGTGTGCCACCCTCGTACGCGGCGAAGATCGAGGGTCGTAGCTCCTACGCTCGCCTCGGCCTGATGATTCACTGCACCGGCGACTTCATCAACCCCGGTTATCGCGGCCATATGCCGGTCGAGCTCGTGAGCTTCGCCCGATCGGCGATCCGGCTCACGCCGCTGATGCCCATAGCCCAACTCATCCTCGTGAAGCTGACGGAGGATCCGGAACGGCACTACGGGCATCAGAGCCTGGAAAGCAAGTACCCCGAAGACGACGGCGGACCCTCCTACTGGTGGAAAGACCGCCTGTTTTCCCAGATCGCCCAGAGCATCGGAGGCCACAACCTGCACACGGACATCCGGGACAGCATCGCCGAACAACTGGACCCGGATATAAGCATCGAAGCCCTCGAACGGCTCGATCGCTACATCCAGAGGCAGCCGGTCGGCGAGATCGACAGCGGCACGGACCTGATGGACCGGTTCGCCGTGTCAGAGGACCGGCGCAGAAAAATCGGGAAAATGGCGCGCGGTGGTGCACTCACCATTGCGTCCCTACTGGCGGGGACCACGCTTGCCTCGCTCTTCGTACATCCCGTCGGGTGGGGCCATTACACGCTCTGGATGGGCGCGGTCCTCGCGGTGATCGTGAGCGGTTTCGCGTTCTGGTACAAGGCGGAGGGCCACTACGGCACAGCGGAACTGAGCAGGCGCCGCTCCAACTTGCCCTGAGCGTCAGCAACTGGCGTAGACGAGGAACTCCGTCCAGGTGGCGGGGGTGACGTGGAAGGTGGGGCCGTCTTCGGGGTGCTTGGAGTCGCGGATGTGGATGGTGGTGGGGGTGGGGGCGACTTCGACACAGGAGTCGCCCTCGGGGCCATCGCTGTAGCTGCTCTTGAACCACACCAGGTCCCGCATCATTCGTCTCCCCGCAGTTGCTCGATGAAGGCCAGCGACTCCCGCGGCGAGAGAGCCTGAGCCCGGATGGTGCTGTACCGCAACTCAAGGATGCGGAGCTGCTTCAGATCGGAGGTCGGCCGACCGTTGAACGCTCCGTGGGAGCGGCCCAGCGCTGTACCGTCCTCGAACTTCAGCACCTCGATCTTGCCGCTGAGCCCCGGGTGGGCGCCGGAGTCCGTCGGCATCACCTGAAGGGTGACATTGCGCAACGACGCCACCTCAAGCAGATGTTCGAGCTGCTGCCGCCACACCATTGTGCCCCCAACCGTTCGTCGCAGGCTGACCTCTTCCTGGACGAAGCTGAGCATCGGCGCGGGATCACGCTCGAAGATCGATTTGCGCGCCATGCGAGCGGACACCAGGCGTTCCAACTCGGCTTCCGAATAAGCGGACTGGGAGACCTCGAACAGGGCGCGCGCATGCTCCGGCGTCTGCAACAAGCCGTGGATGCTGAGACCGACGTACACCCCCATCTCCACGGCCTTGGCCTCCAACTCGGCCTGCTCCCGCACCTTCTTCGGGTACTGGACCTTCTTGACGTCCTCCTTCATCGCCGCGAGCAGCCCACCCGCCTTCAACACCTCGTCCGCCTTGTCCAGGAACTCGGGCCGGGGGATCCGCTTGCCGCTCTCCAGCTTGTAGATCATGTCCTCGCCGTACCCGACGGCTGTGCCGAAGTCGCCGGCCCGCATCCCGACGGCCTCTCGCCTCAGCTTCAGTTGTCGCCCGACGGTGGCGACCACCGCGACACCCCACTCGTCGGTCGGGTCCACCTCCCACCCCGGCTCGTCCCCCTGCGTCATCGCGGAACCCTCCCCATACCGTGCTCGACATGCCCGGACACCACCGGACAGACAGCGGACAGTGACCGTACGCAACCGCGTAGTCACTGTTCACAGTAAGCATGGGCGGCCACGCTAAGTGACGTGATCCAGAAATCCCCCCAACTCGACTCCCCCATCCGCAACTTCGACGTACGTCTGTCCCCCACGCCCCGAGGCGCCCGCCTGGCCCGTCTCCTCGCCACGGAACAACTCCGTTCCTGGGGCCTGCCCATGGACCCGGCGGCGCAGATCATCGCCGAACTGGCCACCAACGCCGCCACCCACGGCCGCGTCCAGGGACGGGACTTCTCCCTCCTGATGTACGTCATCGCGGACACCCTCCGTATCGAGGTCACGGACACACGGGGTGACCGGATGCCGCGTCGCCTCCCGGCCCCCGGTGACGGAGAGTCAGGCCGAGGGCTCCTCCTCGTCGACGCCTACGCCGACCGCTGGGGCGTATACGAGGGCCTGCCGCCCCGCAAGACGGTCTGGGCGGAAGTACGTCTGCCACCGGAACCCAAGATCCTGTGCCCCGGTGATCCATGCCGTCTTTCCCAACCAAGAACCTGGGGAAAGGAACCGCACCAAGCCCCACCCCTCCCGCCCGCTGATCAAACTCACCCTCGCGGGTGAAAAGGACCAACTCAACTGGATTTGGGGCCCATTGCCTGCCTTACGCTCAGCGCAACCACAGCAGACATGCGACGGCCCTCGCAGGGACTGGCATCCCTTGCGAGGGCCTGGCCACCAAGGAAGTTCAGAGCTTCCCGGTGGACGACCACCAAGGAACCGAAACTTCCCGATGGACACCGAAAACCCTAGCGCGCCCGAGCACGCCAAGTCCCGTACGACGGGCAAAAACCACCCTCACGCGGGTCTCGTCCACGACAACGCCCGCCACACCACCCGCTTCACGGTGATCGGCAACCACCTCGCCCAGCACGAGGAACTGTCCCTCCTGGCGATCGGCCTCGGCGTCCACATCCAGTCGCTGCCGCCCGGCGCCCTCATCGACATCAAGTCCCTCGCCAGGCGTTTCCCGGAGGGCACGACCCGTATCGCCGCCGCCCTGCGCGAACTGGAGACCCACGGCTACCTCCGCCGCGAGCGCAAGCGCATCGCAGACGGCCGGATCGTCACCCGCACGGTGTCCTGCAACAAGCCGGGCCACCGCAACACCCCGTCCGACACCTCCAGCAGGCCCGCACCCCGCCCCGCCCAGGACAAGCCACCGCCACGCCGCAAGCTTCTCCCCGCCGTGCCCAAGCCTTCGTACACCTCCCCCGCCCTCCTCGCGGCAGCCGTCGACGTCCTCGCCGGCCTCCGCCGCCACGACCCCCGCCTCCTCCTCTCCACCACCGACGCCGAACACCTCGCCCCCGGCGTCGCCGCCTGGCTGGAGCGCGACCTCACCCCCACGGCCGTACGCGAAGCCCTGACCACCAACCTCCCGACCGAGCCCCTCCACCGCCCAGCAGCCCTCCTCGCCCACCGCCTCACCAACCAACTCCCACCCCCACCGCCCCTCCGCACACCCTCTCCCCCACCTCCCATCCGCCACCCTCTCCGCAACTGCGACGGCTGCGACCACGCCTTCCGCTCACCAACCCCAGGACTCTGCCGTGACTGCCGCGTTTCCCTTGCCCCCACCTCCTGAGACCGTTCTGTCCGGTTCTCTACCCTCAGGCCGGATACTCTGGCCGGGACACCGTCAGGAGGACACCATGAGCTCCCAGGCCGACCACGGGCACGAGCTGATCCCCCGTCCCGAGCTGACTCCTGATGCCCTGCGTGCAGCCCTGACCGTCGTTGCCCCAGGCCGCCTGGACGAAATGCAGGCCATGAAGGACGAGGCCTTTGCCAAGGCGGTCGAGTGGCAATCACTCAGCCCGGTACAGAGCTGGGTCCTGATCTGGGCCAAGGAGATCGAAATCGCCCGCCGTCCGGACCTCTCCACCCGCTACGCCCGGGCGGAGAGCAATCTGGAACATGAAGATCCGGACGTCGCGCGGGAAGCCCTCCGCGAGCTGAGCGCGGTCCTCGACGAGGCTCTGAAAGCAGTGCGCGAGTGAGCTGGAAGTGGGAATACGCCTTCGGCGCCGAAGCAGCCGCTCGTACTGCCCCTGCAGACTTCCTCACCGCCGTGGAACGCAAGGCCGACGAACTGGTCAGAGCGGCCGAAGCCCTCCACATTCACGGTCGGGCCCATGAAGGGATCGACCCGAAGGGCGGCGAAATCATCGTCTCCGGCGGCTGGTTCGGTTACCAGGTCGTCGTACGCAGCGAACGCGTCTACGTCGTCCAGCTCACCTACCTGGGTTTCTGAGCCCCCATGAACGAACCGATCCCTCGCGAATCCACGCACGCCTACCGGGCCATGCGGGACTTCGTACAGGCCATGGACGACACCCTTCCCGGCCGGTTCGAGATCACCAAGGAGGGGATCGTCCACGATCTGCGGGCGCCCGCCGGCCGACACGCGCTGACCACCCTGCACCTGCGAAAACGTCTGGAAAGCGTGATGCCGGAGGAGAACGTGGCGCATGCCGGCGTGCCCGACGTGGAGGACGAGGCCGAGGGCATCATGCGCCGTCCCGACCTGATGGTGATCACCTGGGCGGACATGGACGTACCCGGCTCCTTCGAGCCTCGCACGCTCATCGCCGCCGTCGAGGTCGTCTCCCGGTCCAACCCCGACAACGACTGGGTGACCAAGGTGCGCGACTACCCGCTCAGCGGCATCCCCGTCTACGCCGTCTTCGACCCCCGCACCGGCACCGGCGCCGTCCTCAGCGACATCCATCCCACCCCCGACGGCCCCCGCTACGCCACCCGCAAGGACTTCGTCTACGGCGAGGACGTCACCATCGCCGAGTGGACCATCTCCACCGAGGGGCTTCCTCTCTACGGCTCCTGATCAGCCGCTTCAGCGGGCCGCCGGGAAGCGTGCCCGGACCTCCCACCCGTGCCCCGCTCCTGTAGGCCCCGCCCGCAGTTCCCCGCCCAGTGCCGTGACCCGTTCCCGCAAACCCACCAGGCCGAAGCCGCCGCCGTGGGCCTCGGTGGGGAGTTGGGTGCCGCCGAGGCCGTCGTCGGTGACGGTGGTTTCGAGGCGGCCGTCGTCGTAGCGGAGGCGGACGATGACCGTGGTGGCGTCGGCCGCGTGGCGTCGTACGTTCGTCAGGGCCTCCTGGACCACGCGGAAGGCGGCGGCCTGCACCTCGTGGGGGAGGTCGGCGGGGAGGCCGGGGTCGCGGTCGAGGGTGACGTGCTGGGTGGGGCCCCCGAAGCCGTCCGTCAGGTCGGTGATGGCGGCGAGGTCGCCGACCGGACGGCGCCCGGCCTCCTCCGTGTCCCGCAGGACGCCGACCGTGCGGCGCATGGAGGCGAGGGCCTCGGTGGCGGCGCGTTCGATGCCGGCGAGGACGGGGTCGAGTTCCCGGGGCTGCGTCTCGGCCATCATGCGGGCCACCTGCGTCTGCACCAGGATCCCGGTGACATGGTGGGCGACGAAGTCGTGCAGGTCGGCGGCGATCGCGAGCCGCTCCTCGCGGCGCGTGTCGGCGACGGCGACGGTCCGGCGGTAGTCCAGGGAGCGCAGATACGCGGCGAGCCCGGCGACGAGCCCGACGAGGATCAGTCCGACGAGGGCGAAACCCAGCGCCCCGCCCGAGGGCAGCTCCCGGTAGTACCGCAGCGGCGTGGCGAGCAGCGCCCCCGCGTCCAGCACCGCGCACACCACGACCCAGCGGGGCGGGCAGTGCCGTACGGCGACGAAGAGGAGGGAGAGGAGGACGGCCAGTTCACCCGGGCCGAAGGGGGCGCTGCGGTGGAGGAGGACGGCGGCAGCCGTGTAGAGGAGGGAGACGAGCGCGGGTACGGCCGTGCGGAGCTGCGGGGTGAGCCAGGCGGGGCGGCGGGCCGCCGGCCACAGCACGGCGATCAGGCCGACCGCGAGGACCGCCGCCGGGCGCCGGAGGGGGTACTCCATCTCGTGCGCGGCCGCCAGGTCGACGAACGCCGCCGCGAGGAGCGCACCGACGGCGGCGCCGCGCGCACAGCCCTTCAGCCAACCGGATTTCATGCAGGCCACCGTAGGCGCGGGCGGCGGGCGCGGTATCGGCCGAATGGTCGAGGCGACCGGGGTTTCCCGGCTGGTACGGTCCGGTCATGCCCGACAGCAGGTTCCTGGTCGGCTTCGCGGGCGGCGCGGCCGCCGTACTCGCCCTCTTCGGCGTCACCACGGAACTGGTCACCACCACCGAGTCGACCACGACCCTCGACGCGTACGACACGGTCCTGGTCGACGGGCACAAGGCGCTCGCCCCGAACATCGTCGCCGGCCGCGTCGAGAGCCTCTACCATCCGCTGCCCTGGGTGGGGACGAAGGTGCGGGTGTCCTGCCCCACCGGGCTGAAGGCCGTCGAGGGGGCACGGATCGTCTGCACGGGGCGGCGCGGCGACGGGACGTCGGTGGACGTGCCGGTGCGGGTGGTGAGGGTGTCGGGCGCGCGGCTGACGTGGAGTTTCGAACGCTAGCCCGTCACCGGCTCCTCCTTGGGCCATCCGGGTTGCCGGAACTGCGGCCGGTGCCCGGCACGCCCCATGCTGGGCGGGTGCTGTCGTCGTCTCAGGAGGTCACGATGGGTCGTCTCGACGAGCGGGTGGCGATCGTCACCGGTGGGGCCAGGGGTATCGGCGCGGCGGTGGCGCGCGCCCTCGGGGCCGAGGGGGCCACCGTGGTGGTGGCCGACATCCTCGACGCCGAGGGGACGGCCCTGGCGGCGGAGCTCGACAACCGCTCGCGTCATCTGCATCTCGACGTCACCGACGAGCACAGCTGGCAGAAGGGGCTGGCCGAGACGGAACGGGAGCTCGGCCCGGTCTCGGTGCTGGTGAACAACGCGGGGGTCGCCGGGTGGGGCACGATGGAGGAGGAGAGCCTCGCGCAGTTCCGCCGGGTCATCGACGTGAACCTCCAGGGGCCGTGGCTGGGCATGCGCACGGTGGCGCCCTCGCTGCGCCGGGCCGGTGGCGGGGTGATCGTGAACATCTCCTCGCTCGCGGGCCTGACCGGCTATGCCGGTGTCGGAGGGTATGTGGCGAGCAAGTGGGGCCTGCGCGGTCTGACGAAGACGGCCGCGCTGGAACTGGCTCCCGACGGCATCCGCGTGTGCTCCGTGCACCCCGGCGCCATCCGTACGACGATGACGGCCGGCTTCGACGACTCCTTCGTCTCGGCCCAGCCCCTGCCCCGCTTCGGTGAGCCGGAGGAGGTAGCCCGTACGGTCCTCTTCGTCGTCACCGAGGCCACCTTCTCCACGGGCAGCGAGTTCGTCCTGGACGGCGGCGTCCTGGCCGGCGCACCGACGGTCCTGGACGCCGACCACTGACCTGTCGCTCTCGGGGTCGCCTCCGGGTCAGCGGAAGGCCGAGACGTTGTCCTTCGCCCACTCGGCGAAGCTGCGGGCCGGGCGGCCGAGGAGCCGTTCGACGTCCGGGGCGACCCGCTGGAGGGCGGGTGGCGGTGTGCCGAGCAGGTGCAGTGTGCTGTCCGCGACCGGCTCGGGCATGAACCGGAGCATCGCGGCCTTCGCCTCGTCCCGGGTCTGCTCGACGAACCGCACCGGCTCGCCCAGCGCGTCCCCGATGGCGGCGGCCTGCTGCCGCGGGGAGAGCGCGGCCGGGCCGGTCAGCTCGTAGACCTGGCCGTCGTGGGCGGCGTCCCGCAGCGCGACGGCGGCGACGCCCGCGATGTCGTCCGGGTCGACGGTCGGCAGCGCGACGTCCCCGAACGGGGCGGTCACCAGCCGGTGCGCGCGCACCGCTTCGGCCCACTGCAGGGTGTTGGAGTGGAAACCTCCCGGCCGCAGCACGGTCCAGTCCAGGCCCGAGCGCCGGACGGCGTCCTCCAGTGCGGAGGGGTGGTCTCCGGTGCCGACCCCCTGCGAGGACAGCAGTACGACCCGCCGGACGCCACCCGTGCGGACGACGTCGAGGACGTCACCGAGGTCGCCGCCGGCCGCCATGAAGTCGCCGGAGGTCAGCAGGAACAGGGCTTCGGCCCCGTCGAGGGCGGGTTCGAGGTCCTTCGGCCGGGTCAGGTCGGCCTGGTGGTGGCGTACTCCCGCCGGCACCTGTGCTCCCGGGATCCGCCGGGAGACCGCCGTCACCCGCTCTCCCGCCGCGACGAGCGCCCGCACCAGCGGCCGCCCGACGTTACCCGTTGCGCCGGTCACCACGATCATGAATCGCTCCATCCGTCTAGGTCCGTCGTAGGAAGGGGAGTTCCCGGGGTTCCTGGGGACACGGCGAAGCTACTAGCCTGAAGACAGTAGGTACCTAGAGGAAAGTATTGGGGGAGAGGATGAATGTGACGGAGGTCACAGCGCGAGCGCCCAGGTCCGGGGACGCGCCGGAGAACGCCTGCCCGATCGCCCCGGTGGTCGACATCGTCTTCAGTCGCTGGACCACCCCGATCCTGTGGACGCTCCACGAGTACGGCCGGCAGCGCTTCGTGGAGCTGGAGCGCCGCATCGCCACGATCACGCCCAAGGTCCTGACCCAGCGGCTGCGGCAGCTCGAACGCGACGGTCTCGTCGTCCGCACCTACCACCCCGAGGTCCCACCCCGGGTGGAGTACGAGATCAGCGACCTCGGCCGCAGCCTGGCACCGCTGTTCGCGGCCCTCGCCGAGTGGTCCCCCCACCTGGCCGAGGTCGAACAGGCCCGCGAGGCCTACGACGCCAGGGACCGGGCGGCATCAGCCCGCTGACCGGTCCGGTCCGGTTCCCTCGTCCCAGGCCTTCTGGAGGGCGGGCCGCGCGTTCTCGCCCAGTACCTGGTGCACGCTCAGGCCCGGCAGGGTGGGCAGGTACGCCCAGTGGGTGACCGGTTCGTCGCAGGGGCGGCCGTAGGGGAGCCGGACGACACGGTCGGAGTCGACGAAGCAGTCGTGGTGCTCGGTGCCGTCCTCGGCGAAGTGGAGGGCGGTGAAGACCATGGGGCGTACGAGCCAGAAGTCCTCCCCCGGCCCGTCCTCACGGTCGGACGGGTAGCGGCCCACCGTCGCCGCCGCCACCGGCATCCCGGACCTCGGCAGCCTCTTCCGTGCGTCCACCCACTCCACGACCGCGTCCATCGTCCCTCCCCGCTCCGTCACCGCGCCGGCCGACCGGTCCATTCTCGCCGCCCGGGCCCCGTCACACCTCCAGCACCCCCCGCAGCTCGCCCCGCCTGCGTATCCCCAACTTCTTGTAGGCGCTGGTCAGATGGGTCTCCACGGTACGGCGGGCCACATGCAGGAGCTCCGCGATCTCCATGTTCGTACGGCCCTCCACCGCGAGTTCCGCGACACGGCGTTCGCTGTTGGTGAGGGCGGCGGAGCCGGTGTGGGCGGGGGTGGTGCGGCGGGCGCCGGCGAGCCGCAGGGCCTCGTCGGCGTAGCGCAACAGCCGTGCGCTGCCGATGCGTTCGGCCCGTTCGGCGGCCTCGCGCAGCTGCTCGCGGCCGCGGGTGCGCTCGCCGGCGGCGTGCAACTGCCAGCCCTGGGCGAGCAGCGCCGTGGCGAGTTCGGTCTCGTCCGGGCAGTCCCGCAGGACGGCCACGGCCTCCTCGCCGAGTTCCAGGCCGCGACGGCCGCGGGTCGCCCGGCCGAGGACGCGCAGGGCCCGGCCCACCGTGCGCGGGGTGTCCCACACCCGGGCGAGCCGCAGTTCCTCCTCCGCCAGGGCCAGTGCCTCCCGCGGGTTGCCCATCATCAGCCGGCACTCCGCGGCCGCCTGCCGCCACGGGGTGACGACCGGGCTGACGACCGCACGGGCGGACTGGCGGCGGCCGCACTCCAGGAAGTCGTGGAGGGCACCCGCGTTGTCCCCCTCGGTGAGGCGGAGCACTCCGCGCGCGTAGAGGAAGCGGTTCAGTTCCCAGGAGTCGGGGGCGTCATGGAGGTCGAAGGCGTCCGCGAGCCGGCGCGCCTCCGGCATACGGCCCGTCTCCACCAGCGCGACCAGGGCGTGCGCGTCGGTGTTCGTGGGGCCGGTGCGGCGGCCTGCGCGGGCCGTGCGGCGCAGGGCGAGGAGGGTGTCGTAGGAGCCGCGCGCCGCGGCGATGTCGGCCCTCGTGTCCAGCAGGGCCTGTTCCATGGGGTGCAGGAAGGACGGGCGCTGACCCGCCAGGCCCCGCTCCACCAGCCGTTCGGCCTCGTCGAGTTCGTCGGCCCACTGGGCCACCGCCGCGGCCGTGCCCAGCAGGAACGGCTCCGCCAGCGGGTCGGAGGGCTCCTCCAGCAGGGTCCGCAGCCGGCGCATCGCCTCCCGTGACCCGATGTCCCCGGCCGTCGCCGCGTACCGCACGAGCAGGGCCCGGCCGGAGGCGCCGACCAGCTCCGGAGCGCGTTCGGTGGTCTCCGCCAGCCACCGGTAGGCCTCCTGGCGGACGGTCTGGTCCTGGTCGGAGAGGAGGGCGGACGCGGTCTGCAGGGTGCGGGTCAGCTCGGGGTGGTCGGCCAGCCGTTCCTCCAGGCGGCGCAGCACCTCCACCGCCGTTCGGACCTCACCGGTGCCCGCCAGGGCGGTGCCCAGCGCGATCGCCGTACGGACCCGGTCGCGGGGTTCGGCGGGCAGTTCGAGCGCCTCGGTGAGACGGGGAATGCCGGCCGGGGCGTCGGCCGAGGTGTACTCCAGCGATCCCAGCTCCGTCAGCAGTCGCTGGCGCAGATCGTCCGGCAGCGGCTCCTCCAGGGCGCGGCGCAGATACAGCACGGCGTCGGCGGGGCGGGCCGCGCGCACGGCGACGGTGACCGCGTCGCGCAGCACGCGCAGCGCCCACGGCAGCCCCACCGGCGTGCTGCGCAGCAGCTGCCGGGCCACGGCCTCCACCTCGTCGCCCCGGCGCAGCATCGCCTCGGCGACCGCCCGGTGCGCGTCCTGCCGGCGGCCAGCGGGCCAGCCGCTGAGGACGGCGTCCCGCAGCAGGGGGTGGGCGTAGCGGGGCGTGCCGCAGGCGTCGGTGCGCAGCACGCCCAGCCGGGTCATCGCGGTGATCCAGCCGGCGACCCGGGCGGCGTCGGCGGCGCAGGCGTCGGTGAGGAGCATGGCGAGGCGGTGGGGGGTGTCGTACGTGTCCGCCCCGCCCGCCCGCTCCAGCGCGGCCAGCGTCCGCGCCACCTGTGCCGTGGCCTCCCCCGCGCTGTCCAGCCACCAGGTCACGGCGGCGGGATAGGCGCCCGGGTACAGCGCGGCGCACGTCTCCGGGACGGCCGGCGCGGGCGGGGCGCCCGCGAGGTCGTCGAGGAGGGCGTGCAGGAGCAGGGGGTTGCCCGCGGCGGCGCGTACGCAGTCCGCCGTCCAGCGCGGCCGGGCCGTGGGGAAGGCAGCACGAACCAGCTCGGCCGACGCGTCGTCGGTGAGCGGGGCGAGCGTGTGGGTGCGGATGAGCGAGGGGGTGAGGGTGTGGGTGAGTCCTACGGGCCGGGGATCGATGTCGTACTGGCTGCGCTCGGTGACCACGAGCAGTAGCGGTAATCGGTCGGCGTGCCGGGCCGCCTCCACCAGCCAGCGGCGCGAGGCCTCGTCGGCCAGTTCGACGTCGTCCACGGCCACCAGCACCGGGCCCTCGGAGGCGTACGACCGCAGCAGCCGCCACAGCCGGGCCGCGCTCCCCCGGTCGTCGAGCCCGGGCTCCACGTCCCCGGCGAACTCCGGTACGGGGCCCAGGAGGTGGAGGACGGAGGAGAAGGGGACGGCGGTGTCCCCGGGGGAGCAGCGGGCCCGCAGCACGCGCAGCCCGCGGCACTCCACGTGCGCCACCGCCGCCTCCAGCAGCGCGGACCGGCCCGTGCCGGTGGCTCCGCGCAGCAGGACCAGCCGGCCGGCGCCGGCGCGTGCGCGCTCGACCTCGGCCGCGAGCAGTGCGTGCGCGTCGTCGCGTTCCCGCAACGGTCCGGTCATCCCTGCCTCCTGCCAACCCGTATGTCTGTAGGACGCGGTTCGACTCCACGTCGTACGGCCGGTGTGGCGAGGCTCACGAATGCCTCCCGCACGGCCACCGAACCCCCGTTGACCTGCAGTGATGTTCGCATGCTGTGGTTGCTTGGCTGTTGCTCTCGTGGTCCGCCTCGTGGTCCTCCACGATTGCCCCCGTCACAGGGGACGCAGAAGTCTTGACCGAACCCACCCGTTACCGGTACCCGCCGGCCGACGGGCCCGTGAATTTGGGGGATACGGTTGCTCAGCTCAGTCCGGACACCAGAGACCGGCGCCACACCCGGCGTCGGCGCCACCACGACCAGGCGACGCATACCCGTCGCCGTCCTGGCCCCGGACCCCATCTCCCGTGAGGGTGCCGCGAGCCAGTTGCGGGGCCGCCCGGAGATCGAGGTCCGGGAGGAGCCCTCGCCCGCCCCCGGCACGGTCGCCCTGCTCATCGAGGACACCCTCGACGAGTCGGCGCTGGCCCGGCTGCGCCGGATCGCCCGCACCGAGGGCACCCGTGCGGTGCTCGTCGTGGGCACGATCCGCGAGACCGAACTGCTGGACGTCATCGAGTGCGGGGTCGGGGCGATCGTCTGGCGGCGCGAGGCCACCGCGCACCGGCTGGTGCAGGCGGTCGTCGCGGCCGCGCGCGGCGACGGCGACCTGCCCGCCGATCTGCTGGGCAGGCTGATCAGCCAGGTCGGCACGCTGCACCGGGGTGCGGCGGGGCGGCCCGGCGCGCCCTCGCTGGGGCTCGCGCCACGGGAGGTGGACGTCCTGCGGCTGGTCGCCGAGGGCCTCGACACCGGAGAGATCGCCAGCAAGCTGTCCTACTCCGAACGAACCGTCAAGAACGTGATGCACGGACTCACGACGCGCCTGCATCTGCGGAACCGGGCACACGCGGTGGCATATGCCCTCCGGGAAGGCTACATCTGACCGAACGGGCACTCGAAGGAGGACACGCGGGCAGCGTGCCGTGCCCTGCGGCCGACCTCCGGCGCCGCTGCGCAACCCGCACGTCCGGAGGCAGGATCGGTGGACGGGTTCCCCTGTGCGGCAATCCACGGGTTTCCCGGTACGGCGATTGAGGAGCGGCGACGGTGATCCACGAGGTCGACGAGGTCCTCAAGACCCTGCTCGGCGGCGGCGCGCTGACCGGTTCCGGCATCGACGTCTCCTTCGAGGCACCCACCCGTGACTGGGCGGCCCGCCGCAACTCCCCCGTCGTCAACGCCTACTTGTACGACATCCGCGAGGACGTGGCCCGCCGCCAGCGCGGACAGGTCCCGGTGCACGACGAACGCAACGTCGTGGTGAAACGGCGTCAGCCGCCGCGCTGGTTCCGGCTGTCATACCTGGTGACCGCCTGGACGAAGACCCCGCAGGACGAACACCGGCTGCTGTCGGCCGTGTTGGCGAACCTGATCCCGCGCGAGATGCTCACCGCCGAGGAACTCCCGGGTGCCCTCGGCGCGCTGGGGCTCGCCGTGCCGGTGAGCGTGGCCGGCGTCCAGACCGAGTCCCGCTCCCTCGCCGAGATCTGGTCCGCCCTGGGCGGCGAACTCAAGCCCTCCCTGGACCTGGTGGTCACGGCACCCTTCCCGGCCTACCCCGAGTACGACGCCGGGCCGCCGGTCACCGAGGGCGCGGTCGTCCGCGTCGCCGGCCTCGACGGCGAACCCCCGCAGGACCGCGAACGGGCCCACCGCCCCCACCAGGTGGCGGCGGCCCGCGCGGCCCGCGGAGACCGTACGTGACCGCCACCGCCGCACCCGTGGCGGAAGCCGTCGAAGCCTCCCCCCTGCTGGCCCGGCTCGCCGTCCTGCGCGAGCGGATCGCCGGCCTCGTCGAGCACCGCGCCGCCGGGGACCCCACGGCCGCCGACCCGTTGCGCGGCCTGTACCTCTCCGAGGAGGCGGTACGGCACCTGCTGAGCCGGGAGCCCGTCCCACCGGTGGGCGTGCCGACGCACTACGACACGGAAGGCGCCGCGGGCACCAGCCCGGAGGGTTCCGTGGATCGCCTGGCCTGCCTCGCCGCCCGTCTCCCCCTCACCGAGCTCGACGTCGCCGTACTCCTCATCGCCCTCGCGCCCGACCTGGACCGCGCCTTCGAGCCGCTCTACGGCTATCTCAACGACGACGTCAGCAGGCGCCGGGCCACGGTCGGCCTCGCTCTCGACCTGTGCGGGGTGCCCGCGCACCTCGCGCCGGCCCGCGCCCGCCTCCAGGCCGCGGCCCCGCTGTGCGCGCTCGGCCTGCTGGAGGTCGAGGAGCCCGAACGCCCCTTCCTGTCCAGGGCGTTGCGGATCCCCGACCGGGTGCTCGCGCATCTCCTCGGCGACGACACCCCGGACGCGTCCCTGCACAGCCATCTGCACCCGCTGCCGCGCCCGCTCCCGGCCGAGGCCTTCGCCCGGCGGCTGGCCGAGGGGCTCGCGCACGGCCCCCTCACCGTCTACCTGCGCGAGCACCGCGAGGGCGACGGTCTCGCCGCCGCGGCCACCGCCCTGCACACGGCCGGCGTCGAGGCGCTGCGGTTCACCGGTCCCGCCGACCACGTCCCCGGCCTGCTGCGCGAGGCCCGCCTGACCGGCCGGGCGCTCGTCCTGACCGGCCTCCCGGAGCAGCCCGCCCCGCTCGTCGCCGCGCTGACCGCCGCACCGGACGTGACCGTCCTGCTCACCGACCCCCGCCCCTACGACCCCCACTGGTCCACCGTCGACCCGCTGGTGCTGGACGCCCCGCGCCGCCGGGCGGGCGGCACGACCGCCTGGGAGTCGGAACTCGGCACCGCCGGCACCGCCTTCGACCTGGCCGCCACTGTCGCCCCCTACCGCCTCGGCGGCGACCGCGTCGCCCGGGCCGCACAGGCCGCCCTCGCCCTCGCCGCCTTCGAGGGCGGCCCCCTCACCGCCGACCACGTCCGCCTCGCCGCCCGCCAGCAGTCCGCGTCCGGCCTGGAGCGGCACGCCCGCCGGATCCGGCCCGACGTCGGCTGGGAGGACCTCGTCCTGCCGGACCGGCCCCTGACCCAGCTCCATGAACTGGCCCTGCGCGCCCGCCACCGCGACCGGGTCCTCGGCGACTGGCGGCTCAGCGCGGGCGGCGGCCGCGGCCGGGGCGTACTCGGCCTGTTCGCGGGCGAGTCCGGCACCGGCAAGACCCTGTCCGCCGAGGTCGTCGCCGCCGAACTGGGCCTGGACCTGTACGTCGTGCAGCTGTCCTCCGTCGTCGACAAGTACGTCGGCGAGACCGAGAAGAACCTGGAACGCATCTTCACCGAGGCCGACCGCACCGACGCCGTCCTGCTCTTCGACGAGGCCGACGCGGTCTTCGGCAAGCGCTCGGAGGTGAAGGACTCCCACGACCGGTACGCCAACATGGAGAGCGCCTATCTGCTCCAGCGCCTGGAGTCCTTCGACGGGATCGCGCTGCTCACCACCAACCTGCGCGCCAACATCGACGAGGCGTTCACCCGCCGCCTCGACCTGGTGATCGACTTCCCGTTCCCGGACCGGGAGCAGCGCCTGGCCCTGTGGCGGCACGGCCTGTCGCACGTCCCCCGCGCCGAGGGCGTCGACCCCGCCCCGCTGGCCCGTGACTTCGAACTCGCCGGCGGCTCGATCCGCAGCGCGGTGGTCACCGCCGCCTATCTGGCCGCCGGGCGGGGCGAGCCGGTCGGCGACGGCGATCTGCTGGAGGGGGCCCGCCGCGAGTACCGCAAGGCGGGCCGCCTGGTGCCCGGTGAGGCCAACTGGTAGGCCTCACCGGCCGCCGTCGTCCCTACTCCACCCGCCACTTCTGGTTGGGGGTCCCCGAGCACGTCCACAGCTGGAGCTTGGCGCCGTTGCCGGTGCCGTTGTCCTTGACGTCCACGCACTTGTCGGCCTGCGGGTTGACCAGGTCGCCGGCCTGGCTCAGCACGAACTGCTGGGCGGGGTTGCCGCTGCAGTTGGCCAGCTGGATGACCGCGCCGTCGTCACGCGAGCCCCAGGCGACGTCCATGCACAGGCCGAGCGCGCGGACGGTGCCGTCACCGCGGAAGTCCCACTTCTGGTTGGCGGAGCCGGCGCAGTCCCAGATCTGCAGCGGGGTGCCGTCCTTGCCCTTGCCGTTCTGGGCGTCCGTGACGTCGATGCACCGGTTGGACTGCTGCCCGATGATCAGCTGTCCGACGACCTGGGTCTCCTCCTCGTCGTCGGAACCGCCACCGCCACCGGACCCCGTGGAACCGCCCGAGCCGGAGCCCGACCCGGACCCCGAACCCGATCCCGAGCCCGACCCGCCGCTGCCGTCGCCCTGTGCCGGGACGGAGGCGGCCGGCTGGTCGGGCGGCGCCTCGGCGGAGGAGTCGGTCTTCGGCACGGACGGCGCGGCGACGGAGGGGCTGGGCAGCGCGGTGCTGCCGGCCTCCACGAGCCGCTCCTTGGCCGCGCTGGTCACCGTCGGCCGGTAGCTCAGCCAGATCATCACGAAGGCGATCGCGAGGGCCAGCGAGATGCTCAGCACGGTCGCCAGCCAGCGCGGCAGGAACCCGCGCTGCACGAACGTCCCGTCCACCGAGAGCGGCACCGCCCCGGACCGCTGCACGGACAGCGCGTACGGCCGCTGCTCCTTCGACCCGAACCAGATGATCTGCCGGGGCCGCAGCGTGGTGTCCACGAACGCCGCACGCCCCGGCTCGATCTGCACATTGCCCGGACGGAACTCGTACGACAGGTTGTCACCGATGTCCGCCCCCGCGACGGACGCGGTGACCCTGCTGTTGCCGAGGTTGTCGATCGCGAGCCGGGGACGCCCCCGGAACCGCCCCTTCACGGTCGGCGGCACCAGCTCGGCACGCACCTCCGTGAACGGCGTGATCGTCAGGTTCCCCTCCGGCACGGTCACCGCGTCCGGATGCTCGGTCGGCGTGATCCGCACCGCGTACGGGTTCGGCCCCGCCGTCGCGTCCGGTGTCCGCGGAGGCGCGAAGGTCAGCTCCACCGTGCCCGTCGTACCGGGGTACAGCCGCAGTGTCTGCGGCTCCACGGTCGTCCAGGGGGAGACGGGTCCGACGGGCTCGAACCGGTACTCGTCGACGACGTCACCGGTGTTGCGCACCCTGAGTCTGACGGTGGCGGTGCCGCCGGGGTCGACGGTCGCGGCCGCCGGTTCTAGAGAAGTCCACAGAGTCACACACCGACGCTACGGTGCGGACGACCACCCTGGTCAGAGGCCATGGGGCAGTGCGACTGCCCGCCAGGACCGCCCCGGCTGCCCTCCCAGCCAGAAGCGCCCCCAGAGTTGTCCACACGGGCCTGCAGCTAGGCACACCCGTGCGTGATCGTCCGACGCACCCACCCGTCGTGACCAGGCCTGACGTCGGCTGAGGTTCGTGCCGGTGCTGTGTCAGATATAGGGGCATCCGCGGTCGCCATAACAGGTATGGAAGCCACCGGTCAGGAACTGGATCTGCCAGGCCTCTCCTAAAGAAGGTGATACCTCGCCAGCTCGCCGTATGTCAGTGCAGGCGATCAGTGCCCCGCCGTCTTCAGTGAGAGAGACACGCCCCGTCGGCAGCTGAGACCCGCCCAAGACACACCGGGGACAGGTCCGGGCATGCCACTCGGGCGGCAGCCCCACCCCTGGCTGCTGCAGTACGCCGGACAGAGCAAGCTGACTGACACCTTGCCCAGCCGGGTATCTCATCGCCAAGATGAGAGTGACGGTTCATGTAGGCGCATCGCACGTGGGGGCACCGTAGATGGCTGTGAAGAGCAATGATCAACGTCTGCTCGACCGCATCCTTGAGGACAAGAGACGCCTACTTGCACCGAATCAAAAAATGGACGACTTCTTTAACTACTTCGCAGCAAGTACAGCACTTCAAGATTTCGACCTAGACATCGATGAACTCCGCGATGGAATCGTCGATGGGTCTCATGATTGCGGCGTCGACGGCCTCTGGGTTTTCATTGACGATCGTTACGTGTCTGCCAATATTGATCGCCACACGACCGTTCGCGCCAAGAAGATACAGCTGGTCATTTTACAGGCTAAGACCTCGCCAGGATATCAAGAAACAGCCTTCGAGAAACTCCACTACCACCTCCCCTTGCTCTTTGATATGGATCGAAACACCAAAGAGCTGGCTGATTCAACGAACGCCAAACTGTTGGACCGCACGGGCAGGTTTCTCAATGTTTTAGAGGCTCTGGCTTCTTCCTTCCCTGAAATCTCGATCAGGGTCATATATGCCACTCGCTCCGTGGAACCCCCGCACCCTAACGTTCAGGCAAAAGGCAGCAGGTTCGCTCGCGAATTGGCGAAGGTTGCATCTCAAACGAAGTGTCATGTCGAGTACCTGGGCGCCGCAGAACTCAGGGAACTTTCGGCCCGTGGCGCTTCGAATGTCCTCGAAATGGCATTCATAGAGACCCCCATGAGTACATCTCTTGGCGAAGGTTATGTCTGCCTTGTACGCCTCGACGAATACTATAACTTCATCACCTCGCACAACGGCGCATTGCGCCTCGAGTTGTTCGAATCCAATGTACGAGATTACGCAGGGCGCACTTCAGTCAATACCGCAATCGAGGAAACGCTTAAATCCAATCACCGCGATGATTTCTGGTGGTTCAACAACGGCGTGACCATTGTGGCAGAAGAAGTCAGGATCGCCGGAAAGAGGATTGTTGTCAGAGACCCTCAGATCGTAAACGGGTTGCAGACAAGCCACGAGATATTCAACCATTTCCAGGGCTCTGGACATCACAATGATCGCTCAGTACTCGTCAGAGTCCTAGTTCCACCGGCGTCGGGGCGCGCGAGGGATGTCATCATTCGCGCAACCAACAGTCAGACTCAGCTCCCACCGGGCGCGCTGCGCGCCACGGAAAAAATCCAGAAGGATCTCGAGGAAGCACTCTCGCGCGACGGGTACTACTACGAGCGGCGGGCGAACTACTACAACAACCTTGGTGTCCCACTGGAACAAGTGGTCAGCATGTCGCGGCTGGCACGAGAATACACAGCCTTTGTCGTAGGTGAACCGCACACTGCCCTGAAGTACTCGGAAACGCTCCTCCTGGAGGACTCTCACTACTACAAGGTCTTCTCCACCGATACCGATATCGATCTGTATAGCCTGGTCCTTGATCTACATATGCGAATCGGCGAGTTCCTAGTGCGCTATGCCGAGGATCGGCCACTACTGGGTGACACGGCAGAGAACTGGCGATATCACCTTGCCTATATGAGCAGGTTCACCCTTACTCGACTGAGGAGACCGACGCCGAGGGATATCTTGAACATCCGAAGTGAACATTTGACGGACGCCCTTCTGGGAGCAATGGTAAATCTCCTGGATCGCGAATATCGCAGTGCCCTTAGAGGGAACAGAACGCAGGGGATTGACAGGGTTGCCCGTAGCGAGGATTTCACTACGAAGTTGCGGCAAGCCACCATTGTGATGCGGCGCTTCAAGATCGACCGATGATTCCATGCAACCTTTTCGGAGTTCCATCCTTTGAGGCGCGTTACGCTCACGGAGACGCCCGTCCATCTGTCCGTCTCAGTTTCCGCCTCATTCAGACCAGAACCCGCGCACTCGTCAATGGTAAACCGCGCATGAACTCAGTTGGACGGCCCCGTACAAGCGCCACCACCCCACCACAGATGGAAAGCGCGTTGTTATGGGGCTCGGCCTGCCTCCGGCTGACCGATGATGGTCGTTCTCAACGAACTCTGTGTGCCGTCGCTGTGACCAGGGGCGCCGTCACCGCAGCTAAAGAGGTCAGCCGAGGTAGGGCCGGTCACGGCGCTCCAAGAAGTGACGGATCCGCAGCCGCTGCGTGTGGTGCATGGGGAGCTGATCGATCTCTTCCGGCTGGACGAATCGCAGCTCCGTGGACTCGTCCGAGATCGCGAGTCGGCCGCCGACCACACCGGCGGTGAAGCAGATGTTGAACTGTCTGCGCACCTCACCGTTCGAGTAGGCAATGACGTGGCGAGGGTCGGTGTATGTGCCCACGAGCCCGGTGATCTCCACGTCCAAGCCCGTTTCCTCCTTCACTTCGCGGACGGCGGTTCCGGGCAGTGAGTCGGTCATCTCCATGCCGCCGCCGGGCAGCGCCCAGAGATCGTTGTCCCGCCGGCGCTGGAGAAGGATGCGTCCTTCGTCGTCAGTGACCACCGCGGATGCCGCGACGACCAAGCTGTTGGGCTTGGGGGCGTCTGGATCGTCGTAGTACTCGGTCCGTGCCATGCTCACCCTTTTTGGACTGGCGTCGCGGTCGCCCACACCGCAGCGAAGCTGTCAGCGTACGTGTCGAACATGCCGCCTGCCCCGCTTCGGCGCAGGTGCCAGACGGGGGCGGCGTAGGCGTTCACGCCCCAGACGTGGGCGTTGACCAGTGCCTGATCGTCGGCCCGGTAGATCGAGTTGTAGAGCGTGGTCGCGTGGGTCCGCACTTCGATGCCTGGTACCCCCACAAGGGGGCGATAGTGCATCAGCGCGATCTGGCACCGGGACTGGATCCCGTGGCCGAACTTCTCTTCATCGCCACGCTGCTGGACGTTTAAACTGTCCGCGTCCCCGAGCGCAATCCGGATCGCGCAGCCCTCGGCCGCTCGCTCCTTCAAGAGCTCGTTGAGTCTCGGGTACGCCTCGTGCAAGAAGACGGCGGCGTACACCAGCACGTCGATGTGCTCGCGAGCCTCGGTCAGCATGTCCACGAAGGTGGACACGGGGATGTCCGCCCGCTGGTCGTAGAGAGCGACAAGTTCCGGGCTGACGGCGCGGGCGGGGCGTGCCTGCCTGAGCGATGGCCATAGAGCGTGCACGTCTTCTCCTAGCGTTTCTGCTGCCAGCATGGCTGTGGCACGGCGCGGCGTACGCCCCAGGTTGACCCATCGTTCGACGGACTTCGGATCGACTTCGACCTTGTCCGCGAGGGCGCTGTACGTCCAGCCGCCGGCCGCCATGGCAGCACGTAATCTCTCGTTCGGCATCTCAATCTCTCCCAACATCCGGGGACGGCACTAGGGACGTTCTACCCGACGCGGGACGTCCCGAAGTGGGGTTTGTCAGTGGTTCCAACGTCCTGATGAGCGGCAGGAAGCTCGTGGCATGGCGAGCAATCAGCAGACCTGGCCAGGCATCGGCGAACTGGCGAAGGACAGTGCCAGCGGACGCATCGGCGTCGTCATGGGTGAGGTCGGCGGACGGGTGCAGATGCGGCCGGTCCGTGGCGGCAGGGAGTGGGATGCCATGCCGGGCAACGTCGTGGCGCTCAGCGCTCGGGAAGAACTGAGCGCACGTCTGGCCACGAAGAACGGCAACAGTCGGGTCGGGCTGTGATGCGCGCCGTCGGCCGGTATGCCCGGGGTCCTGTTCATCATCTGCTTCTGCGGTTCATGCGGCTTGGTGATCGGCATGGCCCTCGGCAGCGGCCAGTGCTAGACCGCCCGCTCGCGATCGTCTTCGAGCCCAGCTCAGCGATCAGGACGGGTCCGTAAGTGCCCTGCACCATCTCACACGAGGAGACTGCACATGACGGCAACGGCGAACGTTCAGAAGACCGGGCGCGCGGTGGCGGGTGAGGAGCTGTTCGCGAGCCTCGCCAGCTTCGTGGTCACCCACAACGGGCAGTCGGCCGAGCGTGCCGAGCGCATCGCCGACCAGGCGGTGGCGTTCGTGGTCACGGCGGCCACCGCGACCATCCCCATGGTCCCGTCGGACGACGTGGACTTCGGCCTTCACGCGCTCATCCTGCACACGAAGGAGTACGCGGCGCTGTGCGAGCAGTACGCGGGCCGCTTCCTGCACCACAACCCGACGCCGGGTGGTGGAGCGCGCGACCCGGAAAAGGTCGCGGCCTCGGCCCGTGCCATGAAGGCGGCCGGGTTCGTGGTCTTCGACGACCTGTGGACCGTGGACGGCACGAACCTCGCGCAGTGCGACTCGGACTGCGGCCGTCCCTACGGTCAGGACTAGCCACCCGACAACAGCAACGCGGCCGGCCTCGACTCAGGGTCGGCCGCGTTCGTCCGGAAGGAAAAGAGAGACGTTGTCCTGCTCGACCCCTGAAGTGCCGAGCGTGGTGCTCGACGCACTCATGCCCAACGCACGGCGCCTGGTTACCAACCGGCGGGGCTCCACGGTGTGGGAGGTGTTCGGCCCTCGGGGTCACTACGCCGTGAAGCTCGGCTATCCGATCGCAGCCACGGCCGACTGGCCCGCCCAGCCCTGGACCGCCCTCGCGCCGGCACGTGAGGCTGCCGTCCTGCATCGCCTCGGCTTCGACGTGATCGCCTACGGTGAGTGGGAGCACGGCACCTGGAACTTCCAGCCGTGGCACGAAGGACCGGACCTGCACCGGCTGTGGGAGCCGTGCCGCGAGCCGGACCCGGTCATCACGCCACACACCAGTGTCGCCCTGGGATGCGTCGAAGCCCTGGCCGAACTCCACAGCAAGGGCTGGGCTCACGGCGACGTACAGCCCGCCCACTTCATCATCGGGCCCGAACGAACGCACCTCATCGACCTCGCCCTGGCCCGAGGCGGGTACGTGCCTCAGGGGTACGACTTCCCGTTCCGCGGCTGCCTCGTCCACTACGAAGCCCCGGAGATCGCCCGCAGCGTGCTCGCCACCGGCGAGGCCGAGCCGACGCAGCAAGCCGACATCTACGCCCTCGGTGCCACCCTGCTCATCTCCGCCACCGGCTGGCGGGCCGTCGAGTACCCGGACGACGCCCCCCGCCCCGTACAGAGACAAGCCGTGGCAAACGGTCGGCGTCGCCCCGTGAAGGCGCCCGGTGAGCTGGGCGAACTGATCGACGCGATGCTCAGCCACACGCCCGAGGACCGACCGACGATCTACGAGTTGGGCAAAGCCCTGAGCTGATCCTCAAGCCCCGAATTACGAAGACGGCTGGATCGAACCTACGGGAACGCTGCCGCAGCGGCCTGCCCGGCAGAGCCAAATGAAGGCGAACACGAGTGCCCGTGTTCGCTGGTTGGGGTGATCACGTCGGGAGAATGGCATGGATGTGCGGATCTCGCACATATCGTCGTCGGGTAGGGGGCGAGTGACCGGGACCAAGGGCGGGGTGATGACACAGTGGTGGGGACCGACGAAGTGGGGCACGCCCGGTACACGTTCCGGCTTCGCGTGTCGTCCACTGCCCGCACAGCCCTGATGGCGGAGTGGGAGCGGTGCCGATGGGTGTGGAACGAGTGCGTGGCCAAGTCCCAGGCCGTTCACCTACGCAACAAGGCCACCGGAGGCAGTCTGACGTGTGGCCCGGCACAGCTGGACAAGATGCTCACACAGGCGCGCAAGGCGACCCCATGGCTGCGAGCGGGAAGCTCAGTCCCTCAGCAGCAGATCATCAGGGACTTCGGCAAGTCCCGTGCCAAGGCGCAGAAAGACATCAAGGACCGGCTGCCCATGGCACGCCGGGCCGGGATGCCCACGTGGAAGAAGAAGCGCGAGGCACTGCCCACTCTCAACTACACCCGGCGCGGCTTCCGGCTCAAGGACGGCACACTGCACCTGGCTGGCGGGATCACCCTGACCGTGGTGTGGTCGAGGGAACTGCCCACCGATCCTTCCAGTGTCCGCATCTACCAGGACGGAATCGGCCACTGGTATGCCAGTTTCGTCGTCCCCGCCGCCGTCGAGCCGCTGCCCGAGACCGGTGCGGTGATCGGCATCGACTGGGGTGTGAAGGAAGTCGCCACCACCACCTCCAATATCCATGATCTCCGGCACGCAGGGCACAGCAAGAAGGTCAAGGACAAGCTGACCCGGTACGACCGGATGGTCGCCCGTCGCCGGCCGAAAAGGGGCCGCGCTGGTTCGAAGGGATACTGGGAGGCCAAGCGCCTGCGGGCCAAGCTGCACAAGAAGGTAGCCCGTCAGCGGCAGGACACTGGCCGCAAATGGGCCAAGTCCGTCGTGAGTGATCATGACGTTCTGGCCGTCGAGGACTTCAAGCCGAAGTTTCTCGCCAAGACCACTATGGCCCTCAAAGCCGCCGATGCCGCCATCGGCGCGACAAAGCAGGCCCTGATCGAGATGGCCCGCAAGCACGGTCGCACCGTGCACCTGGTGCATCCGGCGCACACCACGATGGACTGCGGACATTGCGGAGCGAGAGCCAAGCACGCACTGCCGCTGGGTGTGCGCACCTACACCTGCTCCGCATGCGGGGCTGTGTCCCCCCGGGACAAGAACTCCGCTCGTGTGATGCTCGTCCGGGCTGGTCTCAACCCGGCTGGTGCTGATGGCGTAAGACCACCTGGGGCGCTGCCCCAGGTGGCCGCCTGAGCCAGGAATCCCCTCCCCCTCAGGGAGGGGAGGATTCAAAGGGTGAAGCGGACGGCCTCCAGCTGGAGCTTCCAGTCCATGGGGCTGCCGCCGTAGATCCACTTGTCCTTGGCGTTGGGGTCCGAGCAGCCCACGCCGCGCCATCCCTTGTCCTTGATGTGCGCGTTCTGGCAGACGGAACTGCCGTCCCCCAGCCCGATGGTGAAGCCCTGGAGCGGCGAGACGGACTCCTTGAGGCTGCCGAGGTACATGTCGACGCCGTCGGCCGCGTTCGACCACTTGGAGCCGGTCAGCCAGCCCTCGGTCACATGGGCGCCGTTGCCCGAGACGCCCTTGGTCCCCACCGTGGCGATGTTGAGCTCCTTGATGGGCAGACCCTTGCCGGTCGTGCCCGCGATCGCGCCGTCGCACACCGGGTCCTGCCAGCCGCGGTCGGCGACGTAGGCGCGGTAGCAGATGTGCCGGCCGTCGCTGCGGGCGGCCAGCGCCTGCACCGCGTCGGCGGCGGTCTGCTTCTTCGGCTTCGTGGCCGTGTTCGACGAGCTTCCGCTCCCGCTGCCACTGCCGCTTCCGCTGCCGCTGCCACTTCCGCTGTCGGCCGAGGCCCCGCTGGTGTCCGGGACGTCGGGGGCCGCGGGCGCGCTGGTCTCGGGCGCGGCCGGCGCGCTCTCGACCGGCGCCGACGGGCTGGGCAGCGCGGTGGCGCCGGCCTCCGCGAGCTTCTCCGCGGCGAGCGAGCGCACCTGCGGCTTGTACGCCAGCCAGATCATCACGAAGGCGATCGCGAGGGCCAGCGAGATGCTCAGCGCGGTCGCCAGCCAGCGCGGCAGGAACCCGCGCTGCACGAACGTGCCGTCCACCTCCAGCGGCTGCGCCCCGGACCGGCGTACCGCCAGGCTGTACGGCTGCTCCTCCTTCGAGCCGAACCAGATGATCTGCCGGGGCCGCAGGGTGGTGTCCACGAACACCGCACGTCCCGGCTCGATCTGCACGTTGGCCGGCTGGAGTTCGTACTGGAGCCGGTCGCCGTTGTCGCCGCCGCTGAGGGAGGCGGTGACCTTGGTGTTGCCGAGGTTGTCGATCGCGAGGCGCGGACGCCCCCGGAAGCGGCCCTTCACGGTCGGCGGCACCAGCTCGGCGCGCACCTCCGTGAACGGCGTGATCGTCAGGTTCCCCTCCGGCACGGTCACCGCGTCCGGGTGCTCGGTCGGCGTGATCCGCACCGCGTACGGGTTCGGTCCGGCGGTCGCGTCCGAGGTGCGGGGCGGGGCGAAGGTCAGCTCCACCGTGCCCGTCGTACCGGGGTACAGCCGCAGTGTCTGCGGCTCCACGGTCGTCCAGGGGGAGATGGGTCCGACGGGCTCGAACCGGTACTCGTCGACGACGTCACCGGTGTTGCGCACCCGCAGCCGAACGGTCGCCCGGCTACCGGGGTCCACGGTGACGGAGGCGGGCTCAAGAGAAGTCCACAGGCTCACGCACCGACGCTACGGTGTGGGCGGCGACCGAGGTCAGAGGCCACGGGGCAGAGCGGGTGCCCGGCAGGACCGAACCGGCTTGCCCTCCCGGCCAGAAGTGCCCCCGAATCTGCCCTCACGGCCCTGCCGGGCCCGTCGGCCCCACGGTAGGGATGGGGGATCCACGGCCCCGCCCGGCGCCCCGGCCCGCCGGGCGCGGAGGGAGACGAAGGGGAGCGGGGGGAAGCGGCGTCCTCGCGGCCCCCGGGGGGCCGTGCCCGCGTGCCGGGAGCGGCCAGGAGTGCCCTCCCGGGCAACGGGCGTGCCCCGGAACATGCACCGGAGGCCGTTTCGGGGGACGCGCTTCGCGCGTGAGGGTGGAAACGTCCTGACGCGTACCCCGAGGAGAGCACAGCATGCCGTCCTACCTGTCGCCCGGCGTATACGTCGAGGAGGTGGCCAGCGGCTCCCGCCCGATCGAGGGGGTGGGTACCTCGGTGGCGGCCTTCGTCGGGCTCGCCCCGACCGGCCCGCTCAACGAGCCGACCCTGGTGACCAACTGGACCCAGTACGTGGCGGCGTTCGGTGACTTCACCGACGGGTACTACCTGGCGCACTCCGTCTACGGCTTCTTCAACAACGGCGGTTCGGCGGCGTACGTCGTCCGTGTCGGCGGTTCCTCGGCGGGCGTGGCGGGAGAGGCCAAGTCCCCCGCCGCCGTCGCCGGTTCGGCCGCCCCGGCCGCGCTGCCGGCCGGTGAGCCCAAGCAGCTCGGCACGTTCACCGTGACCGCCCTGGCGCCGGGCAACCTGAGCGTCGAGGTCGCGGACGCGGAGGGCGAGGGCCCCGCCGAGCGGTTCAAGCTGATCGTCAAGGACGGCGACCAGCCCGTCGAGACGTTCGACGTGTCCGCGAAGAAGGGCAACCGCGCCTACGTCGTCACCCAGGTGAAGGAGCGCTCCAAGCTCATCACCGTGGCCGAGGCCGCGCCGGCCGCGCAGCTGGCCCGCCCGGAGAACCAGACGGTGGCGCTGCCCTCGGTGTCCGCCGCCGCCCCCGCCGTCCCGGCCGCCGACGAGCCGGCGTCCGTGGGCCCCGCCCAGTACCTCGGCGACAGCGCCGACCGCACCGGCTTCGGCGGCCTGGAGGCCGTGGACGAGGTGTCGATGGTCGCGGTCCCGGACCTGATGGCCGCCTACCAGCGCGGCGCGATCGACCTGGAGCAGGTCAAGGCCGTCCAGCTCGGTCTGATCGCGCACTGCGAGCTGATGGGTGACCGGGTCGCGGTCATCGACCCGCCGCCGGGCCTCAACGCCCGTCAGATCCGCGTCTGGCGCCAGGAGACGGCCGGCTACGACTCCAAGTACGCCGCCCTGTACTACCCCTGGATCAAGTCCTTCGACCCGGCGTCCGGCCAGGCCCGTCTGATCCCGCCGAGCGGCCACGTCGCCGGCGTCTGGGCCCGCAACGACTCCGAGCGCGGCGTCCACAAGGCCCCGGCGAACGAGGTCGTGCGCGGCGCCGTGGACCTCGAGATCCAGATCACCCGCGGTGAGCAGGACCTGCTCAACCCGATCGGCGTGAACTGCATCCGTGCCTTCCCCGGCCGTGGCATCCGTGTCTGGGGCGCCCGCACCCTCTCCTCCGACCCGGCCTGGCGCTACCTCAACGTCCGCCGGTACTTCAACTACCTGGAGGAGTCGATCCTGATCGGCACCCAGTGGGTGGTCTTCGAGCCGAACGACCACGCCCTGTGGGCCCGGATCCGGCGCAACATCTCCGCGTTCCTCGTCAACGAGTGGCGCGCGGGCGCCCTGTTCGGCGCCCGGCCCGAGGAGGCCTTCTACGTCAAGTGTGACGAGGAGACCAACCCGCCGGAGTCGGTCGACGTCGGCCGCGTGGTGTGCGAGATCGGCATCGCGCCCGTCAAGCCGGCCGAGTTCGTGATCTTCCGGCTGGCCCAGTTCTCCAGCGGGAGCGGGGAGCTGGAGGAGTAGGCACTCCTTCCGTTTCCGCCCACTTCAGTCCAGTCCCCTGAACTCCCGTAGAACTCCCGTAGAAGGAAAGCCAGATGAGTCTCCAGCCGGGTGACGCCCTTACTTCGCACAATTTCGGCCTGCAGATCGACGGCGTGATGGTCGAGTACCTCGCCGAGGTCAGCGGCCTCAGCCTCGAGCAGGACGTCATCGAGTACCAGCAGGTCTCCGCGCAGGGCAAGCCGGTCACCAAGAAGCTGCCGGGCGTGAAGAAGGCGGGCACCTGCACGGTCGTGCGCGGTATGACCCAGTCCGCCGCGTTCAACCAGTGGATCACCGAGTCGATCAACGGCGTGATGGGCACCGCCCGCAAGAACGCCACGATCATGGTGATGGACTACCAGAACAATCCGGTCAAGCGGTACAACATGCGCAACGCCTGGTGCAGCAAGATCGACACCAGCACCGTGAAGGCGGGCGAGGCGTCGGCGCTGACCGAGACCGTGACGATCACGTTCGAAGAACTGGTCATCGAGTAATGAGGCGTACGGCTGTACGGGCGCCGCAGGCGGAGGTGGAGCAGCCCCAGGAGGCGGCTCCGCCGGTGCCGGCGGCGCCCGCGCCTGCCCCGGTGCAACGGCAGACCCTGCAGACGGAGTTCGCCTTCGAACTGCCGCGCGGGTACGTCGACGAGGCGGGCACGGTCCACCGCGACGGCGTGATGCGCCTGTCGACGGCGCGGGACGAACTGGTCCCGCTCCGCGACATCCGCGTCCAGGAGAACCCCGCGTACCTGTCGGTGGTCCTCCTGGGCCGGGTCATCACCCGCCTCGGCACCCTCCCGCTGGTCCACGACGGGGTGGTGGAGAACATGTTCGCCTCCGACCTGGCGTTCCTCCAGGACTTCTACCGCCAGATCAACGCTGAGGGCCACACCCGCGCCTCGGTGGAGTGCCCGCACTGCGCGGAGCCCTTCGAGGTGGAACTGGGCGGGAGCCGCCTGGGGGAATCGTGACGTACGCGACCGACCGACTGCACGAGGAGATCGCGTACGTCGCCTACCACTTCCACTGGTCCCTGGACGACATCCTGGACCTCGAACACCACGACCGCCGCCGCTGGACGAACCAGATCAGCTCCCTGGTGACCCGGGGCGGGACGGAGGGCTGACGCGTGGGGCTTCTGGACCGATTCCGGGGCGGCATCCGACGCGGCACATCTCCTACGGACACCTCCGGTGGGGGTACGTCGATGGGTGCGGACGCTTCCGGTGGGGGTGCCGGTGCGTCGGCGGACGCGGGCGCTTCAGGTGCCGGTACGTCGATGGGGGTGGACGCTTCCGGTGGGGGTGCCGGTGCGTCGGCGGACGCGGGCGCTTCAGGTGCCGGTACGTCGATGGGGGCGGGTGGTGTGAGCTCGGGTGCCGGTGGATCCGCGGGCGCGGGTTCGGGTGCCGGCGGTGCGACGGGGGCGCGAGTGGCGGCCGCGTGGCCCGGGCTGCCGCCCATCCAGCGGGCGGTGGCGGCCGGTCCGTCGGCGGCGGCTGTCGCCGACTCCGGGTTCGGCGGGCGGCTGGCCACCTGGCAGAACCCCACCTTCACCAGCACACGCTCACCCATGGTCCTGGGCGGAATCCCGGACGGCATGCTGAGCAACATCTCGGCCACCCCCGCATCCCCCGCGCCGGCACCGGCGGGCCCTGTCCCGTCGCGCCCGGCGCCTCCCGTGATTCCGGTGCAGCCGGCACCACTACGAGCAGTGCAGCCCCCGAGCCTGCCGAGAGCCACGCCGACCCGAACGGGCGTCGCACCGGGCCTGGCGGGAGGGGGACCGGCGCTGCCGGGAGCGGGTTCGGCGCTGCCGGGGGCAGGACAGGTCCTGCCGGGAGCGGGTTTGGCGCTGCCGGGGGCAGGACAGGTCCCGGCGGGAGCGGGACGGGGTCTGCCGGGAGCGGGACCGGTGCCGCCGGGAGCGGGGCCTGCCGTGCCGGGGGCGGTGCCCGCCCTGCCGGGAGCAGGGCCTGCCGTGCCGGGGGCTGCGCCGGGTCTTCCGGGAGTCATACCGACGCTCGCCGGAGCCACGCCGACGCTCCAGCGAGCCACAACGGCCCTGCCCGGGGCGGGGAGCGGCCTGCCGGGAGGCGGTGCCGGCCTGCCCGGAGTCGGTCCCGGACTGCCGGGAGCCAATACCGGCTTGCCCGGTGTCGGTGCCGGCTTGCCCGGTGTCGGTGCCGGCTTGCCCGGAGTCGGCGTCGGCCTGCCCGGAGTCGGCGTCGGCCTGCCCGGAGTCGGCGTCGGCCTGCCCGGAGTCGCATCCGCCCTTCCTCGTGCATCCGCCGCGCCGGGACTCCCATCCGCCGTTCCGGGTGCCCCGGCCCCCCGGCCGGGTGCGGCGCCGGCTCTCCCGGGTGCTGTGCCGGTCGTGCGGCGAACCGCGTCAGCCCTGCCGGGAACCGGGCCGACCCCTCCGGGGGCCGTCCCCGTCGCGCAGCGAACCGCGTCAACCCTGCCGGGAGCCACGCCGACTCCCCCAAGGGCCATCCCCGTCGTCCAGCGAGCCCCGTCAGCCCTCCCGGGAGCCACGCCGACTCCCCCAAGGGCCGTGCCCGTCGTGCAGCGAACCGCGTCAACCCAGCCCGGAGCCACGCCGACCCTCCCGGGGGCCGTACCGGTCGCGCGGCGAACCGCGTCAGCCCAGCCGGGAACCGGGCCGACCCCTCCGGGTGCCGTCCCCATCTCGCAGCGAACCGCGTCAACCCTGCCGGGAGCCACGCCGACTCCCCCAGGGGCCGTGCCCGTCTCGCAGCGAACCGCGTCAACCCAGCCCGGAGCCACGCCGACTCCCCCAAGGGCCATCCCCGTCGTCCAGCGAACCGCGTCAACCCAGCCCGGAGCCACGCCGACCCTCCCGGGGGCCGTACCGGTCGCGCGGCGAACCGCGTCAGCCCAGCCGGGAGCCACACCGACCCGGCTCGGGGCTGCGGCGGCAGGCCCCGGGGCCACGTCGGCCCAGCCCGGGGTCGCGACGCCACACCCCGGTACGTCGCCGTCTCCGTCGGTGTCCACGCCGTCGCGCCCGCTCCAGTCACCGGCGTCACTCCCGCCGGTGCCGGGGGCCGCGTCACGTCCGGCTACCTCGTCCACCCCGCGCGCGGTCGCGCAGCGGCGCCCCGTCGAGCCCGTTCCCCCGCCGTCGGCCACCCCGGCGCGGGGCATCCGGGTGTCCCCGGCGGCGCCGCGTCCGGCGGCGCCCGCCATCCCCCTGACCAGGTCGGCCCCGGCCCCGGTGCAGCGGCGTACGCTGCCCGCCCGT
The DNA here is from genome assembly GCF_044763345.1 of Streptomyces sp. NPDC096132. Taxonomy (NCBI): domain Bacteria; kingdom Bacillati; phylum Actinomycetota; class Actinomycetes; order Kitasatosporales; family Streptomycetaceae; genus Streptomyces; species Streptomyces sp. NPDC096132. The sequence goes on from NZ_JBIWGA010000010.1 coordinate 349,566, forward strand.
CTCCTGTCCGCCCCGTCCGCCCCGACTCCGGCCGTGCCCCGGGGCACGGACACCGACGGCGACCGTCCGGCGTCCGGCAAGGAACCCGCGCCGGGCCCGGGCCCGGTGGCGGCGGCCGCCCCGGTTCCCCCGCCGGGGGCGGCCGACGGGGTGCCCGCCCCTTCCGGCGGGCACCCCGTCCAACGGTCGGTGCCCGGACCCGCCGCCCCTCCCGCGCCGGCCCCGCTCCCCGCCGAACTTCCGGTCCAGCGGGCGGTTTCGCGTACGCCGGACCACGCATCCACGCCCACGCCTCCGGCACCCGGGCCCCGGCACCAGGACACGCCCCCGGCCGCATCCGAGCGCGCGTCCACGAACCCGTCCTCGGCAGCCGCCCCCGCAAGCCCCGTCCAGCGAGCCGCGCACTCGCCCCAGGCCCCGCGCCCGCGGAACGCCTCCACGCAGGCCGACCCCGCCCCGGCACCCCACGCCCACGCGCCCGAACCCCGGCACCAGGACGCCCGTACACAGAAAGCGACCACAGCGCACACCGGTCACACCGGTCACACCGTCCAACGCTCCACCCCCGGACAGGCGCCCGCCCGCACGACCGCCCCGGTCACGCCCCCCGTGCAGCGAGCCGTACGCGGACACGGACACCAGCACGACGCGGCGCGAGCCGCCGACACCCCGGCCCCCGGCCGACAGGACGCCGTCCCGAACGTCCAGCGCGCCTCCACCCCAGGTACGGCCCCCTCCCCCGACGCCCCCGCGAACACCACGGCGTCCCCTCACCCTCGTACAGGCCTGGGCGCCCCCGTCAAGCCGACGACGGCCGCCACCCGCACCCCCGTCCAGCGCGCGCCGAAGCTCCCCACGCCCGCCGCCACCCCGGCGCCCCCCGCCCGCCCCCTCCTCGGCGCCCCCCTCCCCACCCGCCCCGCGGACACCACCGCCCCCGCGCCGCAGCCCACACCGACCACGCCTCCCCCGGCCGTGGTCCAGCGAGCCACCCCTCTCCCCGTCCCACCGCCGCCCGCGCGGACCACCCCCCTTCCGGCCGCCCCGTTCCCGGCCCCCCGGCCGCCCGCCCCCACCGCCCCCGTCCAGCGCCGCGCGGTCGCCACCGTCGTACCCCTGCGCCGTACCGCCCCCGGCACGGACCCCGTCCCCGTGGTCCAGCCCCGCACCACCACCCTCAGCACCCCACCCCTCCCCACGGCGGGCCCCACACCGCAACCCCCCACCACCGCACCGCCGTTGCCCCAGCCGGCACCACCCCCGCTCCCCACGCCCGCGGCCACCCCCACCGTCCAACGACGTCAAGCCCCCACCCTCCCGGCCGCCCCCCGAACCCCACCCAAGCCATCCCCCACCGCGACCACCGCCGCGCACGCGAACGCCCAGCCGGGCCCCGCCCCCGACACCACCGCTCCCGCCCCGTTCGACCCGCGTGCCCTCACCGACTTCCAACTGGACGAACTGACCCACCGCCTCACCGGCCGCATCACCCGCCTCCTGCGCACCGAACTCCGCCTGGACCGCGAACGAATCGGCAGACTCCGCGACCCCCGCCGCTAGCAGGCGTCCCCAGAAAGGCCAGATCCCTCGATGTCCCGCGATCTCGACCCGGGCTCCACCATCTTCTTCACCCTGACCATCGACGGCGAAAGCCTCGGTTACTTCAACGGGTGCGAGGGACTGTCCTCCCAGGTGGAGATCGAGCACCGCCAGGAGGGCGGCAACAACGGCTTCGTCTGGGCGCTCCCCTCCCGTGTCACCTTCTCCAACATCCGGCTGACCCGCCCCCTCACCCCGGACACCGCCAAGGTCGCCAAGTGGATCTCCTCGATCACCACCGGCGTGACCCGCCCCACCGCGCAGATCGCGGCCCTGCGGGCGGACGGCTCGGAGGTCGCCCGCTGGGGCCTGATCGACGTACTGCCGGTCAGCTGGCAGGGCCCCTCCCTGGACCCCGCGAACCCGGGCGTCGCCACGGAGGTCCTGGAGATCACCCACCACGGTTTCACCGACTAGGCCGGAGCGAGGACACACATCATGGCCAAGGGCAGCAGGAGCGGCGCCGGCAAGAGCCTGGTCCGCGCGACCCTCTCGATCCACGAACCGCCGGTCGGCACCAGCACCACACCGGGCGGGCTGCGGAAATCCTTCGAGTTCGAGTTCAACCCGGCGCAGTTGCAGGTCGCGCGCCGGGCCGTGTGGAAGGTGACCCCGACCGCCGCCGTCCGCGACGGCTCCAAGCCGGAGTTCATGGGTCCGGAGCCGCGCGAGATGAGCGTGGAGATCTTCCTGGACTCCTCCGACGAGCCGGACAGCAACACCGTCATGCAGAAGGTGGAGGCGCTGTTCGACTGCTGCGAGGTCACCACCGGCAGCATCGCGGCGAACCAGCCCTCGCCGCCCTGGGTGGTCTTCCAGTGGGGCTCCTTCTCCACCGTGCACTTCACGGCCTACGTCAGCAGTGTCGACGTCACCTACTCCCTGTTCGGCACGACCGGCGTCCCCATCCGCGCCACCTGTCAGGTCCACCTGCACGAGATCCCCAGCAAGACCAAGGGCCAGAACCCGACCTCCGGCGCCCTGACCGCGCAGCGCGTCCACCGGGTCGTGGCGGGCGACTCGCTGCAGTCGCTGGCCTGGCGGGAGTACGGCGACACCTCCGCCTGGCGGGCCATCGCCGAGGCCAACGGCATCGACGACCCCACCCGGCTGCCCACCGGCATCGAGCTCATCCTCCCGTCGGCCGGGGAGGTGCGTGCCTGATGGTGGCGACCGCCTTCTCCAGCATCATCAAGGTCACCCTCGGCGGCAGCCCGCTGCCCCCCGACTTCGCCCCGCTGCTCGTGGAGGGCTGGGTGGACCAGGGGCTCGGGGTGCCCGCCTCCTTCCGGCTGACCTTCCGCGACCCCTACCGGCTCGTCCTCGGCAAGCTGGGCGTCAAGTTCGGCACCCCGGTCGTCCTCACGCCCATCGCCGACGGCCAGGGCGCCGGCGACCCCCTGCTCACCGGCGAGGTCTGCGGCCTGGAGGCCGACTACGACGGCACCGGCTCGTTCACCGTCATCCGGGGCTACGACGCCGGCCACCGCCTGATGCGCCAGCGCCGGATCGCCGCGTACCGCAACCAGAGCGCCTCCGACATCGCCCGCAAGCTGGCCGCCCAGGCCGGTGTGCCCGTCGGGAAGATCCAGTCCACCAAGACCGTCTACGAGTTCATCAGCCAGGCCAACGTCACCGACTGGGACTTCCTCGCCCGTCTCGCCGACGAGAACGAGATGGTCATGTCGGTCGACGCCAAGGGCAAGTTCCAGTTCGTCAAGCCGGACCCGGCCTCCGGGGCGCCCCCGACCTCGACCCCCGGCGAGAAGAGCCCGTTCGTCCTCGAGGCCGGCACCGACATCCTCCGGCTGCGTGCCGCCGTCACCACCGCCGAGCAGGTCGCCACGGTCGAGGCCCGCGGCTGGGACGTGACGACGAAGAAGAAGCTGACCGCGACCGCGCCCGCCACCACCAACCCGGGCATCAGCATCGGCACGACCCCCGGTGAGGCGGCCGCCAAGTTCAAGCCGGCCAAGCTGGTCGACGCGCAGACGCCGTACGACCGGCAGTCGGAGGTGAAGTTCGCCGCCGAGGCCCTCGCCGACGACGTCACCGGCTCCTTCGCCGAGCTGGAGGTCATCGCGCGCGGCACCCCGAAGCTCCGCCCCGGCCTGCCCGTCACCCTGGCCGACGTCGGCAAGCCCTTCGAGGGCAAGTACACCGCCACCTCGGTCCGTCACGTCTTCGGCGACGGCAAGCACTACGAGGCCTGGGTGACCGTCAGCGGGCGGCAGTGGCGGTCCCTGTACGGCCTCGCCTCGGGAGGCGGCAACGCGCAGAACGGCCTCAACCTGCCCGGCACCACCAACGCCCTGGTCACCGACATCCAGGACCCGCTGAAGCAGGGCCGGGTGAAGCTGCAGTTCCCCTGGCTCGACGACGTCTACATCAGCGACTGGACCCGGGTCATGCAGTGGGGCGGCAAGGACGGCGGGTCGATCTTCCCGCTCGACGTCGGCGACGAGGTCCTGGTCGCCTTCGACCGGGGCGCCCTCGACCACCCGTACGTCATCGGCGGCCTCTACAACGGCAAGGACAAGCCGACCCCGGTGAAGGACGTGCCGCTGCACGACGGCGCCCGCCGCCGCGCCGCCCGGCACACCCTGTCCGACCGCGACGGCAACCGCGTCGACCTGCTCAGCCAGAAGACCGGCGGCCGCAAGCAGGGCGTCCGTGTCACGTCCGGCGACGACAAGCTGGTCATCAACCTGGACCGCACGAAGACCGAGATCACCGTCGACAGCAAGGGCACGGTCAGCATCACGGGCAGCCGCTCGGTGAGCATCGAGGCCGGCACCGACCTCACGCTCAGCGCGCGCCGCAGGCTCACCATCAAGAGCGGCGGGCTGCTCGACATCCGGGGCACCGGCATGGTCAACCTCAAGTCGCTGACCAGCGTGGTGAACGTGGACGCGATGGGGGCGCTCAGCCTCAAGGCGGGCGGTGCCGCGACCGTCAGCGCGGGCGGCACCGTCCAGGTCAACGCCACCGCCAACGTGGGCATCCGGGCCGCCACGCTCCTGCTGCAGGGCGTGGTGATGGTCAACAACAAGCCGTATCCGATCCCGTGACGGACGGGCATTTCCTCAGGAGGGTGGCCGTCTGATGGCCGAACAGTTCGTCGGGTCCGGCTGGGCGTTTCCCCTGCGCATCGGCCCCACCGGAGGCATCGCCCTGGTCAGCGGCGAGCGCGAGATCGAGGAGGCGATCCGGCTGATCCTCGCCACCGCGCCGGGCGAGCGCCCCATGCGCCCCGAGTTCGGCTGCGCCATCCACGACCTGGTGTTCGCCCCGGTCAACGAGGCGACCGCCGGCCGTATCCAGCACGAGGTGTACACCAGCCTGGACCGCTGGGAGCCGCGTATCGAGGTCAACGACGTCGAGGTCACGGCCGGCGCCGAGCAGGGCGTGCTGTGGATCGACGTCCGCTACTCCATCCGCGGGACCAACAACCCGCGCAGTCTCGTCTTCCCCTTCTACGTCATTCCGTCCCACGAAGAGCCGGGTCTGCCCGGCCCCTCCGGTACGGCTTCCGAAAGCGACCGCTGATGGCCCTGCCCTCCCCCAACCTGGACGACCGCCGCTTCCAGCAGTTCGTCGACGACGCCAAGCGCTACATCCAGCAGCGCGCGCCGGAGTGGACCGACCACAACGTCTCCGACCCGGGCGTCACGCTCGTCGAGACGGTCGCCCACATGGCCGACCAGATCGTCTACCGGCTCAACCGGGTCCCGGACAAGAACCACCTGGCCTTCCTGGACCTGGTCGGCATCCGGCTGTTCCCGCCGTCGGCGGCCCGCACGGAGGTCACCTTCTGGCTGTCGGCGCCCCAGGAGGAGACGGTCCTGCTGCCGACCGGCACCGAGGTGGCGACGGTCCGCACGGAGGGCGAGGACGCGGTGGTCTTCGCGACGGAACGCGAACTCGCCGTCGTCCCCAGCGCGCTGGCCCATCTGGTCGTCCAGCACCAGGGCGAGCCGGTCACCGACGTCACCACCGACCTCGCCGAGAGCAAGGACGTGCTGTGTTTCGCCGAGGCCCCGCGCCCGGGCGACTGCATGCTCCTCGGCCTGAGCGCTGCCGTCCCGCACTGCGCCGTGGCCCTGGAACTCGACAGCCGTGTCGACGGCGTCGGCGTCGACCCCCGCCAGCCGCCGCTGGTCTGGGAAGCGTGGACCGAGGACGGCTGGCAGCCCTGCGAGGTGGACCGCGACGGCACCGGCGGCCTCAACCGCCCCGGCGAGGTCGTCCTGCACGTCCCCGGCGGGCACGTCCTGTCCCGCTCCGGCGGCCAGGAGGCCGGCTGGCTGCGCTGCCGCGTCACCGAACCCCTCCCCGGCCAGCCCTTCTACACGCTGTCCCCCACCATCCGCTCCGCCGAGGCGTTCACGGTCGGCGGCACCGCCCCGGCCGTCCACGCCGAGACGGTGTACGACGAGGCGCTCGGCGAGTCGACGGGCCTGCCCGGCCAGCGTCTGCGCCTCGCGCACGCGCCCGTCGTGGGCGACGACCCGCCGTTGTTGCTGCAGACCGCCGAGCACGAGGGCTGGATCGACTGGTGGGTCGTGCCCCACTTCGCCGCGTCCGGCCCGGACGACCGCCATGTCACCCTCGACGCGGCCACCGGCGAGATCGCCTTCGGCCCGTCCGTCCGCGAACCCGACGGTCGGCTGCGCCAGTACGGGGCCGTGGCCCCCAAGGGCGCGGTCGTCCGAGCCCGCCGCTACCGCACCGGCGGCGGCCGGGCCGGCAATGTGGCGCGCGGCGCCGTCCAGGTCCTGCGCACCTCCGTGCCGTACGTCTCCGAGGTCGTCAACCGGGAGGCCGCGCGCGGCGGCGTCGACGGCGAGACCGTCGAGGAGGCGAAGCTCCGCGCCCCGATCACCCTGCGTGCCCAGGAGCGGGCCGTGACCCTGCGCGACTACGAGGAGCTGGCGCGCCGGGCGGCCCCCGAGACGGCCCGCATCACCTGCCTGGAGGGCGAGCCCGACGAGCACGGCTCGTACGCGGTACGGGTGCTGGTGGTCCCGCAGGCGGTCCCGGACCCCGGCGGCCGCCTGCGCTTCGAGCAACTGGTCCCCGGCGACTCCCTGTTGGACCGCATCATGCGTCACCTGGACGAACGCCGTCTGATCGGTACGCGGCTGGCGGTGGGCCCCCCGTACTACCAGGGCGTGACGGTGGTCGCGACGGTGCACGCCTTCCGCGGGGTCGACACGGACCGCGTCCGCCGGCAGGCCCATGACGCGCTGTACCGCCACCTCGACCCGCTGACCGGCGGCGCGGACGGAAAGGGCTGGCCGTTCGGCCGGCCGGTGCAGGCGGGCGAGGTCTTCGCCGTCCTGCAGCGCGTACCGGGGGTGGAGCTGGTCGACCAGGTCATCCTGCACCCCGCCGACCCCCTGACCGGCAAGCGCGGCGAGGCGACCGACCGGATCGATCTGTCGCCGCCGGCCCTCGTCTTCTCGTACGACCACCGGGTGCGCGTGATCGGGGACGGCTCGTGAGGGGGCGCTCCGCCGGGGGGGCCGTGACGGGTTGCTGTCGTCGGTCAAGTGCGGCTGCGTCGTGGCTGGTCGCTCCCCCACTCTCGGCTTCGCTCGAGCGGGGGGACCCCCATCGCGGCGAAGCCGCTGATCGGCAGGGCCCCGCGCCCCTTCAGGGGGTTGCGGCTCTGGAAGGAAGTGGCCCGTGAGGGGATCTGTCGACGGGCTCGGCTCGTCCGCGCCGATCGGTGCCATGCTGCCCGCCGTCTTCGCCGACGACGACCTGGCCCAGCGTTTCGTCGGGGGCCTGGACGACGTCATGGCGCCGATCCTCAACGTCCTGGACTGTCTGCCCGCCTACTTCGACCCGGCCCTCGCCCCCGTCGACTTCACCCGCTGGCTGTCGGGCTGGGTCGGCGCGGAGACCGACGGCACGGAACCGGAGCCGAGGCTGCGGGCCGCCGTCGCCGCGGCCGCGTATCTGCACCGGGTGCGCGGCACCCGCCGCGGCCTGTCGGAGGCCATCCGGCTGGCGTTCGGCGTGGAGCCGGAGATCGAGGAGAGCGGCGGCTCCGCCTGGAGCGCCCGCCCCCTCGGCCCGTTCCCCGGCGACCACCGCCCCCACCTGCACGTCACGCTGCGTCTGCCCGCCCCCGGCCCGGCGGACCAGCACCGCCTGGACGCCCTCGTGGCCGCCGCCCGCCCCGCCCACATGCCCTACACGGTCAAGGTGACCGTCGCCGAAAGGACCCCGGAGAGATGACCACCCAGAACTGCGCCGAGTGCGGCACCCGGGCGGAACCCGGCCAGTCCTTCTGCGACGCGTGCGGAGCCGTACTGAGCTGGACGGACCGCACCCCGGCGCGGGCCGGCACGGGTGCGGGAGCGACGACGTCCGCCGGCACCGGATCCGGAACGGGCGCCGGCACGTCCGCCACGGTGTCCCGCACGTCCTCGTCGTCGTCCGCGTCGTCGTCCTCCTCCGCTACGTCGACGGCGGCACCGGACGCCACCACGCGCACCCGCGACGACGACCCGGCCCCCGAGCCCCCGGCGGCCGACGACGCCGAGGACTCCGGGCACTCCGCGGACCCCGAGGACTCCGGGGCCTCCGGGGACGACGAGGACACCACGGAGACCCCCCTCCCGGCGCTCCCCCCGGAGACGACCGCGACCGCCGACGACGGAACGGGCCCCACCACCCCGACCCCCGCCCTCGGCGACACGATGGCGGCTCGGGCCCGTTCCCTGCTGGTCCCCGTGACCGAGCCGGAGGAGCCCGCGCCCACCGCACCGCCCACCGTGGCCCCGGTGCTGCCGGGCGTCCCGGTGGCGGACCGGCCGCAGGTCCGCGCGCCCGGCCCCGTCCAGGGCGAGGAGAACGGCGTCGCCTGCCCCTGGTGCGCCACGCCGAACCGCCCCGACCGGCACTTCTGCACGCGCTGCGCGATGCCGATGACCCTGGAGGACCGCTCCTCGATCCGGCTCCCCTGGTGGCGCCGACTGTTCAACCGCAACGGTGAGACGCCGTGGGCCGGTGACCGCCCCCGTCTGCGCCGCACCTTCGACCGCATCGTCACCTGGGTGATGGCCGCGGTCGTGCTCACCCTCCTGATCGTCGCCGGCGTGAACACCCCGGACGCCGTCCAGGCCACCAAGGACCACTTCGCGAAGCGGGCGGCGGTCTCCCCGGACACCTTCGCGGCGTCCCGCTCGTACCCCGGTCACAAGCCTGACCTGGTCTTCGACAAGATCAACAACACCTGGTGGGGTCCGGGCGTCTCGCAGTCGGGTGAGGGCGAGTGGATCGAGGCCCGCTTCAACGAGCCGACCCGCCTTCTCGACCTGATCATCACCTCCGGCACGTCGACCCGCCCCGACCAGCTCACCGAGTCGGCGCTGCCGCACCGCGTCAAGGCGACGATCACCCTGAAGAACGGCACGACCACGACCCGCGATCTCGTCCTCGACCAGCAGGCGGGCGGCCAGCGCCGCGCCTTCCGCGTCGGCGAGGTCACCAAGGTCCGCTTCACGATCGAGTCGGCGTACGGGGCCTCCGCGAGCAAGCAGGTGGCGCTTGCCGAGATCGAGTTCTTCGGCCCGTCGAGCGCGAACGCGTCCTGACGAAGAGACAGTCGGCCGGCCGCGGGGAGGGTGCCGCGGCCGGCTTCTTCATGCGCGCGGCAGGGATCACAGGACCGGGAAACTCCTTGCGTAACTCAAGCAATAGGTTTATGGTTGCCTAAGTTAAGCAACGAAGCCAGCCCTCGTCCCGCCCGCTGCGGAAGGAACCGCCGTGTTCGCCTCCTTCATCCGCTTCGTCGCCTTCGGCGGCGGCACCGGAGTCCTGTGCAGCCTCGCGGTCCCCGCCCTCGCCGGCCTGATGCCCTGGACCCTGGCGAACGCCCTGATCACGATCGCCTCGACCGTCCTGTGCACCGAACTCCACGCCCGCTACACCTTCCGCACCGGCCGCCGCGCCGACCTGCGCCACCACTGGCAGTCGGCGGGCTCGGCCGCGGCCGCCTACGCGGCGACGAGCGCGGCGATCCTCACCCTCCACGCGATCGACCCGACCCCCGGCCTCCTGACGGAACAGGTCACCTACCTGAGCGCCTCGGCCCTGGCCGGCATCGGCCGCTTCCTGATCCTGCGCCTGATGGTCTTCACGACACCCGCCCACGAGAACACCTCGACTCCGGCCCCGGCCCGGGCAGTCACGCGCCGTACGGCCCTCGCCGCCGCGTGACCACCCGTGCGCCGCTGAGGAAGTCCAGGACGAGCGGGCTCGCGGTCCCGCTCGTCGGCCTGTTCCTCGACCTGATCCGCGACGTCGCACGGGACATCGACGCCGCCCGGGCAGCCAGGTGACCCCGTCAGCGGCTCAGGGTGCGTAGCCGCGCAGGAGGACGGCGATCGTCTCGTTCGAGCCCTCCTCGATCCGCTCGGTGGAGAGCGCCCCGCTCAGCGCCAGGGCGGTCAGGCCCTGAAGTGCGGCGGTGAGCGGCATGGCCAGGCGGTCGACCGGGCCCTCACGGACCTCTCCCCGGCGCTGCCCGTCCTCGATCAGTCGCGTGCCCAGGGCCGCCGGCCAGTCCAAACTGGCCAACCTGTTGTTCACCCTGGAACTGCAACGCCGCCTCACCGCCGCCGGCTCCCCCGTGCGCGCCATGGCCGCACACCCCGGATGGGCCAAGACCAACCTGACCAGCCACGACTCCAGCGCGCTGCGCCGCTTCGCCGTCAACGTGGCATCCGCGTTCATCTCACAGGACAGCAGGGCGGGCGCGCTCCCGACCCTGTACGCCGCGACGCAGGACCTGCCGGGCGCCAGCTACGTCGGCCCCGACGGCAGCGGCGAGCGGACCGGCCCCCACCCTCGTGGGCCGCTCCAGGGCGGCCGGCAACCCGGAAGCCGCCCGCCGCCTGTGGACCCTGTCGGAGGAACTGACCGGCGTCACGTTCCCCGAAGGACTGCGCACCGCGACGGGACGACCTCCACGTCACACCGCACTCGACGCGCCACGGGAGGAACCGGCGCCGCCCCCCGCAGCCGGGAAGAGCCGCTGAACGGCCGCGACGACGGCGGCACGGCGGGCCGCCGCGGAGGGGTCGCGGACCTGGTCGGCGGCCGCGTCCACGAGGTCGAGCTGGCCGGCCCAGGCCGTGGC
>NZ_JBIWGA010000011.1:0-34744 GCF_044763345.1 Streptomyces sp. NPDC096132
CAGATGGAGGCCGGCATGCCGAACCATTCGGCGGTGCCCAGGTAGAGCATCGACTGCGGGAGCTGGAAGAAGGTCTGGCCTCCGGAGATGCCGGTGAGGATGCCGCGCAGGGTGATCAGCATGCCGAGGGTGACGATGAAGCCGTTGAGGCCGAAGCGGATGATCAGCAGCGCGTTGATCACGCCGATCAGGGCGCCCACGGCGAGGGTGACCGGGATGGCCCAGGCGCCCGGCAGCAGTCCGAGGCCGTGCCCGGCGCCGGTCGGCACCACCAGCCAGGCCGCGACGCCGGGGGCGAGGCCCATGGTGGACTCCAGCGAGAGATCCATCTTCTTGACGATCAGGATCATCGTCTGGGCGAGGACCAGCAGGGCGATCTCGGACATGGTCTGCAGGACGTTGATGAGGTTGTCCGCCTGCAGGAAGACCGGGTTGACGATCTGGCCGACGATCGCGATGACCACGATCGCGGGGACGAGCGCGAGGTCGCGCAGCCGGGCCAGCGGGATCCGGCCGCCGAACAGACCGGGCCGCCGCGCCGCCGAACCGGGCGCCTCGGGGGAGGGCGCGTCGGTGAGGACGGTGTCACGCATTGAGGTCCACTCCTTCCATCGCGGCGACGAGGTCGTGGTCGTGCCAGCCGCGGGGCATCTCCGTCGTCACCCGGCCCTGGAACATCACCAGGACCCGGTCGCACATCCGCAGGTCGTCGAGCTCGTCGGAGGCGACGAGCACCCCGGTGCCGGCCCGGGCCGTCTCCTCGACCTTGCCGAGCAGGAACTCCTTGGAGCGCACATCCACGCCCGCGGTCGGGTTGATCAGCACCAGCAGCCGGGGGTCGTCGGCGAGGGCGCGCGCCATGACGACCTTCTGCTGGTTGCCGCCGGAGAGGGCGGAGACGGGCAGCTCGGGTCCGGGCGTCTTGATCGCCAGGTTCTCGATGAGCCCCGAGGCGAGCCGGTCCCTGCGGCCGCGGTCGATGAACCCGCCCCGGCCGAGCCGGCGGGGCACGGACAGTGTGGCGTTGTCCGCGATCGACAGGTCGGGCACGAAGCCCTGGTGGTGCCGGTCCTGCGGGACGAAACCGGCGCCCGCGGCGAGCGCGGCGGGCACACTCCCCGGCCGGGGCCGGCGTCCGGCGATCTCCACCTCGCCGGACCCGGCCGCCCGGAGCCCCACGACGGTCTCGGCGAGTTCCGTACGACCGCTGCCGGCGGCCCCCGCGAGCCCGACGATCTCCCCGGTGCCCACCCGGAAGGTGACGTCGTCGTATCCGGTGCCGGCCAGGCCCCGCACATTCAGGGCGGCCGTGCCGGCGCGGGGGGCGAGGGTGCTCGTGCGCTCCTCGCGCCGGCCGGCCGCCGCCTCGCCGGTCATGGCGGCCACGAGTTCGGTGCGGGGGAGCTCCGCGACGGGCGCGGACACGATGTGCCGGGCGTCCCGGAACACCGTCACCATGTCGCAGATCTCGTAGATCTCCTGGAGATGGTGGCTGATGAACAGGAAGGTCACGCCCTGGCGTTGCAGGTCGCGGATCCGGTCGAAGAGCCGGTTGATGGCGGCCGCGTCGAGCTGGGCGGTGGGTTCGTCGAGGATGATGAACCGGGCGCCGAAGGACAGCGCACGCGCGATTTCGACGAACTGCCGCTGTTCCACGCCGAGTTCACCCGCCGGGGTCTGCGGGTCGACCTCCACCGACCAGGCCGCGAGCAGGTCCCGGGCGCGGCGGCGGGTGCCCTGCCAGCTGATCAGCCGCCCTCGGGCGCGGTCGTGCCGGTTCAGGAAGAGGTTCTCCGCGACGGTCAGCGTGGGGATGATCGTCGACTTCTGGTAGACGCACGCCACGCGTTGCCGCCAGCCGTCGCGGTCGGCGATCCTGGGCGCCGGCCGGCCGCCGAAGGCGACCGTCCCCTCGTCCGGCGCCTGCAGCCCGGTCAGGACGGACACCAGGGTCGACTTGCCCGCTCCGTTGCGGCCGACGAGTGCGTGGGTCTCGCCGGGCCGGATGGTGATCCGGGCGCCGCTGAGGGCCACCGTCGGACCGAATCGTTTGACTATGCCCTTCGCCTCGACGACGGGCGGGTCCGCGTCACTCATCTCCACCGCCTTGTGATGAACCGTCAGCCGAGGTTGTTGCCCCACAGGGACGTGTCGGTGCTCTTGAGGCTCGGGACGCCGTCGTAGGTGCCGCCGTCGGCGGTGACCAGCGGGGCGGCGAGCTGGTCCTCCAGCACTCCCTCGCGGACCTGGACGATGGTGCTGTCGTGGTCGGTCCTGCCGGGCTTGAACGTCTTCCCGTCGATCGCGGCCTTGAGGTAGGAGAGGGCGTACTTGGCGTAGAGGTCGGCCGGCTGGGAGACGGTGGCGTCGATCTTGCCGGCGGCGATGTCCTTCAGCTCCTCCGGAATGCCGTCGTTGGAGACGACGAACACGTGCTTCTTGTCGGACGGGTCGACCAGCAGACCCTTCTGCTTCAGCACTTGGAGCGTGCCGGACAGGGCGAAGCTGGCCTGCATGTAGATGCCCTTGATGTCCGGGTGGGCGGTCAGATCGGTCTGGAGCTTCTGCGCGGCGACGGCGCCGTCCCAGTTGGTGGCCTCGCCGAACACCTTGATGTCCGGGTAGTTGGCCTTCATGCAGTCGTTGAACGCCTCGGTGCGGTCCCGGCCGTTGATGGAGTTGAGGTCGCCCTGCAGCATGACGACCTTGCCCTTGCCGCCGAGTTTGGTGCCGAGGAACCTGCACGCCTTCTCGCCGTACGCCCGGTTGTCGGCCCGCACCACCATGAACACCTTGCCGCTGTCCGGGCGGGTGTCGACCGTGACGACGGGGATCTTCTTCGCCTCCAGCTGCGCCAGCGTCGGTGCGATGGCGGCGGTGTCCTGCGGGGCCATCGCGATGCCCTTGACGCCCTGGCTGATGAACGTCTGGGCGTTGGCGGTGAGTTTGGCGACGTCGTTCTGCGAGTTGGTGGTCTTGAGCGAGAGGCCGAGCTCCTTGCCGTACTCCGGCGTGTACTTGATGTAGGAGTTCCAGAAGTCGGTGTCGGACCGTGGGTAGTCGACGCCGACGAGTGGCTTGCCGTCGGACGTGGCCGCGGTGCCGGAGCCGCCGCAGGCGCTGAGCAGCGCCAGTGCGGTCAGTGCGGAGGCAGCGGAACAGAGGACTTTCCTGAGTCTCATCGGTACTTCCTCACGCTGGTCCCGGAGCGGGAGATGCATCCAAGAGATGGGATGTATATATAGCTGCGGCGCCTTGCGCCGTCTACCCCTTGGGACAGCCGATGAGAAATGCCCCAGTTCGAGGCTGTTGCGTCCGCGTGACCGGCTCGCTCGACGCCGGAAAGCATCCGATCAATCTTGTGCACACGGGTTGACACGGACGGGGCGCGCGCACGACCGTCGTCTCAGACGAACGGCCGGGGTGAGGAGCGTTCGCTCCTCACCCCGGCCGTGGCCGCCGCAGGTCAGGTCAGGCCCAGCAGCCGTTGACGGTCGCGGCGAGACCGTCCATGGCGTCCTTGATGTCGTTCGGATTGGCGGTGGAGCCGTTCTCGATGAACGAGAACACCTTCCACTTGCCGTCCTTGCCCTGGGTGAGGCCGCTCAGCGCGATGGCCCCGGTGAGCGTGCCGGTCTTGGCGTGCACCTTGCCGACGGCGCACTTCGAGTTGACGTCGTCGAAGCGGCCCCACTCCGGGCCGAGGGTGCTGCCGGCCTCGCCGGAGACGGGCAGACCGTCGAGGATGGAGCCGAGGGTGTGCGCGTACCGCTGCTCCGTCAGCAGCTCGAGGATCTCCGCGAGGGTGGCCGCCGGGATGCGGTCGGCGCGGGAGAGGCCACTGCCGTCGTACATCTCGAAGTTGGCGAGGGAGACGCCGTAGCGCTTGGTCAGCACCTGGCGCACGACCTCCGTGCCGCCCTCGAAGGTGGCCGGGCGGCCCGCGCCGAGCGCGGTCATCCGCAGCAGCGTCTCGGCGATGTTGTTGTCGCTCTTCTTGAGCATCGTGTGGACGATGTCCGAAAGCGGCGCCGACTTGTGCCGGGCGACCGGTACGTCGTGCTTGCTCGCCGTGGCGCGGGTGACGTCCCCGTCGACGGTGACACCGTTCGCGGCGAGCTGCTGGGCGAAGACCTGCCCGGCGTCGAGCGAGGTGTCGTCCACGCCGTGTCCGTCGACGACGAGCGCGCGCACGGGGGCGACCGAGTCGGGGTAGTAGCCGGTGTTCCAGCCGTTGGCCAGGGTCGGCTCGGGGAAGAGGCTGTCGTCCACGGCGACCTTCACCGAGGTCAGCCCGGCCGCCTTGAGCCCGTCCACCGCCGTCTTCGCCAGCTCGGCCAGGTCGGCGCTGGTCAGGGTCCGGTCGCCGCCGCCGACGAGGGTCAGGGTGCCGTCGCCGTAGACGACCTTCGTGGTGAAGCGGTGGTCCGGGCCGAGGACGGTCAGGGCGCCGGTCGCCGTGGCGAGCTTGACGTTGGACGCGGGCATCAGCGCGGTGGCGCCGTTGTGGTCCCACAGGGTGGCGTCCGACTCGGCGTCGAGGACCACACCGCTGACGTTGGAGCCCAGGCGGGTGTCGACGACGCGGGCCTCGAGGTTGGTGACCATCTGCTGGTCGTCCGCGTCGAGGGTCGCGGTCTTGGCCGTGGCGCCGATGCCCTTGCCGGCCGCGAAGGCGGAGGGGCCCGACAGCGCCACGGAGGCGACGGGCACGGCCATGGCGAGCACGAGCGCCCGCCGCATGCCGTTGCCGCCCTGCCGGGGCTTGCGGTGCCGGCGACGGCCGCCGGGCTCGAAATGGGCGGCGGAGGTCTCCGCGGTCATGTCACTCATGAGGTGCAGGCTTTCTGTGGGGGCCCTGTCAGCGAACTCCGGCGCACCTTACCGGAATTGATCCCCCCGCCTGTGCGGCCGGGCCGGGGTTGCCCGAGTGCGGACCCGTACCTGCTCCGCAGGACACCGGAAGCGGTCCGGGCGGGTGCCCTTCCGGTTCGATACGCTGTACCGTACGATGACTCGTATGCCCCGCCGTACCCCCGCCCTGGACCGCGCGACACCGGACCGGATCGCCGAGACCGCCCTCCTCCTGATCGACGAGGAGGGCCCCGAGGCGCTGACGTTCCGCGCCCTGGCCGCGCGGCTCGACATCTCCCTGGCCTCCCTCCAGCGCCGCTGCACCGACCTGGCCGGGCTGCTCGACCTGTGCCTCGACCACCTCGCCGCCCGGCTGCCCGAACCCGCGCCGGGCGGTGACTGGGCCACGGCCACGGAGGCCCGCTTCACCGCGCTGTACCAGCAGTTGGTGGCCCATCCGGGCCTGCTCGTGCTGCGCGGGGCCCGCCCCTGGCTCGGCGTGAACCTGCTCGCCCGGCTGGTGGAGCCGCAGCTCGCCGACAGCCTCGCCGCAGGGATGACGGCCGAGGAGGCGATCGCCGCCTACCGCCGGATGTATCTGCTGACCCTCGGCAGCGCCGGCTTCGTCGACCATCGCGACCCCCGGTCCGCCCAGGCCCTCACCCGCACCGCGCTGGCCGCGCTCGACCCGGAGGAGTTCCCGGCGCTGACGGACCATCTCACCGCGATCGTGCCGGCGGTGACCCGGCACGACGTCTACTACGGCGCGCTGCGCCAGCTCATCGAGGCCGCCGCCCCGCCGCCCGCCGCCCCTGACACCCCTTGAGGACCCCCATGACCACCCCCGCCCGCATCTTCAGCAGCGACAACACCGCCGGCGCCTCCCCGGAGATCGTCGAGGCCGTGACCCGCGCCGCCGCCGGCCAGGCCAGGCCGTACGGCGCGGACGACCTCACCGCCGACGTCCGGCGCCGGCTGTGCGAGATATTCGAGTGCGACGTCGACGTCCTGCCGGTGTCCACCGGCTCCGCCGCCAACGCGCTGTCCCTGGCCGCGCTCACCCCGCCCTGGGGCAGCGTGCTGTGCCACCGGGACAGCCACATCAACAACGACGAGTGCGGGGCACCCGAGTTCTACACCGCGGGCGCCAAGCTGGTCCCGCTCGGCGGCGACGACGCGAAGATCGACCCCGACGAGCTGCGGGCCGCCGTCCGGCACAAGGCCGGGGACGTGCACAGCGTGGAGCCCTCGGTGGTGAGCCTGACCCAGGCGACCGAGACAGGAGCCGTGTACACCCTCGACGAGATCCAGGCCCTGGGCTCCCTGACCAAGGAGGCCGGTCTGCGGCTGCACATGGACGGGGCCCGGTTCGCCGGAGCGGTCGCCGCGCTCGGCCGCACCCCCGCCGAGCTGACCTGGCGGGCCGGAGTCGACCTGCTGTCGTTCGGCGCGACCAAGAACGGCACGATGACCGCCGACGCGATCGTCGTCTTCGACCGCTCCCTCACCCCCGAACTGACCTTCCGTGCCAAGCGCGCCGGCCAGCTCGCCGCCAAGATGCGCTTCCACGCGGCCCAGTTGGACGCCTATCTGACCGACGGCCTGTGGCTGCGCAACGCCGCGCACGCCAACGTCATGGCCACCCGCCTCCAGGACGGGCTCAAGGCGCTGCCCGAGGTCGGGCTGCTCGGCGTCGCCGACGCGAACGTCGTCTTCTGCCGCCTGCCCCAGCCGGTCACCGAAGGGCTCCTGGCCGACGGCTACGTCTTCTACCACGACCGCTGGGAGCCGGGCGTCGCCCGCTTCGTCACCTCCTTCGCGACCACGGAGGAGGACGTCGACGGTCTGCTGCGGGCGGTCGGCCGGCTCACCGCCTGAGCGCCGGCTCAGGCGGTCGGCCGGCTCACCGCCTGAGCGCCGGCTCACCGTCCGGGCGGCGGTTCACCGGCCGGGCGGCGGGTCAGCCGACGATCCGGCCCAGTTCGATCCCGGCGATGTCCGGGGCCGGGCCGTCCGCGTTCCCGAAGGTGAGGGTGTTGCGGCCCTCCTCCAGGTCGACGGGGACGGCCAGCGTCCAGTAGTCGTCGGGGCTCCAGGTGTTCTTGAAGGTCACCCGGAGCGGGGCGCCGGTGCCCACCGTGATGTCCGCCGTACGGGAGACGATGTCCGTGTTGTAGGCGTGGCCGTTGCCGCGCCGGTCGTCGTGCGCGTAGTGGACGACCAGCAGATGACGGCCGGACCGGGGCGCGTCCACGGTGAACCGGGCGGTACGGGCAGGGCCGCCGCCGAGCCCCGTGATGCGCCGGCCGCCGGAGGCATGGACACAGTCGACCAGCCGCGCCCCGCCCGCGAGAACCGCGTCGGCGGCCCCGTACGCGATCGTGCCGGTGGCCGAGCCGTCGCCGGAGACGTCGAGGGAGCGTACGGAGGCGTCCCCGGCCGTGAGGGTGACGCGGTTGTTGCCCGCCGCGAGGTACAGCCTCAGGGGCCGGTCGGGCGTGGCCGTCACCGTCTCGCCGTGCAGGGTGAGTTCCACCGCCGCCGAGGCACGGGCCACGACCGAGAAGGAGCCGTCGCGCGGGGCGTACACGTCGAAGACCGCCCGGTCGCCCTCCCGCAGCCCGAGCGCGCCCGTGCCGGTCCCGGCCGACGAGGAGTAGTCGTACGACGGCCCGCCCCCGACGTCCGCCAGCGTCGCCTCGTACGAGGTGGAGGGGGCGCCGGTGCGGGCGGTCAGGTCGACGCGGTCGAGGGTGACCTCGGCCTCGCCCTTGGCGAGGGTGAGGACGTGCGTACCGGCCGACAGGTCGACGCGGACGTCCGTCCTGCCGCCGTGGGCCCAGTTCTGGGTGGACGGACAGCCGACGGTGACCGGGTCGCCGCCGTCCACCGACAGCCGCTGGGTGGCGGGGCCGCCGGACTGGTTGCCGTACAGGATCGCCAGGTCGTAGGTGCCGTCCGCCGGGACCGTCACCGTGAAGTCCACCCTGCTGTCGGGGGAGTCGAGCGAACCGACGTGCTGCGTCCCGGAGGCCGCGTAGCCGTTGGCGTCGCTCACCGTGCCCTGGGTGCGGACCTGGCCGCCGGTGACGGCCGCGTCCTGCGCCTCGTACGACGCCGACCAGGGGACGGACGCGGGGGCCGGGGTGCCTCGGCCGGCCGGGGTGAGGACGATCCGGTACGCGGACATGGGGCGCAGGCCGCGCAGCGGGACGGTCACCGATCCGTCGCCGGCCACCCGTACCTCGGTCCGGGTGAGGACCCGCGGCGCCGGGTGCGCCCCCTCGTATCCGGACCAGGCCGCCTCGGCGACGGCCGCGACGACCGCATGGCCGAAGACGGCCGGGGAGACGTTCCGTACGACGACGTCGGCGTCCCCCGCCGAGCCGCCGAGCAGCACCTGGGCCTGGCGGCGCCCGGTGTCGAGGGAGGCCAGACCCTGGAGCGTGTCGACGGTGTGCGGCCGCGGCGGCGTGACCTCCACGGTGTCGCCGGTCAGGCCCGCGTACCAACGGAAGAACCACCAGCCGCCGTTGGGGATGTTCGTGCGCACCACAAGGCCGCTGAGGTTGCCGGCGGCGTCCCAGTAGGCCTGGTTGGCGTACACCTTGTTCCTCTCGAACATCGAGACCCACTGCACGAGTTGGCCCGGCACGGAGAGGTCGCGCCGGTTGGCGTACTCGTCGATGCTGACGGTCAGCGGCGCGATGCCCAGCTTCCGCTCGATCGCCCGGTAGTCGTCGTGGTGGGCCTGGAAGTCCCGCAGCGAGGCGGAGTCCAGCTCGTGCCAGGTCATCACCTGCGGCAGGACGTCCTCCCGCCGGGCGAAGGCGAGGAAGTCGGTCAGCAGGCGGGAGTGGTAGGCGGCTTCGTTGGGACCGGCGATCCGCGCGTCCGGGTGGATCGCGCGGATGCGCTCGTACACCGTCTTCCAGTCCCGCAGGAACCGGTCCCGGTTGGCCTCGTACTCCGCCCGGTCGGCGACGTCGAGGTGGTACCAGATCTGGTCGGGTTCGTTGAACGGGACGTAGACGAAGCGGTCCCGGTCCGGGCGGGCCGACACCTCCCCGACGATCCTGTCCACCCGGGGCAGATAGTCGTCGAGGCCCAGGTCCTCGTAGGGCCACTCGGCGTAGACGTCCTGCAGCAGCACGTTGATCTCGCCGCCGCCGTTGCGGAAGAACGACCGTGCCACGGTGAGCGCGTCGCCGTTGGGGTGCTGGGCGCCGCCCTCCGGCTTCTGGGAGATGCTGGTGATCTTCAGCGGCGCGAGGACGGCGTCCCCGGGGACGCCGTCGTCACTGAGCCCGTACAGCGCGCCGTTGGCGCCGTGCAGCACCGGTCCCTCGGAGACGGCGAGGTCGACGGTGAGGCGTTGGGGGACAGCGGTGTGACCGGTCACAGGCATGCCCGGAATTGTGATCGGTGAGATCGGGGGCCGTCAAGGAGACAGGCGGCTCGGGACAGCGGGCTCAGGTGCGGCGTGCGGCCCACACCGTGCGCTCGGTGCGTACCGCCAGGTCGCTGCGGCGCAGGATGCCGTGCGGGCCGTCGGTGTCGAGCAGCCGGTCGAGCGCGGTCAGGTCCTCGGGCGTCAGGGCGGACGCGACGTTGCCGCGCAGGCGGCGCAGAGCGCTGAGCGCGTAGCGCCCTGCCGCGTCGGTGTCCCTCGGGCCGATGGCGACGGTGATCGTGCGTGCGCCCTCGACGGTGAAGCCGGCTTCCGTCAGTTTGGCTCCCCAGTCGGCGCCGCGGTGGGGGAGGCGCTCGGCGTGATGGTCGGCGAGTGCGGCATGGCAGCGTTCCTCCAGACCGGGAGCGTCCTGCGGGGCACCTTCGGGCAGGAACCGCGGGAAGCCGGTCAGCTCGACAACGGCGAACAGTCCGCCCGGTGCCAGGAGTTCGTGGACCTGGCGCAGGGCGCGGTCCGGATCCGCCATGTGGTGCAGGGAGGCCGATGCCCAGACCAGCTCCGGGGTGCCGAGTGCGGGCCATGCGGGCGCGTCGAGGTCGGCCCGCACGACGCGCACCCGGTCGGCCGCTCCCGCCGCGGCCGCCTTCTCCCGCAGGCGGTGCAGGTGGGCGGCCGAGGAGTCGACGGCCGTCAGCTGGGCCTCGGGGAAGCGGTCGAGCAGGGCGAGGGTGCCGGCTCCGGTTCCGCAGCCCAGGTCCACGATGTGGCGGGGGCCGGTCTCCAGGGGCAGCCAGGCGGTGATGGACGCGGTGTGGTCGGCCAGTACTTCCGCGTCCAGGTCGAGAATCTCCGACTGGTCGCCCGTGCCGTGCTCATGCGCGTGCTGTGCTGTGTGCGGGGTGGGACGGTTCATGCGGCCACGCTAGGCGGGCCGGCCGCGCGCAGTCCGGTGCGCTGTCGGAATACGCAAGGCGAAGGCCCGTTGGGCTGCGGAACACGCAAACCCGTCACGGTGACGGGCGGTTCACCTTCCCGGTGTCCTCGCCCCGCTGGTGGCCGCGGCGGGCGTCGCGGTCGAAGATGCCCAGGATCTCGCACGGCCCGCCCTCGGCGCCGATGGCGTGCGGGAGCATCGTGGGGAACTCCGCCGCCTGGTTCGTCTCGATCCGCAGGCGCCGGTTGCCCAGGAGCAGGACGGCGGTGCCGGACAGGACGACGAGCCATTCGCGGCCCGGGTGGGCGCGCATGCGCGCGGGATTGTCCGGCGGCGGGTCGGTCATGCGCTGGCGTACGACGGTCATGCCGGGCTCCGCCTTGATCGGCCAGCGCATCAGCCCGTGGGCCGCGTCGATCATCGGGCTGGAGACGACGTCGTCCGTCGCGGTCTCGACCAGCTGGTCGAGGGAGGTGTCCAGGGCGCGCGCGAGGGTGACGAGCTGGTCCAGCGCCAGACGGCGTCGGCCGTTCTCGATGCGGCTGAGCGTGGACTGGCTGACCTTGGCACGGGCGGCCAGTTCCTCCAGGGACCAGCCCTGGGCCACGCGCAGGGCACGGATGCGTTTGCGTACCAGGCTGTCCAGGTCGCCATCGTCTTGCGTCATGGGCAACATCGTATGCCGCTGCGGCAAGGTGTGGTTGGCGTCGGGGCTCGACACGCTCCGGAACCGGTCGACGCGACCGCGCGGTGACACGACGGAGGACCCCGGCGGATGTCGGGGTCCTCGGCGATTCGGGGGTGATCCCGCATGCCGTCCGGGCGGCTGGTCAGGCCGGTGGCGGAGGCGTGGGGGGACGGCTCACCAGGTGTGGGCCACGTCCACCACGAGGTGACCGTCCAGTTGCAGTACCCGGAAGGGCAGCCGGGCGCGCACTCCGAGCCCGAACTGCGACTGGCCCTCGAAGGAGCCCGCGTACTTGGCGTCCCGGAAGGTCCGGTACCCGGTGAGGTTCACGCCCGGCAGGGCCTGCCCCGCCCGGCCCGGGTACGTGGGAGCGCCGGTGTCGGGGTTGTAGCCCGGTGCCCTCACGATCACCTCCAGGATGGCGCCGCCGCCGACCGGGATGGGGACGCCGGACGGGTCCTGGATGAGCTGGTCGACGTAGTGCACGGTGTAGCCGAGCTCGGCGGCGTCCGCGCCCGGCACGTCGACGACGAACCGGTCGTAACAGTCGTGGCGGCCGGTCCTGGCGTTGGTGATGTACTCGCCCGACGTCATGGACCAGTTCGTCTTCGCGAGGCTGCCCCAGCCGGTCGGGCAGGCGGCCGCCGCCCGCGGGGCGGCGGCCGGCGCGGCCACGGCGGGGACCGCGGCCGCGCCCAGGGTGGCGGTCAGGAGAGCGGCGGTCACCCAGACCGTCCTGTTTCGTACCATTTTGTTCCCCCAACAGTGTGAGTGTCTGCTATAGGGGGAGACAGTCTGGTTGGCTCCACGGTTGCACTTGCTTTACCGGAAAGTGGGGAAAATCGGATTTCTGTCCTACGACAGGCTTCTCGTGGTGTAGGCGCACTCCGTGTAGATGTAGCCGGACTCCAGCTTCGCCGTGTCCGAGGCCGGCGTGGAGAGGCTGTCGCCGTTCGGCTTGTGCACGAAGTACGTGGTGCCCACCGGCAGGCTGATCGTCCGCTCCGGGTAGTTCGTGCCGGCGGGGCAGGGCTTGAATCCCCGCGTGGCCGTCTGGAGCAGGTCGTACGCCTCGCAGCTGCCGCAGGCCTTGAGGGTGAAGCTGCCGGTCACCGGGCCCGTGTACATGACGGTGATGTCTTCGGGGCTGTCGTTCTGCACCGTCACCGAGATGCTGCCGCCGGTGCGCATCGTGGGCAGCTTCTTGCCGGCGGCGGGGACCGTCTGGGCGACCTCGGCCGCGATCGCGATCTTCTTCGCCAGGGCCGCGTTCTTGGCGGACTTGTGGGCGGAGACGTACTCCTCCATGGTCGTCTGCGCGGACTCGAAGTCGCCGTCCTTGTACTGGTCGACACCGCACTTGTACGTGCCCGTGTCGGCGTTGCTCGCCGCCCGGTCGGCGTCCTTGGCCAGCGCCTGTGTGACGCTCGCGTCCTCGGCGTCGATGCCTTCGATCTGGCTGCCCAGGAGCTTGAGCTGATCCACCGCCGTGCACGGGTCGCTGCCGTTCAGTCCCTTCACCTTCGCGGCGACGGCCGAGCCGACGGCCGGTTCGACCTTCGCGGCCTGCGCGGAGTCGGGGAACGTGGTGAGCAGCTCACCGAACTGCGTCGGCCAGGTGGACTGTCCGCTCGTGAGGCCGTCCGAGGCGCACTCGTAGAGCGAGGTGGCCAGGCGGTCGTCGGGCCAGTCCTTCAGGTCGCTCAGATCGGTCTCGGGCATCTTCTTCGGGACCGTGCGCAGATAGGTGAGCGGGGCGACCGCCTCGCAGTAGTCGCCCTTGTCGTAGACGGCGCCGACGGTCGCGTAGTACGTCTTCATCCGGGCCGGCACCTTGGCGGCCGCCCGTGAGTCCGGATGGTCGGCGCTGAGGTTCTCGTAGACCTCCAGCGCCTCGCGGTAGTCGGACTGGGCGGAGTTGAACGCCCGGTCGCCGGCCGCCTCCACCAGGCGGTCGGCCTCGTCGAGGCGGTCGAGGAGCATCTGCTGCGTCGCCTCGTCCCGCGCGCTGTCGTACGCCACCACGCCCCCGGCCGGCGCGACGAGCAGGACCAGTCCCAGCACGAGCGCGAGCGGCGCGGACGGGGGCCACGCCAGACGCGTGCGCAGACCCACGAACGCGCCGTGCGCCGCCACCGCGACGAGGAACAGGACGTACAGGATCAGCGCGAACACCGGGACGCCGTCCGGGTCGGCCGGCAGCGCCACGAGCAGCAGGACGGCGGTCGCGACGAGACAGAGCAGCATCAGGATCCAGCGGCGCACCAGGGCGTAACCGAGGCCGAGGCCGCTGAGGTTGAGCACCGCCACCGCGACGGCCCGGACCCCGTCCGCCGGTGCGGGCGGCGCGGGCGGAGGTGCCGCCGGCATCGGCGGGACGACGAATCCCTGGTCGTATCTACCGTACTGGTCCCCGGACATGGCGGCCTCCCCCGTCAACTGCGCCCATGTATCTCTGATTTGTCAGTCTATCGGGCGAAGAAGACGCGCCGACAGGCCGATTTCCGCGAAAGGACGACCGTGGAACTCAGCCGTCCGTGACGTTCGCCGTGACCAGCCGGAGGAGTTGCTTGGCGAGGGCGTCCTGTTCCGGGGTGAGGCCCATGGCGTCGCCGATGGCGAGGGGCACGCCGCCCGCGCGGTCGCGGAGGTGGGCGCCGGCCTCGGTGAGGCGCAGGGCGACCGAGCGTTCGTCGTCGGGGCGGCGCTCGCGGCGCAGGAGGCCGTTCGCCTCCAGGCGCTTGAGGAGGGGGGAGAGGGTGCTGGACTCCAGTTGGAGTGCGGCGCCCAGTTCGCGGACGGAGATCGAGTCCTGCTCCCACAGCACCAGCATCACCAGGTACTGCGGGTAGGTGAGGCCCAGCTCCTCCAGCAGTGGCCGGTAGCGGGCCGTCACCGCGCGGGAGGCGGCGTACAGGGCGAAGCAGAGCTGGTCGTCCAGGAGCAGCGATCCGTCGGTGGGTGCGGTGGCGGCTTGCTCCACTGCGCGGCTCCTGGTGTCTGTGCCGGTCATCGGGATCACCACCCTATCGTTCGAGTCCTCTCGATTCTATCGCCCCCAAATGGATCGACAGCGAATTAGTTGTGCGCGACTTAATAGGGCGCTACTGTTCTGGATGTGCCGCCGCTCCCGACCGGGACTACCGTCGAGAGCCTGCCCGCGGCACCCGAACCGAGGAGGTCGTCATGACCGACGCCGCCGCCACGCGCCCCGTTCTCGAACCCGCCGCCCGGTCCTTCGCCGAGGCCACCGCCAACCCGCCGTACCTGTTCGACCTCGGTCCGGTCGAGGGCCGCAAGACGGTCGACGAGGTGCAGTCCGGTGACATCGTCAAGCCGGCGGTGGAGGAGGAGTGGATCACCGTCGAGGGTGGTCCGACGGGCAGTGTCCGCGTCCGGATCGTGAAGCCGGTCGGGGCCGAGGGCGCCCTGCCGGTGATCCTCTACATCCATGGCGCGGGCTGGGTGTTCGGCAACGCGCACACCCACGACCGGCTGGTGCGTGAGCTCGCCGTCGGCGCCGATGCGGCCGTGGTCTTCCCCGAGTACGACCTGTCGCCGGAGGCCCGTTACCCGGTCGCGATCGAGCAGAACTACGCGGTCGCCCGGTGGGTCGTGGAGCAGGGCGCGTCGAAGGGCCTGGACGGGTCGCGGCTGGCGGTGGCCGGTGACTCGGTCGGCGGGAACATGACTGCCGCGTTGACGCTGATGGCCAAGGAGCGCGGGGACGTGGCCCTGGTGCAGCAGGTGCTGTTCTACCCGGTGACCGATGCCTCGTTCGACACCCCCTCGTACCACCAGTTCGCGGAGGGGTACTTCCTGCGCCGGGACGCGATGCAGTGGTTCTGGGACCAGTACACGACGGACGAGGCCGAGCGCGCGCAGATCACGGCGTCTCCGCTGCGGGCCACCGTCGAGCAGCTGAAGGACCTGCCTCCGGCCCTGGTCATCACGGGTGAGGCCGATGTGCTGCGCGACGAGGGCGAGGCGTACGCCAACAAGCTGCGCGAGGCCGGTGTCCCCGTCACCGCCGTCCGCTTCCAGGGCATCATCCACGACTTCGTGATGCTCGACGCCCTGCGCGAGACCCACGCCGCCGAGGCCGCCATCACCCTCGCCGTCGGCACCCTGCGCACGGCGCTCGGCCGGTGACGACGGCCGCGGCCGTTCGCCCCGGCCGTCGCGTCCCGCCGTCAGTCCGTCGGTGAGCTCTGCGGGGACGTGAGGCGGAAGTTCAGCACACCCCCGATGGCGGGAAACGTGTCGGGCAGCCAACGGGGGTCGGTGGGAAGGCCGTTGAGCCGTACTTCGCGTACGCGGGAGTTCGTGTCGGACGCGTGCGGGGCGAGCACGGTGATGGTCACACCGTTGCCCCGGCGGATCATCGTGACCGGGAACAGCGGGCTGGCCAGGGCGAGTTGGGGGCTGCCGGGGATCTGCGGATACATGCCGAGACAGGCCCAGACGGCCCAGGAGGACATGGCGCCGAGGTCGTCGTTGCCGACCAGGCCGTCCGGGCCGTCCCCGAACAACCCGGTGAGGATGCGGCGCACGGTGTCCTGCGTGCGGTCGGGACGGCCCAGGTAGTCGTACGCCCAAGGGGCGTTGAAGGACGGTTCGTTGCCGAGGTAGGCGTACGGCTGGTCGGCGCCCGCGTTGTACTCGGTGAAGAACGTGTCCAGGCGGGCGGTGACGGCCTCGTCGCCGCCCATCGCCGTGAACAGGCCGGGCAGGTCGTGCGGGACCATCCAGGTGTACTGCGCCGCGTTGCCCTCGACGTAGTCCCTGCGCTGCGTCGGCTTGAAGGCGGGCCAGGTGCCGTCGGCGCGGCGGGGCTGGAGGTAGCCGCTGTCCGGGTGGAGCAGCCGACGCCAGTTGCCCGAGGCGCGCAGCAGCGTGTCCCGCGTCTGTGTGTCCCCGAGCCGGCCGGCCAGGTGGGCGAGGGCGGCGTCGGCGACGGCGTACTCCAGGGTGGTGGCCGCCGCGCCCCACACCCCCTTCGTCCCGGCCGGGATGTAGCCGAGCGTGTCGTAGAACGTGTGCCCCGGCCGCTGCCGGTCGTCCTGGCGCCCCGCGACGGCCGCGCGCAGCAGCTCGCCGGCCTCGAAGCCGGTGCCGCCGAAGGCGTGCACGGAGGCGGCCATGGCGGGCAGCGGGTCGCCGACCATGACACCGGTACCGCCGTTGGCGAGCGTCCAGCGGTCGAAGTAGCCCGCCTGGCGGCCCTGTTCGAGGATGGACTGGGCGACGTCCGAGGCCTCGCGCGGTGCGAGGAGCGCCAGCAGCTGGATCTGGGAGCGGTAGACGTCCCAGCCGGAGAAGTTCGCGTACTGCACATGCCCGGGCCGGGTGCGGTGGACCAGTCCGTCGAAGCCCCGGTACCGGCCGTCGGCGTCGCTGAAGGCGCCGGGGTGCAGCAGGGAGTGGTAGAGCGCGGTGTAGAACATCCGGCGGCGCGCCTCGGTGCCGCCGGCGACGGTGATCCGGCCGAGCCAGTCGTTCCAGTGCTCGCGCGTGGCCCGCCGTACCGCGTCGAGCGACCGGTCGCGCTGCTCCACCTGGGCGTTGCGGCGGGCGGCGTCCTCGTCGACGAAGGAGATGCCGACCCGCACCGTCACCCTGCGGGTCCCGGGCGCGAACGAGACGTACGCCCCGGACGCCTTTCCGTCCAGCGGCTCGCTGTGCGCGAAGGGCCGGTCGAAGACGGCGTGGAAGTACAGGCGGTAGCGGACGGACGTACCGCAGAAACCGCCGCTGTCCGTGAAGCCGGAGAGTGTGCGGTCGCCGATGGTGAGGGTGCCGGTGGCCTTGTTGTAGGCCCGCCCGGCGTCGACGGTCAGCCCCGGGGGCTCCTGGCCGGCCGCCGGGTAGGTCAGCCGGGCGATGCCGGACCGCTGGGTGGCGGCGATCTCCGTACGGATGCCGTTGTCGAAGGCGACCCGGTAACTGCCGGGCGCCGCCTCCTCGTTGGCGTGGGAGAAGGTCGCGAACCGGGTCTCCGGGTCCGCCGCGGGCCGGCCCGTCAGGGGCATGAACGGTACGTTCCCGTAGTCGCCGCAGCCCGCGCCGGAGAGGTGGGTGAGGCTGAAGCCGCGGATGCGGTGGTCGGCGTGGGCGTAGCCGCCGAACTGGCGCGAGACGGTGTCCGGGCTCCACTGGATGCCGCCCAACGGCGCCGAGGCCCCCGGGAAGGTGTTCCCGCCGCCGCCTCCGTGGCCCCAGTCCACCCCGCCCGGCTTGGTGCCGACGAAGGGGTCGACGTAGCGGGCCGGGTCCTCGACGGGCGTCACGGACGTGACGCCGGCCCGCGCGGGCGGGGCCAGCAGCACGACGGCGGCCAGGGCGGCCCCGAGGGGGGACAGGCGCACGGAGATCTCCTTGCGTCGCGGGGAGCCGGCGGAGCGCACGGCGGGGGAGACGCCCACTGTCACCGCCGTGGCCCCGCACACCGAGCCGCCGTGCCGCGCGCCGCCCGGATGTCAGGCACACGGCGCAAGGGGGCACGCCTGGAGACAGCCGCTGTGAACAGCCGGGACGTCCCGTCCGTAACTCTGGGTAACTCCGCCTGTGACGTAGAGTCGGGGCGGGGAGGAACCACGGGGAGGGGATGGCGTGCCGCCGGAGTCGGTGCGGTTCACGGTGCTGGGGGATCTCCGGGTGCGCCGGGGGGAGACGGACCTGGACGTCGGCGGGCCCCAGGAGCGCGCCTTCCTGGCTCTCCTGCTGGTCAGCGCGGGGCGACCGGTCGCCGTGAGCGAGATCGTGGACGTCCTGTGGGGCGCGGACCCGCCGCGCAGCGCCGTCAACGTCGTACGACGGCACGTGGGTTCGCTGCGCAGGCTCCTGGAGCCGGGGCTCGCCGCCCGCGCCGAGGGCCGCTGGCTGGTGCGGGACGCCGGCGGATACCGCCTGGTCACCGACGGTGACTCCGCGGACCTCCTGCGGTTCCGCACGCTGTACGAGGCGGCCCGCCGCGACGTGGACACGGCACCCGCCCAAGCGGTCCGACTCCTCACCGAGGCCCTGTCGTTGTGGCACGGCCCCGTCGCCGCCGGCATCCCCGCGCACACCCGCACCCACCCGGCGTTCGACGCCGTGGAACGCGAACGGCTCACGGCCGCACGGGAAGCGGCCGACGCGGCCCTGCGCGCCAGGCTGCCGGAGCCGGTCCTGCCGCACCTGCGCCGGGCCGCCGCCGACCACCCGCTGGACGAACCCGTCCACGCCGGACTGCTCCGCCTGCTCGCCGCGGCCGGCCACCGCACCGAGGCGCTCGCCGTGTACGACACCGTACGGGCGCGGCTGGCCGAGGAGTTGGGCATCGACCCCGGCCCGGAACTGAGGGACGCGCACACCGCGATGCTGCGCGACGAGCGGCCCCCGGGCGAGAGCGACGAGCCGTCGGGAGAGGACGCCCTCCGCTACCTCACCCCCTCCCAACTACCGCACGACCTGCCGATGTTCACCGGCCGCCAGGAAGAACTGGACGAGGTGCTCGCCCTGTTCGACGCCGAGCTGCTGCATCCCGGGACCGTGGTGATCGGTGCCGTCGGCGGCATGGCGGGCGTCGGGAAGACCACCCTCGCGGTGCACTGGGCGCACCGGATCGCCGACCGGTTCCCCGACGGGCAGCTCTATGTGAACCTGCGCGGCTTCGACCCGTCCGGCGCGGTGATGGAGCCCGGGGAGGCGGTCCGCGGCTTCCTGGACGCGCTGGGCGTGCCTCCCGACCGCGTCCCGCACGGGCCGGACGCGCAGACCGCGCTGTACCGGAGCGCGCTGGCCGGGCGACGGGTGCTCGTCGTCCTCGACAACGCCCGGGACGTGGAGCAGATCACGCCCCTGCTGCCCGGCTCGCCCGGCTGCCTCACCATCGTCACCAGCCGCGACGAACTGCCCGGCCTGGTCGCGGCCCACGGCGCCCGCTCCCTGACCCTGCGCCCCTTCGACGAGGACCGGACCCGGGCCTTCCTCGTCCGCCGGCTGGGCGCGGAGCGGGTGGCGGCCGAGCCGCGGGCCGCCGACGAGATCGGCGCCCTGTGCGCCGGCCTGCCCCTCGCCCTCGCCTGTGTCGCCGCCCGCGCCGCGGCCCATCCCCACTTCCGCCTCTCGGCCGTCGCCGCCGAACTGCGCGAGGCCCACGGCAGCCTCGACGCCTTCGCCCGCGCCGACGCGACCGTCGACGTGGGCACCGTGTTCTCCTGGTCCACCGGCGCCGTGTCCCCCGACGCGGCCCGCCTGTTCCGGCTGCTGGCCCTGCACCCCGGTCCCGACTTCACCCTTCCCGCCGCGACCGCCCTCACGGGCCTTCCGGCACGCCGGGCCCGCCGGCTGCTGACCGAGCTGACCGGCCTGCACCTGGTGGGCGAACACAGCCCCGGCCGCTACACCTTCCACGACCTGCTGCGCGCCCACGCCGCCGAACTCGTCCACGAACACGAGACCGCGACGCAGCGGCAGGCCGCGCTCGACCGGCTCCACCACCACTACCTGCACACCGCGCACACCGCCGACCGCCTCCTCGCCCCCAACGCCGACCCCCTGCCCCCGCCGCCCGCACCCGAGGGCGCACAGCCCGAACCGCTCGCCGACGACGACCGTGCCCTGGCCTGGCTCACCGCCGAACACGCCGTGCTGCTCGCCGTCGTCGCCACGGCCGCCGCGTCCGGGCAGCCGGTGCAGGAACGTCTCGCCTGCCATCTGGCCTGGTCCCTGGAGCCGTTCTTCGACCGGCGCGGCCACTGGCACGACGGGCTGACCGCGCAGCGCACCGCGCTCGACGCGGCCCGGCGGCTCGCCGACCCCGTCCTCGTCGCCCGCGGCCTGCGCGGACTGGGCCGTATCGAGGGCCGCCTCGGCCTGCACACCCGCGCCGTCCCCCGCCTGGAACAGGCCCTGGACCTGTTCACCCGACTGGGCGACGACACCGGACGGGCCAACACCCACCGCAGCCTCGGCTGGGAGTGCGAGCAACAGGGCGACCTGCCCGGCGCCCTGCGCCACAACCAACTCGCCCTCGCCCTGTTCCGCGCCCTCGGCGACCGGGCCGCCCAGGCCAGCGTCCTGAACTCCGTCGGCTGGTACCACGCCCTGCTCGGCGAGTACCGGCAGGCCCTGACGCACTGCTTCGACGCGCTGGGCATGCTCCAGGATCTCGGCGACCGCTACGGCCAGGCCACCACCTGGGACAGCATCGCCTACGCCCACCACCACCTCGGCCGCCACCCGCACGCCCTCCTCGGCTACCGCAACGCCCTCGCCCTGCTGCGGGACCTGGGCGTGCCGTACCTGGAGGCCGAGATCCTGACACGCGCCGGGGACACCCACCTCGCCATGGGCGACGAGCCGGCCGCCCGCGCCGCCTGGGAAGAGGCCCTGACCCTCCTCAGAACCCTGAACCACCCCGAGGCCGAGCGGCTGGCGGCGCGACTGAGCGGCGGGGAGGGCCGGGCCGGTGCCTGCTGAGGGGGTGGGGAGGTTCCGGGTGGTGCCCGCTGAGGGGGCGGGAAGGGCTGGGGTGGTGCCTGTCGATGGGGTCCGTGGCGTCGGGGTGGTGCCTGCTGAGGGGGTGGGGAGGGCTGGGGTGGTGCCTGTCGATGGGGTCCGTGGCGTCGGGGTGGTGCCTGCTGAGGGGGTGGGGAGGGCTGGGGTGGTGCCTGTCGATGGGGTCCGTGGCGTCGGGGTGGTGCCTGCTGAGGCGGTGGAAACGGGGTCGGGCGGCCGTGGGGCGATGCGGTTCGAGGTGCTCGGCCCGGTGCGGGCGTGGTGTGGGGAACGGGAACTCGACCTCGGGTTCCCCCAGCAGCGTGCCCTGCTCGCCCTGCTCCTCGCCCACGCGGGCCGGACCGTGCCGACCACGGAGATCCTCGACGTCCTGTGGGCCGAACGGCCGCCCGCGAGCGCGCCGAACGTGATACGCCGTTACGTCGGCGCCCTCCGCCGCCTGCTGGAACCCGGGCTGCCACCGCGCGCCCCCGGCGGCCGCCTGCCGCGCCGCACCGGCGGCCACCTCCTGGAGGCGACGACGGACGAGGTCGACCTCCTCCGGTTCCGCGAACTGACCCGGCAGGGCAAGCGGGCGGCCGCCACCGGCCGGTCCGAGACCGCCGCCCGCCTCTTCACCCGGGCGCTGGGGGAGTGGAGTGGCCCGCTCGCGATGGGCATCCCGGAACCCGTGCGCGCACACGTCCAGTTCACGGCCGTACAGCGCGAACTCCTGGACACCGCCCGCCTCGCCGCCGACGCCGCGCTCCTGTCCGGCCACGCCGAGCAGGTCCTGCCCGCACTGCGGCACGCCACCGCCCACGAACCCCTCGACGAGCCCCTGCACGCCCGCCTGGTCCTCGTCCTCGCCGCGTGCGGCCTCCAGGCGGAGGCCCTCAGGACCTACGAGGACATCCGCCGCCGCCTCGCCGCCGACCTGTCCCTCACCCCGGGCCCGGAACTGACGGCCGCCCATACCCGGGTCCTGCGGCAGGAGGTCCGAGGCGCGCGCGCGGGGCATGGGCGAGGGGACGCCGGGGCGGCCCCGTCGGCGGAGTCCGCGATGCCCGGGTCCGTCGTTCCTCCCGCTCTGCTGCCCCCCGAACCGGGCGTCCTCGCGGGGCGGGAGGCCGAGTCGGAGGCGCTGTCGGCCCTGGCGGGGACGTCGGATGTGGTCGTGGTCGGCGGCATGGCGGGCGTGGGGAAGAGCGCCCTGGTGGGGCGCTGGGCGCATCGGGTCGCCCCGCGGTTTCCCGACGGACAGTTGTACGTGAATCTGCGGGGCTCCGAGGTGGGGCGGGCCGCCGTGGAACCCGTGGACGCGCTGCGGGTGATGCTCGCCGCGCTCGGGGTGTCCGCGCGGCGTGTGCCGGACGGGGTGGCCGCCCGTGCCGGGCTGTACCGCACCCTGCTGGCGGAGCGGCGCGTCCTCGTGGTGCTGGACGACGCCGTCGACACGGAGCAACTGCTTCCGCTGCTGCCCGCGGCGCCCGGCTGCCGCACGGTGGTCACCAGCCGCAACGCGCTGCCTGGACTGGTCGCCGAGGGCGCCCGGCCGTTGCGACTGGAACCGCCGTCCGCGGCGGACGCGTACGCGATCCTCGCCCTGCTCGTCGGCCCCGGACGATCTGCCGCCGAGCCCGCGGCCGTGGACGAGATCGTCGCCCTCTGCGGACGGCTGCCCCTGGCCCTGACGGTCGTGGCCGCCCGTGCCGACGGCGACCCCGGCCTCCCCCTCGCCTCCGTCGCCGCCGAGCTGCGCGCCCGCCATGGCACCCTCGACGCGCTGCCGGCCCTGCGCGCCGCCTTCCTGGGCTCCTACCGCCGCCTGCCGGACGACAGCGCGCGCCTGCTCCGGCTGCTGTCCCGGCACCCGGGCCCCCTCATCACCCCGGCGACCGCCGCGTCCCTCACCGGACTGCCGGTCCGTCGGTCCCGGATCCTGCTCGGCCACCTCGCCGAATCCCACCTCCTCGCCGAGCCCACACCCAGCCGCTACACCCTGCACCACCTGCTGCGCGCCCTCGCCGGTGAACTCGTCGACGAACTCGACGGGACGGACGGCACACAGTGAACTGACGGGTGAACCACAGATTTCAGAGGCTCCGTCACTGCGTTGTCACTCTTTTTACACATCCGCCGACCTACTGTCCGGGCACGTGACAACCCCCGGAGGCAACCGCGGAATGCCCACCACCAGCACCACCACCAGCACCACCACCAGCTCCATCCGTACGCCCCTCGGCGTCGAGATCCTCACCTGCGAGGAGACCCCCGCGCGGCTGCCCGGACAGGGCCACCCGCACCCCACGCACCGGCTCCTCGCCCAGGACGGCGGCGAGTACCTCTTCGTCGGCCTCCTCGCCACCACCACCCCGCCCGACCCCCGGCCCCTCGCCCTGCCCCTCGCCCCCGGCGACATCTGCTTCTACGACGCCCGGCACACCCCTGTCCTGGACTTCCCCGAGCGGTTCCGGGCGACGGTGTTCCTCGTCCCCGCTGATCTGCTGGGGCTCGCCGGGACCGACGCGGGACGGATCGTGGGCACGCCGGTCGCCCGCGCGTCCCGCCTCGGCACACTGCTCTCACCGCTGCTGTCCGACCTCGCCCGGGCCGCGGCCGAGGCCCGCCCCCAGGTCGGCGAGATGCTCGCCTGGAACGCCGTGAACCTGCTGTCCACCCTCGTCACCGAGCAGCTCGGCGGAGAGGCGCCGAACCCCGCGGGCGCCCGGTCCCCGATGCTGGCGCGGCTCCTGGAGTACGTCGAACTGCACCTCACCGACCCGGATCTGTCCCCCGAGGTCATCGCCCGCGCCCACCACATCTCCGTGCGCTACCTGCACAAGCTGTTCAAGGACGAGGGCACCACGGTCGGCCGCTGGATCCTGCGCCGGCGCCTGGACGAGTGCCGGCGCGACCTGATGCGCCACGGCCGCGGCAGCCGCACCATCGCGGCGGTGGCCGCCCGTTGGGGCTTCCTCAGCGCCACCCACTTCAGCCGGGTCTTCCGCACCGCCTACGGCATGTCCCCCCGCGAATGGCGCGACACCGCCGGACGCGCCGCGAGCGCCGGACGGAACTGAACCGCCGTGCGCTGCGAGGACACCGCCGGTGCACACGCGGGCAATTTCCCGGCGTCCGGCGGATCTAGCGTGCGGGAGCAGAACAACGCAATCCCGATCAACACCAGGAGATCCCCATGTCCGACGTCGTCGAGCCGGTCGTGCCGGTGCTCGAGCCGGAGGCCGCGGCGTTCGCCGAGGCCACTGCCAACCCGCCGTACCTGTTCGACCTCGGTCCGGTCGAGGGCCGCAAGGCCGTCGACGAGGTGCAGTCCGGTGACATCGTCAAGCCGGCGGTGGAGGAGGAGTGGATCACCGTCGAGGGTGGTCCGACGGGCAGTGTCCGCGTCCGGATCGTGAAGCCGGTCGGGGCCGAGGGCGCCCTGCCGGTGATCCTCTACATCCATGGCGCGGGCTGGGTGTTCGGCAACGCGCACACCCACGACCGGCTGGTGCGTGAGCTCGCCGTCGGCGCCGATGCGGCCGTGGTCTTCCCCGAGTACGACCTCTCGCCGGAGGCCCGTTACCCGGTCGCGATCGAGCAGAACTACGCGGTCGCCCGGTGGGTCGTGGAGCAGGGCGCGTCGAAGGGCCTGGACGGGTCGCGGCTGGCGGTGGCCGGTGACTCGGTCGGCGGGAACATGACCGCGGCCCTGACGCTGATGGCCAAGGAGCGCGGCGGCGTCCCGCTGGTGCAGCAGGTGCTGTTCTACCCGGTCACGGACGCGGCGTTCGACACCCCTTCCTACCACCAGTTCGCGGAGGGGTACTTCCTGCGCCGGGACGCGATGCAGTGGTTCTGGGACCAGTACACGACGGACGAGGCGTTGCGTGCGCAGATCACGGCGTCTCCGCTGCGGGCCACCGTCGAGCAGCTGAAGGACCTGCCTCCGGCCCTGGTCATCACGGGTGAGGCCGATGTGCTGCGCGACGAGGGCGAGGCGTACGCCAACAAGCTGCGCGAGGCCGGTGTCCCCGTCACCGCCGTCCGCTTCCAGGGCATCATCCACGACTTCGTGATGCTCAACGCCCTCCGTCCGACGCACGCCGCCGAGGCCGCCATCACCCTCGCCGTCGGCACCCTGCGCGACGCCCTGCACATCTGACCTTCAGGAGACAGCACAACCATGAGCACCACCCCCACCGTCCTTCTCGTCCACGGCGCCTTCGCGGACGCCACCAGCTGGTCCGGTGTGATCGCGGAACTGCAGGGGCACGGCATCCCCGTCATCGCCCCGCCCAACCCCCTGCGCGGCCTCGCCTCCGACGCGGCCTACGTCGCCTCCGTGGCCGCGCAGATCGACGGCCCCGTGATCCTCGTCGGCCACTCCTACGGCGGTGCCCTCATCACGGTCGCCGGTGTCACGGAGAACGTCGTCGGTCTCGTCTACGTCGCCGCCTACGTCCTGGAGGACGGCGAGAGCCTCGGCGAGCTGCAGGGCCGCTTCCCGCTGTCGCCGCTGGTCGGCAGCCTCAAGCAGTGGACGTACCCGACTCCCGCAGGCGAGCAGGCCGTCGAGGTCACCATCGCGGAGGACGCCTTCCCCGCGGTCTTCGCCGCCGATGTCCCCGCGGACGTCACCAAGGTCCTCGCCGCGGCCCAGCGCCCGCTGGCCGCCGCCGCGTTCGAGGAGAAGGCCGCCGCGGCCGCCTGGCGGACCAAGCCGTCCTGGGCGCTGATCGCCGCCGCGGACGAGGCCATCAACCCCGAGGTGGAGCGGTTCGGCGCCCAGCGTGCCGGCGCGACGACCGTCGAGCTGCAGGGCGCCTCGCACGCCGTGGCCGTCTCGCGGCCGAAGGAGGTCGCGGAGCTCATCCGGGACGCGGTGCGCGCGACGAGCTGACGCGCTCCACGGCAGCCGCGCGGACGTCTCCCCCCAGTGCACGTCCGCGCGGCGCGGCGGCCTCGCCGAAAACCCGGCCGCTACCAGGTCACGGGCAGCTCGTACACGCCGTACACGATCCCGTCGTCCGGCGTACGTCGAGACGGCCGGGGTCGGTGAAGCGGTCGGGGCTCCGGTTCCCGGTCGCGCCCGGGATGATGACCCCCTCGCCGACACGGATGCGCTGCCCGCCCACCTCACAACCCGCCGTCAGAAGCCTGACACCGGCCTCTTCATGACCCAGGTCACGACCCCTGGCCCATCCGGTCACCAGCCGCAGACGCCTCGGGCCAACTGCCCGGTTCAGCAGGGCAGTTCCCCACTTCGTGCACTTGTGGTGCCCTCGGACCCGGAATACCGTCGGCAGGGGATCCGTCGTCGTCAGGAGACAGTCATGAGATCGCAGCTGCGGTGGATCCACGGCCGCGGAGAGCATGTCACCGTCGAACGCAAGCAGACGTACGCAGCCGTCTTCATCAAGTTCCTTGTGCTGGTCGGCCTGCTGTACATGCCGGTTCTCATGTCCTACTGGGGTGAGTGGGTCCCCTTCGCTGGAGCCAGCGTCTACCTGCTCTGGGAACTCGGCCGCGTCAACAGCGCACTCGGCGAGCTCACCGACCGCTGGAACGACCGGTCCCGGCAGCTGCAGGAGCCGGCTCGAAGCGACTCCCTCCACTGACACGGCCGGTCAGCGGCCCCGCCGACGCCGTACGAGATCGTCGGCCGCCCCCGGCCAGTGCGGCTGCTCGAAGGTGAAGCCCGCGGCGAGGAGCCGGCCGGGGACCACCCGGCGGCTCTTGAAGAGCAGTTCGGTGTCCGAGCGCAGGGCGAGGGCGCCGAGTTCCGCCATCCACTTCGTCGCGGGCAGGCCCACCGGGACGCTCCACGCGGAGCGCAGTGCGCGCATGAAGCCACGCTGCGGCAGGGGAGCGGGGGCGGCCAGGTTCACCGGCCCGGCGAGGTCGTCGCGCTCGACGAGGAACTCCACCGCCCGCACGAAGTCCCGGTCGTGGATCCAGGACACGTACTGCGCGCCGCCCGCCACCGGCCCGCCGAGGCGCAGCCGGGCCAGCCACGACAGGACGTCGAACACCCCGCCCCGGTCCGGGCTCATCACCATGGCGGACCGCAGGGCCACCTTGCGGGTGTGCGGGGTGTCCGCCCGCTCCAGCTCCCGCTCCCAGGCCTTCGCGATGTCGACGCTGTAGCTCCAGTAACCGGGCACGTCCGGTTCGTCGCCGCCGATCACGCCGGTGTCCTCGTCGTTGGGGGCGTCGAAGCGGTGGGCGTAGACGGTGGCGGTGCTCATCTGCAGCCAGACCTTCGGCGGCCGTGCGGCGGCGGCGATCGCCTCGCCCACGACCCGGGCCGAGTCGACCCGCGAGTCCATCATGGCCCGGAGATTGACCGGCGTGTACCGGCAACTGACACTGCGCCCGGCCAGGTTGACCACGACGTCACTGCCGTCGACCTCCCCGGTCCAGGCACCCGGCGTCCGGCCGTCCCAGCCGACCTCGCCGGGCCCCGACGGACGCCGACTGAGTACGACGACCTTGTGTCCCGTCTCCGTCAACGCCCGACGCAACAGCGTCCCGACCTGCCCGGTTCCCCCGGCCAGCACGAACTTCACAGCAGGCTCCCCTCCGTGTGTGGAAGGGAGCCTACTCCTCATTTGAACGCGTTCAAAACATCAACGCGTTCAAAACATCAACGCGTTCAAAACACCAACGCGTTCACAACACCCATGCGTTCACGACATCCCGTCACGCGAGATGGACCTCCAGCGCGGCCCGCACCCCTGACTCCAGTGCCCCCTCGATCCACGACGGCTTGACCGAGGTGTGGTCGCCCGCGAAGTGCAGCGGCCCCTCCGGGGTGCGGATCGCCGACAGCAGCTCGGTGTGCTGACCGGGGAGCAGCACGGACGCCTCGCCGTACGCGTACGGATCGCGCAGCCAGCTCTGGGTGCGGCCGGCGCCCGTGTAGAAGACCTCGACGCGCCGGCCGTAGACCTGCTGGAGTCCGCGCAGGGCGTGCGGGTAGCGGGCGTCGTCGTCGAGGGAGTCCCAGCGGGAGGCGTCGTCGGCCCAGCTGTAGGAGGCGAGCACCACCCCACCCGCGCTGCCGTCCACCGGGTGGGACGGGTTGATCATGAACCGGTTGGAGTTGTCGGAGACCGAGCCCCCGCCGACGATGTGCGCCGCCTCCGGCTGGTCCCGTCCGGCCCAGAAGGCGGCGGCGTGGTGCGTCCGCTGCCCGGCGGTGATGTGCCCCGGCGGCACGGACGGATGCGCGCCCAGCAGACTGCCGTCCGCCGGTGCCTTCCCGGCGCGGTAGTCGTCGTACAACCCCGTCCGTACGGCGTCGAGTTCGCGCTTCCAGTCCGCTTCGGTGAACTCCCACCAGCGCCGGCTGAACTCCAGCAGCACCTTGGTCGCGCTGTCGTAGTGCAGCTCCGCGACCGCGCGCCGCTTCTTGTACGACATCAGCGGGCTGACCTGCACCTGCCGCAGCCCCGAGAACGGCACGGTGACGATCGCCAGGTCCGCGGTGAACTCCTCGCGCACGACCTTGCCGCCGCGCCCCTCGGAGACGGTGTCGACCCACACGTGCGGCCCGTCGGCGTGTACGTGCGAGGTGCCGTCGGCGCCGTGCCGGTCCGGCGCCCAGTACTCGACGCGCGTCGCCCGCCGGTCGAGGCGCAGGACGTCGGCGACCTCCTTCAGCAGCGCGTCCGGGAGTGTCGCCGTGCCGCCGACCAGCTCCCAGAACGTGGTGTCCGGGCTGATCAGCGAGGCGCTGATGAAACTGTGGATGAAGGAGAGCGGCAGCCGGGAGGTCAGGTTCTCCAGGGTGCCGACGAGATCGATCGTCCGCTCGTCGAGGCCGGCCTCCTCGGTCAGGAACCGGTACATCGACCAGTCGCCGTACCTCTGCACCACCCGCGCCCAGCCGCGCACCCGCTCCGGCATCGGCTTGTCGACCCGCTTGCCGTCGGCGCCGAGCGTGCTGAACTCGTCGCGCACCGGGTCCAGGGCCTGCCGCAGGATGACCGAGGACGGCGTGTCCCAGAACTGCCGGGGCACGCCGAAGGACCGGTTGACCCGGCGCGGCGACGCCGCGTACGCCGAGCGGCGCACCCGGACTCCGTTGACGTGCAGCCACGCGTTGTTGACGGGCTTGCCGTCCGCGTCGACGTCGACGAGATGGAAGCGGCGCTTGCTGACGCCGAGTTGCTCGATCAGCGCCATCACCAGCGGGTGGCTGCCGGGGATGCGCATGGCGCCCGCCTCCGCGTACTGCAGCGGATCGGCGAACGCCTGCCCGGCCTTCTCGTGCCCACCGGTGCGGAAGGTCTTGATACGGCCGCCGACCCGGTTGCCGTTGGCCTCCACGAGCGTGACGTGGTGCCCGGCACGCTTCAGCAGCCAGGCGGCCACCAGTCCGGCGGGCCCGGCGCCGACCACCAGCACCTTCCTCGCGGTCCCGGTCCTCGCCCGGGGCAGACCGCCGTCCAGGACCTTGCGGTACGCCGGGACGAGCGGCCGGTCGTGTTCGTCGACCACCAGCAGGGCCCGGGCGACGGCGAGACAGGTCGCCCAGTCGGCCGTGGACCCGGGAGTGGCCCGCGCGGGGCGGGCCTCGGCGGCCGTGGCGGAGACGGCGGTGAGCGCGGCAGCGGTTCCGGCCGTGGCCGCGGTGAAACGGCGGCGGGAGATTCGGCCGGACTCTACAGAAGTACGGGAATTGTCCATGTGCCCTGGATAGGGGCCGTACCCGGGCCTGCGGGCGGGCACTCGTGGATCATCACCTGAACGGGTAAGCGCACCTGTCACCGGCGTGCAACTGCCCCACGGACACGGGTGGTTTACTCGGGTCACCCCCACTTATCAGGTCAAGCGTCCCGGACTCTTGACTCGGAAAGCGCCCGCCGCGATCCTCGTCGCACTATCTTGCGTCGGTCATGACAACCCCAAGGGCGGCCCAAACGCCCTGGGTGACCGCGCATCCCACCGACCGAGGGGCGTGGGCCGTGACCATGACCGGACGCTCGTACCGCCGACGCAGAGACGTCACCGTCGTCTCGCTGCTTCTTCTCGTACTGGCCACGATCCTCGGCCCCGCGCAGAGTTCGGCGGCCGGCACCGACTGGTGGACGCCCACCTCGCGGCCGTCCCCCGACTCCCAGATCAACGTGACCGGCGAGCCCTTCACCGGCACCAACTCGGCCGGGGAGGTGCGCGGTTACGTCGACGCGCACAACCACCTGTTCTCCAACGAGGCCTTCGGCGGCCGGCTGATCTGCGGCAAGGTCTTCTCCGAGGCCGGAGTCGCCGACGCCCTCAAGGACTGTCCCGAGCACTACCCCGACGGCACCCTCGCGATCTTCGACTACATCACCCACGGCGGTGACGGGAAGCACGACCCGGTGGGCTGGCCGACCTTCGCCGACTGGCCGGCGTACGACTCGATGACCCACCAGGCCAACTACTACGCCTGGGTGGAGCGCGCCTGGCGCGGCGGACAGCGGGTGCTCGTCAACGACCTGGTCACCAACGGCGTGATCTGCTCGGTGTACTTCTTCAAGGACCGCAGCTGCGACGAGATGACCTCGATCCGGCTGCAGGCGAAGCTGACGTACGACCTCCAGGCGTACATCGACAAGATGTACGGCGGTACCGGCAAGGGCTGGTTCCGGATCGTCACCGACAGCGCGCAGGCCCGTGAGGTCATCAAGGCGGGCAAGCTGGCCGTCATCCTGGGCGTGGAGACCTCCGAGCCGTTCGGCTGCAAGCAGATCCTCGACATCGCGCAGTGCAGCAAGTCCGACATCGACAAGGGACTCGACGAGCTGTACGCGCTGGGCGTGCGCAGCATGTTCCTGTGCCACAAGTTCGACAACGCGCTGTGCGGCGTCCGCTTCGACGAGGGCGGCCTCGGCACGGCCATCAACGTCGGCCAGTTCCTGTCCACCGGCACCTTCTGGCAGACCGAGAAGTGCACCGGACCGCAGCACGACAACCCCATCGGCACCGCCGCCTCCGACGCGGAGGACGAACTGCCGGCGGGCACCGAGGTGCCGGAGTACGACGAGAACGCCCAGTGCAACGTGCGCGGGCTCACGTCCCTCGGCGAGTACGCCGTGCGCGGCATGATGAAGCGCAAGATGATGCTCGAGATCGACCACATGAGCGTCAAGGCCACCGGGCAGGTCCTCGACATCTTCGAGGCCGCGAGCTACCCCGGCGTCCTCTCCTCGCACAGCTGGATGGACCTGAACTGGACCGAGCGGGTCTACTCCCTCGGCGGCTTCGTCGCCCAGTACATGCACGGCTCCGAGTCCTTCGCCACGGAGGCGAAGCGCACGGACGCGCTGCGCGACAAGTACAACGTGGGCTACGGCTACGGCACCGACTTCAACGGCATCGGCGACCACCCCGCCCCGCGCGGCGCCGACGCCTCCAACAAGGTCACGTACCCCTTCAAGAGCGTCGACGGCGGCTCCGTCATCGACAAGCAGACCGTCGGCTCGCGCACCTTCGACTTCAACACCGACGGCGGCGCCAACGTCGGCCTGATCCCCGACTGGATCGAGGACATCCGGCTCGTCGGCGGCCAGGACGTGGTCAACGACCTCTTCCGGGGCGCCGAGTCCTACCTCGACACCTGGGGCGCGTCCGAGCAGCACCAGGCGTCGGTCAACCTCGCCAAGGGACAGACGGCCACGGCCAGTTCGTCCGAGTCCAACCCGTTCACCAGCTACCAGCCGGGCCGCGCCGTGGACGGCGACGACGACACCCGCTGGGCCAGTGACTGGAGCGACGACCAGTACTGGCAGGTCGACCTGGGCTCCACCAACCTGGTCTCCCGGGTCACCCTCGACTGGGAGCGCGCCTACGGGAAGTCGTACCGCATCGAACTCTCCACCGACGGCAGCACCTGGACGACCGCCTGGTCCACCACCTCCGGCGACGGCGGCCTGGACACGGCCAAGTTCACCGGCACCCCGGCCCGCTACGTCAGGGTCCACGGCCTGGACCGCGGCACCGACTGGGGATACTCGCTCTACGAAGTGGGCGTCCACAGCGCCTAGACCGGTCACGACACTCGGGGGACACGCATGGCACGGATGCCGTCGGCCGAACGGCGCCGGCAGCTGACGGAAGCGGCGATCAGGGCGATGGCCCGGGACGGCGTCCCGAGGACGACCACCCGGTCCATCGCCGCCGAGGCCGGCGTGTCCCTGAGCGTCTTCCACTACTGCTTCGACTCCAAGCAGGCCCTCGTCGAGTCCGTCATCACGACGCTCACCGCCCACTCGGTGAGCGTCGTGAAGGCGGCGATCCGGCCCAGGGCCACCCTCGAGGAGACGGTCCGGGCCGGTTTCCAGGCGTACTGGGACCACGTCCGCGCCCACCCCGACGAGCACATGCTGACCTACGAACTCACCCAGTACGCCCTGCGCCAGCCCGGGTTCGAGCATCTGGCGCGCCGCCAGTACGAGCTCTACGAGGAGGCGTACGCCGAGCTCATCGAGGAACTGTGCCGGAGCATGGACCTCCGGCTCGGCGTACCCGTCCCCGTCCTGGCCCGCTATCTGGCCGCCATGACCGACGGACTGACCCTCAACTACCTGGTCCTCGGCGACGCGGACGCCTGGACGGACATCCTCGACACCGTCACCGCGCACATCGCCGGGCTGGTGAGCGTCAGCGGCGCTTGACCTCGGCCACCAGGTCCCTGAACTCCGCCCACCGCACCGGTGGGCGGGAGAGACCGCGCCGCTCCAGATAGCGGGCCGTGGCCCGGTTCGTCCGGCGCAGCACCCCGAACGCGTCGCTCGGGCGTCCGGAGCCCATGGGCTCCACGACCCGCTCGGGGACCAGCAGCCAGGTGTGCCCGGACCGTCTCAACTCGCCGCGGACCAAGGCGTTGTGCATGTTGTTGAGCCTCTCGTCGTGCCGGTGCACCAGCAGGGAGGCCGGGCCGGGGACGACGGCGCAGTCTTCGGGGACGCCGACCTCGAAGCCGCCGTCCGCAGGCACGGGCCGGGTACGGGCGAGCACCGGCGCTCCGGAGGCGTCCCGGGCGGCCAGCACCGCGCTCGGATGGCGGGCCAGCTGAACGGCTCCCGGGAGCGTGCTCGGGCGGGGCGGCTCGCCAAGGGGTGCGGGAGGCTCTCGTACGATCACCTGCTCCGGGGTGACGGTGATCAGCAGCCGCAGGTAGTACCAGGCCATCATGCGGCGCAGCGGGAGCGAGACGTACGCCCTGCTGTGCGGCTGCCGCTCGAAGAGCATCCGCCAGTAGTCCTCGGCGCCCCGCGGACCGGTCATGATCTCGTCCGGGCACTCGGCGCGCCCCCCGACGAAGATCTCCGGGGCCCGGTCCAGGCCGCTGCCGGTGGGGTCGGAGAAGAGCAGGGCGACCCGGCCGTCCCGGCGGATGTTCAGCGCCTTCTGCGCGAACGCCAGGGACGTGGACAGCAGCAGCGTCCCGTCCGGGCGGCGCCACACGGCCGTCGGCCAGACCAGCGGCGTGCCGTCCTTGCCGAGCGTCACGAACTCGCAGGTCCGGTAGGCGTCCAGGACGTCGAGCGGGGCGGAGTTGAGCGGGCTCACGCGTTCTGCCTCCCTTCCAGCGGGCCGCGGATCGCGCGGCAGGCGGCGGCGTACTGGCGCTTGCCGACGGCCTTCCACAGCAGCCGGCCGATCAGTGGGGCCTTGCCGAGGAAGAAGGCGCGTTCGCCGGGCGTGGCCTCCTCCAGGAGGGCGCCGAGGGCGATGAAGAGCTGGTTCTTCGGTATCCGCTCCAGACCGCGGGTGCCGACCAGGTCCCACTCCGCGACGGTGAGGTGTTCGGCGACCAGCGGAAGGACCAACCGCTCCTCGTCGTCGAGGTGTTCGAGGAGGACGGTACGGTGCGCGTCCAGCGCCAGGGCCAGTTCCTCCCCGGCGATGCGGTCCGCCGCCCGCACCCAGGCGGGCGTCCACTGCGCGACCGCCCGGAGGCTCTCGTCAATGCGCTCGTGCTGCTCCTCCATCCGGGAGACCAGTTCGTCGTCCTGCGCGGCGCGGGCGTGCAGCAACGGCCAGACCAGCTCGTCCTCCAGGGCGTGGTGGTGGTGCAGACCGTCCACGTACGTGCGCAGATGCTCCGCCACCTGCGCCGCGCGGGCCGTCCCGCCGTCGGGCACCGCGCGCACCAACCGGGGGAGAAGCGCCGACTCGCGGCGGAAGACACGGTGGACCACGACCATTTCGTGGGTGTACGGCCGCTCGGCCGGGGGAAGTTCGTCCGTCGTACTGCTGGGGG
This sequence comes from Streptomyces sp. NPDC096132, assembly GCF_044763345.1. Taxonomy (NCBI): domain Bacteria; kingdom Bacillati; phylum Actinomycetota; class Actinomycetes; order Kitasatosporales; family Streptomycetaceae; genus Streptomyces; species Streptomyces sp. NPDC096132. The sequence goes on from NZ_JBIWGA010000011.1 coordinate 33,635, forward strand.
ACACGCTCTGAAGCTCCAACGATCAGATACCGGCAACAGCTTCCCAGGGTCTGCCCGCCGCTTGGCGTCCGCTTGGCATCCGCTTGGCGCCTCGCCCCGGGGGCGACAGGGCCGCGTTTATCGTCTGTTGACGGGACGGAACCGCGGCTCGGGTAGATTCCCGCGCCGTGCTGCGTATTCGAGTCCTGGGTTCGCTGGGCGCCGAGGTCGGGGGCGAACCGGTCGACCTGGGCACGCCCCGGCAGCGAGCCGTCCTGTCGCTGTTGACGGCGGCCCGGGGCGGTGTCGTGCCCGTGGACCGGATGACGGACGCGCTGTGGCGCGGGGAACCGCCCGCCAAGGCCCTCGTGTCCCTGCACACCTACGTCTCCCACCTGCGCCGCTCGCTCGAGCCCGGGCGGCCGCCCCGCACCCCGGCGACCGTTCTGGTCACCGCCCCGCCCGGCTACGCCCTGCGGCTGTCCCCGGACGCCGTGGACGCCTGGCGCTTCGAGGCGTCGGTGGGCCGGGCCCGCCGTGCCCCGGCCGAGGAGGCCCGCGCGCTGCTCACCGAGGCCCTCGGATGGTGGCAGGGGCCCGCCTTCGCGGAGCACGCGGACGAGACCTGGGCCGCCCCGGAGGTGGCCCGCCTCACGGAACTGCGCACCGAGGCCGGCGAACTCGCCGTGGCGGCCGACCTGCGCACCGGACGCGCGGCCGAGGCCGTCCTCGCGGCCGAAGTCCTCGTCGGACAGAGCCCGTTGCGGGAGGAGGGCTGGCGGCTGCTCGCCCTCGCCCACTGGGCCGGCGGCCGCCAGGCCGACGCCCTCTCCACCCTGCGCCGCGCGACGCGCACGCTCCGCGAGGAACTGGGCTGCGACCCGGGCCCGGCCCTGACGGAACTCCAACGAGCGGTACTCACCCAGCGGGCGGAGCTGCTGCACGCGTCCGTACGGCTGCCGTCCACGCCGACCGTGCCCGCCCCGGCGTCACTTGTCCCGCCTCCGGCGTCGTGGGCCGGGCCGGCTTCGGGCGTGCCCGCCCCGCCGCCGGCCGTGGCCGCTACGCCCGCGGCTGTGCCCGCCCCGGCGGGACATGTTCCCGTTCAGGCGACGGGGGCCAGGCCGGCGT
>NZ_JBIWGA010000011.1:34841-355685 GCF_044763345.1 Streptomyces sp. NPDC096132
CGTCGGCCGTGCCCGCGCCGCCATCCGCCGTGCCTGCCCCGCCGTCGGCCGTGGCCGCTACGCCCGCGGCTGTGCCCGCCCCGGCGGGACATGTTCCCGTTCAGGCGACGGGGGCCAGGCCGGCGTCGGCCGTGCCCGCGCCGCCATCCGCCGTGCCTGCCCCGCCGTCGGCCGTGGCCGCTACGCCCGCGGCTGTGCCCGCCCCGGCGGGACATGTTTCCGCTCAGGCGACGGGGGCCAGGCCGGCGTCGGCCGTGCCCGCCCCGCCATCCGCCGTGCCTGCCCCGCCATCCGCCGTGCCCGCCCCGGCCGCAGCCGGGTCCGTTCCGGCCGTGCTCGTGCCCGGCCCGGTGTCGGGCGAGGTCGTGGAGGGCGCCGTGCTGCCCGTCGTCGGTCCGGGGGCGGGCGGTGCCGTGGCGGACCGTGCGTGCGGTGAGCCCCGTAGCGGGAACGACCTCTTCGTCGGCCGGGCCGGCGAGCTGCGGGCCCTCGGGGTCGCCGCGCGGGCCGCTCGGCACGGGGGAGGGGTGGTGCTGGTCACCGGGGAGGCGGGGGCGGGGAAGTCGGCGCTGCTGGAGCGGCTCGCCGCGGTGCTGCGGGCCGACGGCTGGGCGGTGGTGGTCGGGCGGTGCCCCGAGTACGAGGGCGCGCCGCCCGCCTGGGCGTGGGTGGAGGCGCTCGGCGCGCTCGCCCGGGACCTGCCCCCGGCCCGGCCCGGGGAACTCGCCGTGCTGCTGCGCGAGCCGGAGAGCGTGGCCGCCACGACCCGCGACGAGGCGACCGCCGGACGCTTCCGGATGCACCGCGCGTTCGCCGGCTGGCTGCGGGCCGCGGCCGGCGCCGCCCCGCTCGCCGTCGTCCTGGAGGACCTGCACCGCGCCGACGGCGAGACCCTCGCCCTGCTCGAAGCGGCGGCCGCCGTCACCGGCGTGCCCCTGCTCACCCTGGCCAGCTACCGCCCCGCCGAGGTCGGCGAGCACCTCGGCAAGACGCTCGCCCAGCTCGCCCCCGGCGCCCCGCACCGCGTCGCGCTGCGCGGACTGCCGCCGGAGGACGTCGCCACCGTCGTCGACGCGGTCTGCGGCGAGCCGGTCGACGCGACGACCGTGGCGGCCCTGGCCGAGCGCACCGGCGGCAACCCCTTCTACGTCCTGGAGAGCGCCCGGCTGCTTGCCAGCGAGGGCGCCCTGGTCGCCGTGTCCGAGGTGCCGCAGGGCGTCCGGGACGTGCTGCGCAGACGGCTGGCGCTGCTGCCCGCCGGCGCCCGGGCGGCCGTACGGCTCACGGCCGCCGTAGGACTGGAGGCCGAGGTGGCGCTGCTGGTCGACGCGGCCGACGCCGACGAGGACGAGGTGGTGGAGGGGCTCGACGCCGCCCTGGCCGCCGACCTGCTCACCGAGCCGGGACCCGGACGGGTGCGGTTCGTGCACGCGCTGGTCCGGGACACCGTGTACACCGACCTGTCCGGCGTCCGCCGCGCCCGGTTGCACGGCCGTATCGCACGCGCGCTGCGCCGCCACCACCCCGACGACCTCGCCGCCCTGGCCCACCACTTCGCCCGCTCCGGCAGCCCCTCGGACGCGCCCCTCGCCGTCGACTACGCGCTGCGCGCCGCCGAGGTCGCCGAGCGGCGCTACGCCCACGACATCGCCGTAGGCCTCGTCCAGCAGGCCATCGACGTGCACACGACCGCCGTGCCCGACCCCTATCTGCGGCCCGAGGACACGGTCGGACTGCTGGTGCGCCTGCTCGGGGCGCAGATCCGGGCCGGTTCCACGGACGCCGCTCGGGGCACCCGGCAGCGGGCCGTCGAACTGGCCGAGCAGGCCGGCCGGGGCGACCTGGTCGCGGCGGTCTACGGAGCCTGGACCGAGCCCTCCCCCTGGCGGAGCCGCCTCGAGGGCCTCTACGACCGCGCATCGCTGGCCCGGCTGGAGGAGTTGGCGGCCGATCCAGGCCTGGAGGACCCCACCCGCGCCCGGGTGCTCCAGGTCCTCGTCGACGCGGTGGCCGCCGAGGACGCCCCACGGGCCCTGGACGCGGCCCGCACCCAGCTGGCCCTCGCCCGCGCGGGCGGCGAGCCACGCCTGCTGGCCGCCGCGCTGATGACCTCCGCCAGGCTGCTGCCGCACGAGGGACAGGCCACCGCCCGCCCTCCGCTGGTCGCCGAGCTGCGCGAGCTGGCCCGGGACCACGACCTGCCCGCCTACCGCTGGATCTGCGAGCACCTCGACGGCATGACCGCCGCCGCCCTCAACGATCCCGGGGCGGTCCGCCGGCACACCGCCGACGGGCTGGCCCTCGCCCGCCGCTACCGGATGCTCTGGGCGCAGGGGCTGGGCGCCGCGACCTCGGCCATGCTGGCCGCCGTCGCCGGCCGCTTCGACGCTGCCGAGGCCGGATACGCCGAGGCGGACGGCCTGCTCCAGCGGGTCGGGGCGCATCACGCCACCGGCCTGCGCACCCTCGGGCTGAGCACCGTAAGGGTCGCCCAGGGTCGCATCGCCGAGGTCGAACGGATCATTCGCCCCGTGTACGACTCCACGGGACCGTCCGTGGGGGTCCTGTTCGCGTTCGCCCTGGCCCGCCTCGGCAGGTTCGACGAGGCCCGCGCGGTCGACTTCCCGCCGGAACCGGTGACCGACCACCTCTACGGCATGGAACTCGACTTCCGCTCCCGGCTGGCCGTCCTCCAGGGCGACCACGCCACCGCGACCGCCCTGGTCGGGCATCTGCTGCCCTTCCGGGAGCAGCTCGCGGGCGCCGCCGGCACGGCCTACGCGACCCGTCCGCTGGCCCACGCCCTCGGCGACCTGTACCGGTTCCTGGGCGAGGACCGGGCCGCCGCCGAGCACTACGCCCTGGCCGCCCGCACCGCGCAGGCGTGGGCCTCGCCCCACCTCACCGCCGACGCCCACCGGGCCGCCGCCGAACTCTCGGCGGACCGCGCACGGCGACGCACCATCGTGACCTGACGTGTCACAGGGCGCCCGGAGGGCGCACGCCTTGCCTGGGGGCGGCGCCCGGCGCACGCTGGTCGTATGGCTGGGCAGGACGGCCCCAACGGTCCCACGCTCATCACGTCCGTCCAGCGGGCGTTCCGCCTGCTGGAGGCGGTGAGCGCGCACGAGAACGGCGCGCCGGCGAAGCAGCTGGCGCGCGAGACGGAGCTGCCCCTGGCCACGGCATACCACCTGCTGCGGACGCTGGTCCACGACGGATATGTGCGCAAGCTGGAGGACGGCGGCTTCATCCTGGGCGACAAGCTGCGGACGCTGCACACCGGGGGCCGGGGACAGGCCCTGCTCAGCCGGGTCCGGCCCACGCTCGCCGCGCTGCGGGACGAGCTCGCGACCGCCGCCTACCTCACCTTCTACGAGGACGGCGAGATCCGGGTCGCCGAGATCGTCGACGGCCCCCGCACTCCGCGCGTCGACCTCTGGGTGGGGTTCGAGGATGCCGGACACGCCACCGCGCTGGGCAAGTCGGTCCTGCGGGAACTGGACGTCGAGGCCCGCAAGGACTACCTCTCCCGCCACCACCTCGCCGACCTCACACCGAGGACCATCACCAGCCCCCCGGAACTGCTCCGGCAGCTGGACGCCTCGCCCGTGGCCCCGGCCGTCACGGACCTGGAGGAGTACACCCTCGGCACGGTCTGCGTCGCCGTACCCGTCTACAGCGGGGACACCCTCGGCTCCCTCGGCGTCTCCCTGCCGGTCGACCGGCTTTCCCGCCTCGAGGAGATCCGGGCCCGGCTGATCCCGACCGCCGACCGCGTGACCAGGGGCCTGTCGCTCACTATCTGAAATCCCGCGCCTTGTGGTATCGGAGTCGAACCCGTTTGCTTATGGGGAACGGACATTCCGGTGCACATCCCCGACACAGACGAGGACTGCGGACGCGACATGAACCAGGCCCGACACCGTGGCGGCGACCACGGGCCGACGTACCTGTTCAGGCACATGGTGGCAGGACCCCTCCTGCCCGTGCTGCTCGTGCTCGGCGTGATCCTGGTCGACCTCGTCGGCGGTGCCGGGATGATCTGGCTGCCCCTGCTCGCGGCCGGCCCCGCCCTGGCCGCCACCACCAACGGCCCGCGCGGTGTCCTGTACGTCGGTCTGCTGGCCGGTGTGCTCGGCGGCGTGCTCGGCGTCCGGGACGGCGTCCCGGCCCGGGAGCTGGCCGCCGTCCTGTCCGCCCTGGCGGCCGTGACCCTGGCGAGCGGCCTGGCCAGCGCCCTGCGGGGCCGCCGGGAGCGGGTGCTCGCGGCCGTCCGCTCGGTCGCGGAGGCCGCGCAGCACGCGCTGCTCCTGCCCGTCCCGGAGATCGTCGGCCCGTTCCAGACGGCCGTCCGCTACAGCGCGGCCGCCGCCGAGGCCCGGATCGGCGGGGACCTCTACGCCCTCGTCTCCACGCCGTACGGCGTCCGGCTGCTCGTCGGCGACGTGCGCGGCAAGGGGCTGCCGGCCGTCGGGACGGCCGCGCTGGTGCTCGGCGTCTTCCGTGAGGCCGCCCACGACGAACCCGACCTCCTCGCCGTGGTCGACCGGATCGAGCGGAGCCTGGCGCGCAACCTCGGCCACGACGACTTCGTGACCGCCGTGGTCGCCGGCTACCCGCGGGACGGGCAGCTGGAAGTGGTGAACTGCGGACACGCCCCGCCGCTGCTGGTCGGCGCCCGCGGAGCCGTCACCCCGGTGGAGCCCACGCACCCCGCGCCGCCCCTCGGCCTGCGCGCCCTCACCGGCGAGACGCCCACCCTCCAGGTGCTGCCCTTCTCCGACGGCGACCAGCTGCTGCTCTACACCGACGGCGTGACCGAGGCCCGCGACCACGGGCGGGAGTTCTATCCGCTCGTCGAGGGGCTGGCCCGCCATGTGACCGACGAACCCGCCCGCACCCTCGACGCCCTCCAGGACGAACTGCTCGCGCACGTCGGCGGCCGGCTCCACGACGACGCGGCACTGCTGCTCATCCGCAAACCGGCCGCCGTCGGCCCGGCCGTTCCCCAACCGGCCGTCGGCGGGCTGCTGTTGGGCGACCAGGCGGTGTGACTGCGGGGCGTTCGACGGGCCCGGACAGCCCGGGCACGATGCACCCGACGAGGTGCGGGAACGTCTGGCGGCCAGGTCTTCGATCCGCCCTCGGCGGTGTCGCACTGGGCGACCGCGCCGAATCCACCCAGATCTGGTACCGACTCACTGGCTGGTAATGCCCACCCGCGACCCCGACGGCCGCTCCGTCCTGCAGCCTCGCGTGCCCGGCGCACCTCGATCCGCTGTTCGCCGCGGCCCCGCACAACACGCTGACCCGCACCCTCGCGCCGTTCCTCGCCGGACTGCGCTGAGCGGCTCGGCGGGGGGCCTCAGACCCGGTAGCCCCGCAGTTTCCGGTACAGCGTGGCGCGGGCGATGCCCAGGGCCGCCGCCGTCCGGGCCTTGTTGCCGCCGTGGGTGTGCAGGGCCTCCAGGATGGCGGCGCGCTCGGCGTGCTCCATCGGGCTGAGCGGGCGGGCCGCCGGACCCTCCCGCACGGGGTCCGGCAGCTCGGCCCGCCGGACGGGACCGGCAGCCCGCCGGTGCTCGGCCAACGCCCGCACCAGATGGGCGAGTTCGGTGACGTTGCCGGGCCAGGGATGCCGCTCCAGGGCGCGCAGCGCGTCCAGTGTCCAGGTGAGCGGGGGCTGGCCCGGTGCGGGACGGGGCGTCAGGGCGGTGACCAGCTCCCGGATGTCCTGCGGCCGTTCGCGAAGTGCCGGGAGGGTGACCGAGCGGGCCGACAGGGTGTCCAGGAGCCGTTGGAGACAGGGGCCGGGGGGCACGCCGGGCGTGTAGGTGACCAGCAGGGGTACGCCCGGACGGGCTTCGAGCAGCGAGTTGAGCGCCGCGGTGTCGGGCTGGGCGAGCCGCTCGACATGCCGGACGAGGAGCGGGCGGCCGTCCAGCAACTCGCCCACCCGTGCACCGAGTTCGTCCTCCGCCGCGTCCACGGTCGTCACCGGCTCCGTCACCAGTTCCCGGGCGAGCGAGGTCTTGCCGGTGCCGCGCTCACCGACCAGCAGGAGGGGCTCGGGGAACGCGGCCAGCTCCGTCGCCCGCCCCACCGCGTGCCGCCAGGGCACCGACCGGCCGGCCAGCCCCACGGCGGGCCGCACGGGTGGCGGCGCCACGGCGGAGCCCCCGGCCGGCTCCAGCACGGCCACCGCCCCGACGGCCTCACCCAGGTGGGCCACGGGGGTGAGGACCGCGGTGCACCCGGCGCCGTCCGGAAGCCGGACGCGGTACGCGGCCGCGGGCGTCGGGCCGCCCGCCGGCTCCCGGAGCGCTCCGGCGCCGAGCCGCCCCGGGGCCACCTCCGCGAGGAGCCCGACCACGCCCCGCTCCAGCTCCGCCAGCCCTTCCGGTGACAGCAGCCGTTCCGCCGCCTCGCTCACCAGCCGGTTGCGTCCGTCGAGGGCGACGACCGGGCCTGCGGAATCCCGCAGCGCCCGCAGATACGCGTCCAGCAGGAGCCGTTCCGACGCCCGCGACCGGGCGAGGAGTTCCGTCTCCACCGCGCTCGCCGCGGCCTCGGCGAGCGGGGCCCCCGGATGCGGTGTGCACTCGGCGCACAGCGGCGAGGACACGGTCACCGTGCCCAGCGTGTGCCCGGTCTCCGGCGCCCGCACCGGCACGCTGACCGCGGAGACGTCCTGCCAGAGGTCGAGGAAGTGCTCGGGCCCGTGCACCTCCGCGCGGCGGCCGGTGTGCAGCGCGAGGGCCGCGCTGTTGGGGCCGACCAGCTGTTCGGAGAGGTCCCGGCAGGGATGGTCCCGGTCCGCTCCGGTCATCCACAGCACCCGCAGCCGCTCGTCGGTGAGGACGAGAGCGCCGGTGGTCAGGACCGGGGCGATGCGTTCGAGAACGGGCCGGGCGGCATGGAGCAGGGGGGACTCCGGCAGCGGTACCGCATACCGGGGCGCGGGATCCCTCGCGTCGTGCCGCACGCCGAAGAACCGGGCGCGCTTCCACGCGGCGACGACGTCCTCCGGTACCCCGTCCGGCAGTCGGCGTCCCCTCAGGAACAGCTCGCGGGCCCTGCGCAGCGAGGCGAGGGCAGGGTCTGCTGGAGGGTGCTCTGCGGTGGTCACGGCACCGTTCACCCTACCGGGAACGGTTGAACACGCAACAACCCTCGGTCACTGTCTCTTCGCGGTCACCGCCTCTTCTCGGTCACTGTCTCTTATTGAGACACCCACGCCCGCGCCATCCGCTACATGATCTTGAACGGTCGGCACCTGTCCTCACTCCCTGGAGCCCTTCCGTGCACACCGTCGAGCCCGATGTCGTGACCGACGTACTGATCGTCGGCAGTGGCCCCGCGGGCGCCTCCGCCGCGCTCGCGCTCAGCACCTACGGCGTACCGAACATCGTCGTCACCCGCTACGCGAGCCTCGCCGACACACCCCGCGCGCACATCACCAACCAGCGCACCATGGAGGTACTGCGCGACCTCGGGGTGGAGGAGGAGGTCGTCGCGAAGGCCACGCCGCAGCAACTGATGGGCGACACGACCTTCTGCACCAGCCTCGCCGGCGAGGAGCTCGGCCGGGTCCGTTCCTGGGGCAACGACCCGCTGGTCCAGGCCGCCCACGAGCTGGCCAGCCCCACCCGGATGTGCGACATGCCCCAGCACCTCATGGAACCGGTGCTGATCGACGCGGCCGTCGCGCGCGGCACGAACCTGCGCTTCAGCACGGTCTACAAGTCCTTCGTCCAGGACGCCGACGGGGTGACCGTCACCGTCGAGGACCGGCTGCGCGGCGACGAGTACACCATCCGCGCCAAGTACCTCATCGGTGCCGACGGCGGCCGCTCCCAGGTCGCCGAGGACGCCGGACTGCCGATGGGCGGCCAGATGGGCGTGGCCGGCAGCATCAACATCGTCTTCGACATGGACCTGACGAAGTACACCGCCCACCGCCCGTCCACCCTGTACTGGGTGCTGGCCCCCGGCGCCACCGTCGGCGGTATCGGCGCCGGTCTGGTGCGCTGTGTCCGGCCCTGGAACGAGTGGCTGATCGTCTGGGGGTACGACGTCACCGCCGGCGCCCCCGACCTGACCACCGAGTACGCCGAGTCCGTCGTCCGCAAGCTGGTCGGCGACGACGACATCCCGGTCACCATCAAGTCGTCCTCGGCGTGGACGGTCAACGAGATGTACGCCGAGACCTACTCCGTCGGCCGCGTCTTCTGCGCAGGCGACGCCACGCACCGCCACCCGCCTTCCAACGGTCTCGGCTCCAACACCTCCATCCAGGACTCCTACAACCTGGCCTGGAAGCTCAGACTCGTCCTCGACGGCACCGCCGCACCGAAGCTGCTGGACTCCTACACCGCCGAGCGCGCCCCGGTCGGCCGGCAGATCGTCACCCGCGCCAACAAGTCCATCGGCGAGACCGCCCCGATCTTCGAGGCGCTCGACGGGCTCTCCCCGCAGACCCCCGAGCAGCTGTGGGCCAACATCGCCGCCCGCAAGGGCGACACCCGGGCGGCGGAGAAACAGCGATCCCGGCTGCGCGAGGCGATCGCCTTCAAGGTGTACGAGTTCAACGCCCACGGCGTCGACCTCAACCAGCGCTACACGTCCGAGGCGATCGTCCCCGACGGCACCCCCGACCCCGGTTTCGACCGCGACCCCGAGCTGTACCACCAGCCCTCCTCCCGCCCCGGCGCCAAGCTCCCGCACGCGTGGATCACCTCCGGCACCCGCACCCTGTCCACGCTCGACACCGTCGGACAGGGCCGCTTCACCCTGATCACCGGCATCGGCGGCACCGGCTGGCTGCGGGCCGCCCGGGCGCAGGACGTGGAGATCGCCACCGTCGTGATCGGGCCCGGCCAGGAGTACGAGGACCCCTACGGCGACTGGGCGCGGCTGCGCGAGGTGGCCGACGGGGGCGCCCTGCTGGTGCGCCCCGACGGGTACGTCGCCTTCCGCCACGCCGACGCGGCCGAGGACGCCGAACGGTTGCTCGCCGGAGCGCTGCGGCGCATCCTCGGGCACGGCTGACCTTCGCACGGGCAAGGAGCGGGCATGACCACCGACAACACCGTCACCGGGGACACGGCCACCGGGGACACCGTCACCGAGGAAGCCGTCGCCAGTCTGCGGAGCACCGCCGACCCCCGGCTGCGGGAGCTGCTGACCGGGCTCATCCGCCATCTGCACGCCTTCGCACGGGAGACCCGGCTCACCCAGGCCGAGTGGGAGCGGGCGATCGGCTTCCTGACGGCCACCGGACAGACCTGCACGGACACCCGGCAGGAGTTCGTCCTCCTGTCGGACGTGCTGGGCCTGTCGATGCTGGTGGAGACGATCAACGCGGACACCGTCGCAGGGGCGACCGAGTCGACGGTCCTCGGCCCCTTCCACATGACCGAGTCGCCGGCCCGGGAGCTCGGCGCGAGCATCGACCTCGTGGGCGACGGCGAACCGTGCGTGGTCAGCGGCCGGGTCCTCTCCCGGGACGGTACCCCGCTGCCGGGCGCGCTCCTCGACGTGTGGCAGGCCGACGGGCACGGCTTCTACGACGTCCAGCAGCCCGGGATCCAGCCGGCGGGCAACGGACGCGGGCTGTTCACGGCCGACGAGGAGGGCCGCTTCCGGTTCCGCACCTGCGTGCCCAGCCCCTACCCCATCCCCACGGACGGCCCGGTGGGCGCTCTCCTCGGGGCCACCGGACGCCACCCCTACCGCCCGGCCCACATCCACTTCATCGCCTCGGCCGAGGGCCACGCACCGGTCACCACGCACATCTTCGTGGCCGGCAGCGACCACCTCGACTCCGACGCCGTGTTCGCGGTCAAGGAGAGCCTCGTCCAGGACTTCACCGAGACCGACGACCCCTCCCTGGCCCGGGAGTTCGGCGTCCCGAACCCGTTCCGGCACGCCCGCTTCGACCTCGTGCTCACCCCGGACCGGTCATGAGGGGGTTCGCCTACGAGGCCCAGCCCATGCGGGTCGTCCTGCGGCCCGGCGCCTCCGTCACCGCCACCCCCGAGGAGGCCGAACGGCTCGGACTGCGGCGGCTGCTGGTGATCAGCGGACCGCGGGGCGCGCGGACCGCCCGGGCCGTCGCCGACGCACTGGGCGAGGCCTGCGCCGGACTGCACACCGAGGCCCGGATGCACGTGCCCGCGGAGGTGGCCGAGCGGGCCGTGGAGGCGGCTCACGCGGTCGGCGCCGACGGCTGCGTGGCCGTCGGCGGCGGCTCCGCCATCGGCCTCGGCAAGATGATCGCGCTGCGCACCCGGCTGCCGCTGATCGCCGTGCCCTCCACGTACTCCGGCTCCGAGATGACCCCCGTCTGGGGCCTGACCGAACAGGGCGCCAAGCGCACCGGCCGCGACCCGGTCGTCCTGCCGCGCAGCGTCGTCTACGACCCCGAGCTCACCCTGTCGCTCCCGGTGCCCCTCTCCGTGACCAGCGGCGTCAACGCCGTCGCCCACGCGGCCGAGGCCCTGTACGCACCGGACGCCTCGCCGCTGGTGTCGCTGATGGCCGAGGAGGGCGCCCGTGCCATGACGGGTGCCCTGCCCGACCTGGCGGCGGCACCCGGGGACCTGGACGCCCGCGGCCGCGCCCTCTACGGGGCCTGGCTCTGCGGTGCCGCCCTCGGCGCGACCACCATGGGCCTGCACCACAAGCTGTGCCACGTCCTCGGAGGCACCTTCGGCCTGCCGCACGCCGAGACCCACACCGTGGTCCTGCCCCACGCGCTCGCCCACAACGCGCCCGCCGCACCCGAGGCCATGGCGGCCCTTTGCCGGGCCCTCGGCACCGACGACGCCCCGCACGCCCTGTGGGACCTCGCCGGCCGCCTCGGCGCACCCCGCTCCCTGGCCGAACTCGGCCTGAAGGAAGCCGACTTGACTGTCGCGGCCCGGGAGGCGACCGCGCGGGCGTATGCCAACCCGAGGCCCGTCACCACGGCCGGCGTCCTCGACGTACTGAAAGCGGCGTACGAGGGCGACGAGCCACGCACGCACTCCTGACCGACGAGACCGAAAGGTGAACCCCATGCCCCGCGGACTGCTCCGGCGGCGTCTGAAGAATGCCTCCGGGGACACTCCGGGCCAAGCGTTTCCGCTCCCGGCCGGAGCGGGTGTCGTCGTCCGCGAGGTCCTCGACCCCGTGAACCAGCCCATGGGCGCCGCCGAGGTGACGGTGACCGAACTGCGCAGCCACCAGGTCGCGGCCCGCGGCACCACCGACCCGTACGGCCTGTTCACGGCCGCGCTGCCGCCGGGCGGCTACAGCCTGCTGATCGTGGCCGAGGGGCTGGAGCCGCACCGGGAGACCGTCGAGGTCGTCGCCGACGCCGGGCTGTCCTCGCAGCGCGTGTGGCTCCAGCCGGCCCGGCAGGCCGAACTCCCGGTCCCCGGCACCTGGCTCTTCGACCCGCCGCACACGGCGATCCGCTTCATCGCCAAGCACGTCGGCATGGCCCATGTGCACGGCCGCTTCGAACGCTTCGAGGGCGGCATCCAGGTCGCCCAGGACGTCTCCGAGTCCCGCGTCCACGTCCGCATCGACGCCTCCAGCATCAACACGGGCAACAACACCCGCGACACCCATCTGCGCTCCGCCGACTTCCTCGACGTCGAGCACTTCCCGTACATCGACTTCCGCAGCACCCGCTTCGCCTACCGGGGCGGCAGCAAGTGGATCCTCCAGGGCACCCTGACCATGCACGGGGTGAGCCGGTCCGTCTCGCTGGACACGAGCTACCTCGGCATGGTCAACGGCGGCTACGGCGAGGAACTGCGCTGCGCCGCCCTGGCCAAGAGCGAACTGCACCGCGAGGACTACACCTTGAACTGGCGTTCCATGCTGGCGCGGGGCATCGCGGTGGTCGGCCCGACGGTCCAGCTGGAGCTGGACGTCCAGGCGATGTACCGCACCCACGACACACCCACGCCGCCGGAGTAGACCGCTCAGAACGGGTAGCGCTCGATGGCGGCCTGCGCGGTCACCCACTGCACCTCGGTGAAGGTGTCGAGGTTGGCGGTGCCGCCGAAACGGCCGCCCGCCGCCGAGGACTTGACGCCGCCGAAGGGTGCCACCGCCTCGTCGTCGACCGTCTGGTCGTTGATGTGGACCGCGCCGGACTCGATCCGCCCCGCCAGTTCCAGGGCGCCGTACACGTCCTGGGTGAGGACGGCCACCGACAGGCCGTACTCCGAGGAGTTGACGATCCCGATCGCCTCCTCGACGGTCTCGTACGTGGTGACCGGGGCGACGGGCCCGAAGATCTCCTCGGTGAACGCGGGGGAGTCGTGGGGCACGTCGGCGAGGACGGTGGGCCGGTAGAACAGGCCGTCGTAGGTGCCGCCGGCGGCGAGGCGCGCCCCCTGGGCGACGCTGCGGGTGACGATGTCGTGGACCCGGTCGCGCTGGCGCTCGTCGATGACCGGGCCGAGGGCGTGGCGCGGGTCGGCGGGGTCGCCGACGCTGATGGCCGCGGCCTTCTCCGCGAGTTTGCCGACGTACCGCTCGGCGATGGAGGAGTGGACGAGGTGGCGGCCGGTGGTCATGCAGATCTGGCCCTGGTGCAGGAAGGATCCCCAGGCCCCGGCGGAGGCGGCCGCGTCGACGTCGGCGTCCGGCAGGACCAGCAGGGCGTTGTTGCCGCCGAGTTCGAGGTGGACCTTCTTCAGCAGGGGTCCGGTCGCGGCCGCGATGGCCCGGCCGGCGGCGGTGGAGCCGGTGAAGGAGACGCACGGCACGCCCGGGTGCGTCACCAGCGCCTCGCCGACGTCGGCGCCGCCGGGCAGCACATGCAGCAGCCCCTCCGGCAGCCCCGCCTCGGCCAGCAGTTCGGCCAGGGCCAGACCGCCGGAGACGGGCGTGCGGGGGTCCGGCTTGAGGACGACGGCGTTGCCGAGCGCGAGCGCCGGGGCCACCGAGCGGGTGGACAGGATCCCGGGGAAGTTGAACGGCGAGATGACCCCGACGACCCCGAGGGGGATCCGGCGGGCCAGCGACAGCCGCGGCCGGGTGCTGCGCAGCAGTTCGCCGTAGGGCTCGGCGGCCAGGGCGGCGGCCTGGTGGAATTCGGAGACCACCAGCCCGGTCTCGAAGGCGGCCTTGCCCTGTCCGGAACCGGCTTCGGGGACCAGCCGGCGGATCAGCCGGTCCGGGTCGGCCTCCAGCAGGGCGGCCGCCGTGCGGAACACCGCCGCCCGGCGGTCGTAGGGCAGGGCGGCCCACTCCCGCTGGGCCTTCCTCGCGAGGTCGACGGCTCGGTCGACATCGGCGGGGGTGGCGGTGCCGACCGTGGTGAGGACCTTGCCGGTGGCCGGGGCGGTCACCTCGAGGGGCTCGCCCTGGCCTGGGACCCAGGTGCCGTCGAAGATCCTGCCCTCCCAGGGCTGGGCGGCCTCGGCTGTGACTGTCGTACTCATGCGGGTCTCCGGTGTTCGTGGACGGCTCGGGGAATGCGGACGGCTCGGGGGATACGACGGTCAGCGCGCGTCGCGCAGGGTGGCGACGCTCTTGTCGAGGACGGACTGGTCGGCCCAGCTGCCGTGGAAGCCGAACGGCACCCGGACGGGCAGCTTCACCCTGGCCAGGGGCTGTGCGACGAGGTCGGCGGCGTCGTGGATCAGCAGCTCGCTCAGCCCCGTCTCCGGGTTCCACCACAGGGTCAGCAGGTAGCCGTCGTCCTCGTCGCGCGCGTCGGGCCGGGCGACGAACGCCGGCTCGCTGGGGCTGGTGAGGGGGTGCGGTCCCTCGACGACGACCGTGGAGTCCTTGAGGTGGTCGTGGCGGGCCAGACCGTCGGACATGGTCTCCGGTGCGAGGCCACGGGTCGTGACGAAGTAGCCGTACCGGTTCGGCCGGCCCACGAAGGCGTCGTTGATCTTCGGGAACTCGCCCGCGATGCCGGAGACCCGGCGGTCGGTGACCGCCCCGGTCGCCGTGTTGATCCGCCACTGCCAGGAGTAGCCCGGCGGGAACCACTCGTGGGAACCGAGCGGGGTGAGACGGCCGGCGGGGTTGCCGATGCGGGAGATCCGGTTCAGGTCGACGACGACCTCGTCACCGATCTCGTAGGCGTTGGAGAAGTGCGTCGGCGCGAACATGCCGCCCGCCTCGTACCACTTCACCTCGTGGGTACGGCGGTCCATCAGCACGATCTGGGTGCCGTGGGGCAGCGCCGACTCGTCCCAGACCACTCCGGGCCGGCCCTGTACGGCCAGGTCGAGGCGGAACAGGTTGGGCGCCACGAAGAAGATCGCGTAGTTCTCGCTGACGACGAAGTCGTGCATGAGCACCGGGATGCCGACGTCGATCGTGTGGGAGTCGACGACCCGGCCGGTCCTCACGTCGGCGCGGTACCAGGTGATCGTGGGTCCCGTCGCGGCGAAGAAGAGCATGTCGCCGGTGGCCGGATCGATCTTGTAGTGGGCGGTGCACAGGACGTCGATGCCGCCGTGGAAGTCGTACGTGCCGAACGTCTCCAGGGTCTCCGGGTGCATCGCGTGCGGCAGGCCGCCCTCGTAGTAGACCAGCAGGTGGTCGTCGAAGACGCCGACGTTGGTGTTGGCCACGTTCTTGGCCGGCGGGGCGCCCTTGGGCAGCCGTCCGGGGGTGCCGCCGTTGACGAAGCCGCTGTAGACGGCCTCGCCCTGTTCGACCTCGAACCTCATCGAGTCGGTCGCCACCCAGCTGGTGCGGAACGCCGCCCTGCCCTCGCGCAGATAGACCGCGGCGACCATGCCGTCGCCCTCCCACCAGTGGTAGCGGTCCAGGTTGCGCGGCTGGAACCGCGGGTTGGAGGAGATACGGAACAGCGCGCCGGCGAGATCGTCGGGGATGGCGCCCTCCACCGGGAGGTCGTAGCCGTGGCTCTCCTGCGTCCAGGGGGCGAAGGGGCCGCGCAGCCACTTGTTGTCCGTCGGCCAGCTCTGGTCGGGGGCGGGTGGGGTGTTCATCGGGTGCCTCTCACGTTCCCGGTGGGCACCTCTTCGTGCCCGGCCCGGTCATCCTCCGGGCGGGGCACGGCGGACGTCCTCGGCGCAGGACGACAGAAACGCGGTACCTCCTTGTCGCCCGGACGCAAAGCTCAGGGAGCGATGACCCGGCCGATCTCCAGCGCCAGCCGCAGCGGCAGATGGTCCTGCGGCAGGGGCCGGCCCAGCAGCTGCTCGGCGCGCTTGACCCGGTAGGCGACGGTGTTGGGCGCCACGAACAGCTCCTCGGCGGCGAGGGCCCGGCTGCGGCCGTGCGCCAGGTACAGACGCAGCGTCTCGCGGATCTCGGCGGTCTTGGCCCCCGCCTCGGCCAGCGATCCCAGGACCTCGCGCATATAGCGCTCGGCGTGCTCGGGGACGGCGGTCAGCAGGGACAGCACCGCGATGTCGGCATAGGCGTACACCCCGGGTTCACCGAGGGCCTGCGCGACGCGCTCGGTCTCCCGCGCGGCGAGATGGCCGGCGCGGAAGCCCTCGCGGCCCGGGGCGCACGGCCCCAGCGCCACGTACACCCCGGCCGGCCACCGCGCGGTCCGCGCCCTCAGCTCCTCACCG
The DNA here is from genome assembly GCF_044763345.1 of Streptomyces sp. NPDC096132. Lineage (NCBI taxonomy): Bacteria > Bacillati > Actinomycetota > Actinomycetes > Kitasatosporales > Streptomycetaceae > Streptomyces > Streptomyces sp. NPDC096132. The sequence goes on from NZ_JBIWGA010000011.1 coordinate 50,420, forward strand.
ACGACCGACACGAGGTCGTCCGGCGGCTGCTGCTGCCGGCTCGCCCACACCCACACCTCGGACGCCCCGGTCGGCAGGACGAGGGACTGCTCGGCACCGGAGGCGCCGACGACGTCGGCGGCGAGCCGGTGCAAGGGCGGGAACAGGCCCTCCTGGTCCCGCTCGGGCGGATCCGACCAGAGGACGGCGGCCAGGTGGTGGTGGTCCAGATCGAGCCCGAGGGTGCGCTTCACCGTCGTGGGAGCGGCCTGGCGGCCGGCGAGGAGGTCGTCGACGAGCTGCCGGCGGGCCGCCGTCCGGCTGCCCGCCCAGTGCTCGCGCTCCGCCGCGTACTGCGTGGTGAAGAGCGCGGTCAGCTCGTCGACGTAGGCGAAGGAGAGCCGGGTGATGCGCTCGCTCTCGTCCGCCCACCGGTCCGGCTCCACCAGGCGCCGCAGCGCGGTCAACAGCCGTTCGTACGTGTGGACATGGGAAGTCCACACGGCCCGCAGGACACGGTCCAGCGCCACCCCGCGGTGCACCAGCTCGCGGTTGCCGTCGACCGCCTCGGGCGGGGCCTGGATCCGGTGGGGCGGGGTGTCGTGCAGCAGCCCCCGCAGGATCGCGATGCAGCACGCCTCCGCCGACCGGCGGGCCGTGCGCAGGCCCACGGGGCCGACGGTGACCTCGGGCGACTGACGTGCGCACTTCTCGGCCGCCCCGGCCGCGGTCTCCACCGCCCAGGCCACGGCGGCCGGCCCCAGATCGGCCTCGGCCTCCGCGACCGTCGCCGGCGAGGAGTCCGGGGTGTACCGGTCCTGGTCCCCGTCCGGCCTGAGCCGCAACAGCCACTCGCTCGTCATGACGCCCACCTCGCCGCTCACCGGCCTGCCCTTCCCCCGATTGGATCACGTGGGGGGCGCCCGGCGCCTCAGACCGCCGGCGCGGCCGTGAGATAGCGGGTGAGCATGGCGACGAGTTCGTTCTCCAGCCGGTCACCGTCGATGGCCTCGGGTTCGGCGATGAGCCGGTGGACGACGAGCTCGATCGTGGACACGACCCCGCGACCTCACCCCGCGACTCGTCGTGGACCTCTGAACCCCCCGGGGCAGGGCCTGCTATACGAAGGACACCTCGGCCGTGGCGTGCCGGGCCTCGCGGTGGGTGGCGGTGTGCAGACGGGCCCGGCCGTCGGTGGGGGTGCCGTCGGCGAGGAGGTGTTCGCCCGCGAACGCGGGCCGGTGCAGCCGGTACGACAGCGACCGCACCCGCCGCCGCGGGGCGTGCGCCCGGACCAGTTCCAGCATGAGCAGGGCCAGCAGTGGCCCGTGGACGACGAGCCCCGGGTAGCCCTCGACGTCACGGCAGTACGGGGCGTCGTAGTGGATGCGATGGGCGTTGGCGGTCAGCGCGCTGAACCGGAACAGCAGGGTCTCGTCCGGGCGCAGGCGCGAGAGCCACGGGCCCTCCGGCTCCGGTACGGCCGTGTCGTCGACCGTGACCGGCCGGCTCGGCGGCGCTCCGTCCCCGGACCGGTAGACGATGTCCTGCTCCTCGACCAGACAGGTACGGCCGTGCTGCCGGAACTCCTGGCGTTCGGTCACGAACAGCAGTTCCCCGCTGCGGCCGTGCTTGGGCGTGACCGCGGCCAGACCGCTGACGCGTTCGGCCGGTTCACCGAGCCGCAGGGGCTCCCCGATCTCGCAGCGACCCCCGGCGAACATGCGCCGCCGCCCGGGGATCGGTGGCAGGAAGCGCGCGTCGCGCGGATGCCCGTCCGGGCCGAGGGCCCGCTGCGGCGGCCAGTGCAGGAAGTACAGCCACTGCCACAGGGGCGGCAGCGGCTCACCGGGAGCCGCTGCGGCCTCGGGGAGATCCAGCAGCGCCGACAGCGCCGCCGCCGGGCCGGGCGGCAGGGCGTCCTCGTCCCTGACCGGCTCGGGACGCCAGGACTCCACATGGGAGGCCAGTGACGTGTTCTTGCCGGCGACGTCGTGTGTCGGGCTCATGCCTTTCATCGTCAGTCGTGCCGGCAGGGGTTGAACAATAGAAAGGCGTGATCCCTCCATGCTCAGCTCGCATGGGCCGGCCGCGCGGACGGCCAGCTGCCGCGGGCCACGGCCGACTCGATCCGCGCCACCAGTTCACGGGCGACGACCTGGACGGCGGGCGGGGTCCGTCCGGCCCGGGGGGTGGCGAGCACGATCGAGCGCCACACCTCCGGCTCGCCCAGCGGCGCGGCACTCAGGGTGCCGTGCACCACGTCCTCGGCGATGCCGACGCCCGGCAGGACGGTCCAGCCGTGCCCGGCCAGGACGAGCTGTTTCTGCACCCGCATGGAGTTGGTCTGCACGACCACGTCCATGGTGGCCCGCGCCCGCGCCGCCGCGGCGTCGATCAGCGCGCGCAGGGCATGGCCGGGCGCGGGCATCACGAGCGGACGGGCCGCGACCTCGGCGAAGGCCACGGGACGGTCGGCACGCAGTCCGGCGCCCGGAGGGGCGACCACCCACAGACGCTCCCGCACCAGCGGACGGGCGTTGAGCGACGGTGTGCTGTCCAGGTCGTAGAGCAGCGTCAGATCCAGGTCGCCGTCGTCCAGCCACCGCTGGAGATGCCCGGAGTAGCCCGTCATCAGGCGCAGTTCGATGCCCGGATGATCCCTGGCCAGGGCCGAGACGAGGGGCTCGGCCAGCAGATCGGTCGTGCTCTCCAGCAGGCCGGCGGTGACGACACCGGTCACCGCGCCCGGGGCGGGCTGCACCTCGGCACGGGCCCGCTCCAGCTCGTTCAGGGCCCGCCGGGCCCGCTCCACCATGACCGTCCCGGCCTCGGTGGGCCGCATGCCCTGCCGGGTCCGCTCGAAGAGCGCGACCCCGAGCTCCTCCTCCAGGGTGCGGATCTGCCGGGTCACGGCCGGCTGCACCAGGTGCAGCAGCTCGGCGGCCCGGGTGACGCTGCCCACCTCGGCGACCGTCACGAGCGCCTTGAGCTGTTTGAGGTCCATCGGTTCTCCCGCCCGCCATCCGCACCCGCCATCCTCACCCGGCATGGTGCCATCAGAACTCGCTATTTCACCGGGGCTCCCATGAGCACGCATGATGGGGTTCCGGTACCGGAGAAGCCCGGAGGTCCGCACATGACCGAGCCGCCGCAAGCACTGCCGCTCGCCGGCATCACCGTCGTCACCGTCGAGCAGGCGGTCGCCGCGCCGTTCGCCACCCGTCAGCTGGCCGACCTCGGCGCCCGCGTGATCAAGGTGGAACGCCCCGGGGGCGGCGACTTCGCCCGCCGGTACGACACGACCGTGCACGGCGAGTCCAGCTACTTCGTGTGGCTCAACCGGTCGAAGGAGTCCCTGACCCTCGACCTGAAGTCGGAGCACGGACGGCATGTCCTGGAGCGACTTATGGGCCGTGCCGACGTGTTCGTGCAGAACCTGGCACCGGGGGCGGCCGCGGGGCTGGGGCTGGGTGCGGAGGCGCTGCGCGCCCGCTTCCCGTCGCTGATCGCCTGCTCGATCTCCGGCTACGGCTCCAGCGGCCCCTGGGCCGACCGCAAGGCGTACGACCTGCTGGTGCAGTGCCAGACCGGCCTGGTCTCGCTCACCGGGGGCCCGCGGGAACCCGCCCGGGTGGGGATCTCCATCGCCGATATCGCCGCCGGCATGTACGCCTGCTCCGGCATCCTCACCGCCCTGTTCACCCGGGCCACCACCGGGGTCGCCCGGGCCGTCGAGGTCTCGCTGTTCGAGGCGCTCGCGGAGTGGATGGGCCAGCCCGCCTACTACACACGCTTCGGCGGCGCCCAGCCCCCGCGGGTCGGCACCCAGCACGCCACCATCGCCCCCTACGGCGCCTACACGGCCGCCGACGGCAGGGACGTCCTGTTCTCCATCCAGAACGAACGCGAATGGGCCGCCCTGTGCGAGCGGTTCCTCGAGGCGCCCGGTCTCGTCGACGACCCCCGCTTCGCCACCGGCCCGGCCCGTGTCGCCCACCGCGACGAACTGAACGCGATCGTCGCCGAGCGGTTCGCCGCGTCGGACAGCGGCGAGGTGCGGGACCTGCTGGACGCGGCGGGCATCGCCAACGCCGGCGTCAACGACGTCCAGGACTTCCTGGCCCACCCCGTGCTCACCGCCCGGGACCGCTGGCGGCAGGTGCCGATCCCCGGGGGCGTCACTGTCCCGGCGCTCGTCCCGCCCGTGGACCTGGCCGGTGTGACCCCCCGCATGGGTGCCGTCCCGGCGGAGGGCGAGCACACCGAGAGCATCCTGGCCGAACTCGGCCACGGCCCGGAGGGGAGCGTCACGGCATGAGCACCCTGGACCTCCTGTCCGAGGACGAGCGGTTCGTCGTGCGTACCGTGCGCGACTTCGTCGACAAGGACGTCAAACCGGTCGTGCGGGAGCTGGAGCACGCCGACACCTATCCCGAGGCCCTGATCGAGCGGATGAAGCAGCTCGGGATCTTCGGCCTCGCCGTCCCCGAGGAGTACGGCGGCACACCCGTCTCCACCCCGTGCTACGTGCTGGTCACCGAGGAGTTGGCGCGCGGCTGGATGAGCCTGGCCGGTGCGACGGGCGGGCACACCGTGGTCGCCAAGCTGCTGCTGCACTTCGGCACCGAGGAGCAGAAGCGGCGCTATCTGCCGAGGATGGCCGGCGGAGAGATCCGCGCGACCATGGCGCTGACCGAACCGGAGGGCGGCTCGGACCTCCAGACGATGCGTACGGTCGCCCGCAAGGACCCCGAGGGCGGCTACGTCGTCAACGGCGCGAAGACCTGGATCACCAACTCCCGCCGCTCCCGGCTGATCGCGCTGCTCTGCAAGACGGACCCGGCGGCGAGCCCCGCACACCGGGGAGTGTCGATCCTGCTGGCCGAGCACGGACCGGGCCTGACGGTCTCCCGCGACCTGCCCAAGCTCGGCTACAAGGGCGTGGAGAGCTGCGAGCTGTCCTTCGAGGACTACCGCGCCCCGGCCGACGCCGTGCTCGGCGGGATGGAGGGCAAGGGCTTCGCGCAGATGATGAAGGGCCTGGAGACCGGCCGTCTCCAGGTCGCCGCCCGCGCCCTCGGCGTCGGCCGGGCGGCACTGGAGGACGCGCTCGCGTACGCCCAGCAGCGCGAGGCGTTCGGCAAGCCGATCTGGCGGCACCAGTCGATCGGCAACTACCTGGCGGACATGGCGACTTCGCTCACCGCCGCCCGCCAGCTCACCCTGTACGCGGCCCGGGAGGCGGAGGCGGGCCGCCGCGTGGACATGGAGGCGGGCATGGCGAAGCTCTTCGCCTCCGAGACGGCCATGCGGATCGCCCTCGACGCCGTCCGCATCCACGGCGGTTACGGCTACTCGACCGAGTTCGACGTCGAACGCTACTTCCGCGACGCCCCCTTGATGATCGTCGGCGAGGGCACCAACGAGATCCAGCGGAACGTCATCGTGAACCAGCTGGTGAAGCGGGGCGGGCTCGACGACTGAGAGCCGTCAGGACGCGCCGGACGACGGCCACCGCTCCACCGGCGAGCGGTCCCGCCCCTGTGCGCGGTACGCCGCGAGGAGCCGGCGCAGCGCCGCGACACCCTCCTCGGTGCGCCCCGCGTCGCCCGAGGTGACCTGGTGGAAGACCAGTCCCTCCAGGGCCGCGAAGACGAGCTCCGCCAGCTCCGGGGGCAGCCCGAAGCAGGCCAGGGCCTCGCGCACGGCGTCGCGGTAGGCGTCGTAGAGCGCGTCGACGTGCCGCTGCAGTGCGGGCCTGCGGCTCGCCTCCAGCTTCAGCTCGTACTGGAACGCCTGCAGCTCCGGATCCGTGGCGATGAAGCGGGGCAGCGTCGCGGCGAAGTCCTCCAGCCTGCCGCCGGCGGGCACCAGTGACGACGTCTCGATACTGCGCCGTACCGCCCAGCGCAGGGACTCCTCCAGCAGGGCGTCGCGCGTACCGAAGTGGTGCACGACCAGCCCATGGGTCACCCCGGCCTCAAAGGCCACGGACCGGTACGTCAGTTTCCGCAGGCCGCCGCGCGCCACGACCCTGACGGCCGCCGCCAGCAGCGCCTCCCGCCCCCGACCGTATCCGGGCCGGGCGTCCGGGTCGGTGCCGTCTTCCACCGCCATGGACACCCCCTCTCTCCTTCGGTCCTCGAATCTATCCTATTGACAAGTTATCCAGATGGATAGATTCTCGGCTGTGCCTTCCCCCCTTCGCTTCCCTGGAGTTCCCATGCCCCTGCCCGAAGGACTGCGCGGCACCCCGTTCTCGCCGCGGTACGCCGACCGCGTCGAGGAGTGGATCGACGTCTACGGGCACGCCGTGCCCCTGGCGATCGGCGACCCGGCCGAGGAGTACGAGGCCATCCGCACCGCGGCCGGCGCCTCCGACTACTCGATGCTCTACAAGTGGCATGTCGAGGGTGCGGACGCGGTCGCGGCCGTCGACGCGGTCTTCTCCCGCAGCGTGCGCGGTCTCGGCGCGGGACGCATCGCGTACGGCGTGGTCGTCGACGCCGACGGCATGATGCTGGACGACGTGACCGTGGCCGTCCTCGCGCCCGGCCATGTCGTCGTCACCGGCGGCAACCCCTCGACGCAGGAGTCCCTGACCGCACACGCCCCCGCCGGAACCACCGTCACCGAACGCCGTGACGAGTCCGCCGTCCTGACCCTGCAGGGGCCCCGCAGCCGCGAGGTGCTCCAGCGACTCACCCACGTGGACGTCTCCAACGAGGCGTTCCCGTACTACACGCTCCTCCAGGACACCCTCGTCGCGGGCATGCCCGCACAGGTCGGCCGACTCGGGTTCACCGCCGAACTGGGCTACGAGATCCAGGTGCCCCGCGAGCGGGCGCCAAGGCTGTGGGACGCGGTCCTGGAGGCCGGCGCGGATCTCGGCGTGCGGCCCTTCGGCGCGGCCGCGCTCCTGACCTGCCGCACCGAAGCCGGGATGATCATGGGCGAGCTGGAGTACGACCGCACCGTCACGCCGTTCGAGTGCCGGATGGGCTGGGCCGTCGACTTCGGCAAGGGCCCCTTCCAGGGCCGGGACGCGCTGCTCGCCAAGAAGGACGGGGCGACGGGACGGGTCGTCAGCGTCGTCGTGGCCGCCCCACCGGAGGTCGCCGAGGGCGCCCGGCTGGAGCTGGACGGGCGGCACGTCGGCCACGTGACGATGGCCGTCGCGTCGCCCGCGCTCGACGGCGCCACGCTCGGGCTCGCCCGCGTCCACCGCGACGCCGCGCGGTCCGGCACCAGCCTGACCGCTGTCGCCGCCGACGGTTCCCCGGCCGACGCCACGGTCCGGCCCACGCCCGTGTACGACCCCGAGCGCGCCCGCGTACGCGCCTGATCAGGAAGACACCGCAGCCATGCAGCGCCACATCCTCACCCTCCGCTGCCCGGACCAGCCGGGCATCGTCCACGCGCTCTCCGGGGGCATCACCGAGGCCAGGGGCAACATCCTGGAGAGCGCCCAGTTCTCCGATCCCGACACCGGCGACTTCACCCTCCGCGTCTGCCTCGAGACCCCCCGCGAGGACGCCGAGGGACTGCGTGACGAACTCGCCCTGCGCCTGGCCCGCTTCGATCCCGTGCTGTCCCTGAGGCCCGAGGAACAGCGCCGCCGGGTCCTGCTCATGGTGTCGAGGTTCGACCACTGCCTGGTCGACCTCCTCTACCGGTGGGACCTGGGCGAACTCCCCGTCGACATCCCCCTGATCGTCTCCAACCACCCCGACTGCGCCCCGATCGCCGAGCGTCACGGCATCCCGTACGTCCACCTCCCGGTCACCCGCGCCGGCAAGCCGGAGGCCGAGGCCGAACTGCTGCGCCTCGTCGCCGGGCACCGGATCGACTTCGTGGTCCTCGCCCGCTACATGCAGGTCCTCTCCGACGACCTGTGCCGCCGACTGTCGGGCCGGGTCATCAACATCCACCACTCGTTCCTGCCGGGCTTCAAGGGCGCCAAGCCCTACCACCAGGCCCACGACCGGGGCGTCAAACTCATCGGCGCCACCGCCCACTTCGTCACCGCCGACCTCGACGAGGGGCCGATCATCGAGCAGGACGTCGTGCGCGTCGGACACCGCCACACCGCGCCGGAGCTGATCGCCATCGGCCGGGACGTCGAACGGGTCGTCCTGGCGCGGGCCGTGCGACTGCACGCGGAGGACCGCGTCGTCCTGACCGGCTCCCGCACCGTCGTCTTCGCCTGAAAGGCCCTCACGGTGACCACTGCAACCCTGCTCGACGGCAAGGCCGCCGCGGCCGACATCAAGCACGAACTCACCGGCCGGGTGGAGGCGTTGAAGCGCCGGGGTGCCGCCCCCGGCCTCGGCACGATCCTGGTCGGCGACGACCCGGCGAGCCACTCCTACGTCGGCGGCAAGCACCGCGACTGCGCCCGGGTCGGCATCGTGTCGATCCGGGTGGAACTGCCCGCCACGGCCACCCAGGCCGAGGTGGAGGCCGCGGTCCGCCGGCTCAACGCCGACCCGGCCTGCACCGGCTTCATCGTGCAGCTTCCACTGCCCGCCCACCTCGACACCCACGCCGTACTGGAGCTCATCGACCCCGCCAAGGACGCCGACGGGCTGCACCCGGCGAACCTCGGGCGCCTGGTGCTCGGCATCCCGGCGCCGCTTCCCTGCACGCCCCGCGGCATCATCGACCTGCTGCGCCGGGGCCGCGTGGCGATCACCGGGCGGCAGTTCTGCGTCATCGGCTGCGGGATCACCGTGGGCCGTCCCCTCGGCCTGATGCTGACCCGCAGCACCGAACACGCCACGGTGACCCTGTGCCACGAGGCGACCCAGGACGTCGCGGCCCACACCCGCGTCGCCGACGTCGTCGTGGCCGCCGCCGGCGTGGCCCACCTCGTCACGCCCGACTGGATCAAGCCGGGCGCCACGGTCCTGTCCGTGGGCATCACCCGCACCGTCGAGGGCATCCTCGGCGACGTCCACCCGGACGTGGACCGGGTCGCCGGCGCCCTCGCCCCTCCGGTGGGCGGCGTGGGCCCGATGACCCGCGCGATGCTCCTGACCAACCTCGTCGAGGCCGCCGAACGCGGCTGACGGGCGGGCGTGCGTGCGGCTCCGGCCCGGACAGGCCCGGGAACCGGGCCGGGGCGACGCACTCGTACACCCGCCTACACACGGCTCCAGTAGGTGTAGCGCTCGACGGGATCGCCGTCGTACCCCCACGGCCAGGCGGTGACCAGGCCGCCGGTCGCCGGGAACACCGTGGCCGCGTCGTCGCGGCGGCCGGCTCGGGCCAGGGCGTAGGCGAGCAGTCCCAGGTCCGCCACGGCGGCCGCGTGCCGGAGGCGGCCGGGAGGGAGCCACTGGGTCAGCGCCTGGTCGAGCAGGGCGGGCATGGGCGGCTGGGACCAGTGACGGCTCGCTCCCAGCGCCCGGATACCGCCACCGCCGAGGTCGCGGTGGTACTGCCGTACGGCCGCCGTCAGCGGCAGGCAGGCCGCGGGTGCGCCGGGCGGTATTACGGCGACGAGGTCGTCCAGGAACTCGCGCAGCGCCGCCTGGCTGCCCTGCTCCTCGGGCGAGAGATAGCCGAGGATCTGCAGGTGCGCCTCCCGGTGCCAGGAGTCGCGGGCGGTGATCTCCTGCCACACGGAGGCGAGTTCCGCCCTCGTGCGGCGGAGCTGCCGCAGGGCCGCGAGGGCGCCGACCCACGGGGTGGGGTCGGCGGGGTGGGCCGCGGCGGCGAGCCGGCAGGCCGCCAGGGCGGCCCACGGATCCTCGGCCAGTTCCGACCAGGCGTGCAGGACCAGCGCGTCCGGGTCGTGCGGCCGTCGCGAACGCCATCCCCGGGCCAGCGCGGGGGCGGCCCGCGCGAGCACGGCGACGCGATGGCAGCGGCGGTCCCAGTCGGTCCCGGTCTCCTTCAGCAGCTGCTCGACCCGGGCGATGGCGAGGTCCTGCGGTCCCGCTCCCCGTGAGGAGAGGACGCCCCGCACCACCCTGCCGAGCGCGGCGTCGTCGAGCTCGGGGGCGAGGCGGGCTCTGTCGCGTCTGTTGCCGAAGAGAGCCATGCCGGTGTCAGCGTCCGTCTCCGGCGGCCCGTACGAGGGCGTCGAAGAGACCCTGCTGGGCGGGGTCCTCGTGGGCGGTGTCCTCGGGATGCCACTGGACGGCCGTGAACCACCCCTGCACGTCCGGGAGTTCGAGTCCCTCGATGGTTCCGTCGGCGGCGCGCGCGGTGACCTCGAGTCCCGCCCCGGTGCGGTCCACCCGCTGATGGTGGTAGCAGGACGCCTCGACCTTCTCCGCGCCGGTGGCCCGCTCCAGCAGGGTGCCGCGCCGGATCGCCACCGGGTGCACGACGTGCCGGTGTTCGCGCGCCGGGCCGCCCATGTCCTGCTCCAGGGCGCCGCCGAGGGCGACATTGACCACCTGGAGGCCGCGGCAGATCGCCAGCAGCGGCAGACCCAGGTCCAGTGCGGTGCGGGCGACGTCGAGGTCGAAGGCGTCCTGCACCTCGTCGACGTCGTACACGTCGGCGTGGGTGTCGGCGGCGCCGTAGCGGTGCGGGGCGAGGTCGCCGCCGCCGGGCAGCAGGACGCCGTCGAAGCGGGCGAGGCGGGAGGCCACCTCCGCGCTGTCCCCGGCGGCGGGGTGGATGCTCGCCGGTTCGCCGCCGGCCCGCCAGACGGCCTCGATCAGCGCGCGGGCGTTGACCTCCGCCGCGTACCGCAGCGCGGACGTCGTCGCGGAGAAGCGGGCGGGGATCGCGATCAGGGGGCGTACGGGTGTCGTCACAGCTGGATCCAGGTGGTCTTCAGTTCGGTGTACTTCTCGATCGCGTGGACGGACTTGTCGCGGCCGTTGCCCGACTGCTTCATGCCGCCGAAGGGGACGGTCAGATCGCCCTCCTCGTAGCAGTTGACCCAGACCGTGCCGGCCCGCAGCGCGCGCGAGACCTTGTGGGCGGTGGACAGGTCGGAGGTCCACAGGCCGGCGGCGAGGCCGTACTCGGTGGCGTTGGCCAGCCGGACCGCCTCGTCCAGGTCGTCGAAGGTGAGGACGGACAGGACCGGTCCGAAGATCTCCTCGCGGGCCAGCCGCATGCCGGGCTCCACCCGGTCGAAGACGGTGGGGCGCAGGAAACTGCCGCCGGTGCCGGCCAGCGTGCGACCGCCCCCGGCCCGCAGCCGGGCGCCCTCGTCGACGCCGGTGCCGATGTGGTCGAGGACGCGCTCCAGATGGCTCTCGCCCACCAGCGCGCCCATCTCGGTCGCCGGGTCCAGCGGATCGCCGACCCGCAGTTCGCCGGCCCGGGCCACGATCGCCTCGGTGACGCGTTCGGCGACGGAGGAGTGCACCAGCAGCCGGGAGGGGGCCGTGCACATCTCGCCCTGGTTGAAGAAGATGCCCCAGGCGGCGGTGGCGGCGGCCTTCTCCAGGTCGGGGGCGTCGGGAAGGATGATGTTCGGCGACTTGCCGCCCAGCTCCAGCCAGACGCGCTTGAGGTTGGAGTCGGCGGCGTAGCGCAGGAAGTGGCGGCCGACGGCGGTGGAACCGGTGAAGGCCAGGACGTCGACATCGGGGTGCAGCCCGATCGCCCGGCCGGCCACCGGCCCGTCCCCGGTCACGACGTTGAGCACGCCCGGCGGCAGTCCCGCCTCGGTGGCGATCCGGCCCAGCAGCAGCGCGGACAGCGGTGAGTTCTCGGACGGCTTCAGGACGACCGTGCAGCCCGCGGCCAGTGCCGGTGCGACCTTCCAGCTCGCCAGCGTCAGGGGGAAGTTCCACGGGACGACGGCGCCCACGACACCCGCCGGTTCCCGGGTGACCAGCGCCAGGGCGTCCGGGGAGGTGTGCGGCGACTCGTCGGTGAGTTTGTCGGCCAGCTGTCCGTACCAGCGGAACGTGTTGATCGCGGCGCGCAGCTCGATCCCGTACGCGTCCGTGATCGGCTTGCCCATCTCCAGGCTGATGGTCAGGGCGAGCCGCTCCCGCCGCTCCTCCAGGAGGTCGGCGACACGCAGCAGGACCCGGCCGCGGTCGGTGGGCGAGAGGCGGGGCCAGGGGCCGGAGTCGAAGGCCCGGCGCGCGGCGGCCACGGCCAGGTCCACCTCGGCGTCGCGGGCGTCGGCGACCTGGGAGAGGACCTGGCCGTCGCGCGGCGAGACGACGGCGAACGTGGCTCCGCCGCCCGGCTCGTCCACACCGTCGATGTGGTGCTGGGCGGGCGGGTCCAGATCCTTGGCGTGACGCAGCAGCTCGTCGTGGGTGAGGGCCGGCATCGGCTCTCCTCTTCCTGGTGGTCCGAATCGATGAGGTGAGTGGGCCGACGGCGGCACCTGGGGAGTGGTGCCGCCGTCGGCCGTGTGCGGCAGAGGCCGGGCCGGCCGTCGGCCGTGGGGAGGGCGTCGGGGTCGGCCGCCCGGCTGTGCGCGGGAGGGCGGGGTTGACAGGCGGCCGCTCGTGGGACGGCCAGGTCGGGCCGTCGGCCGTGTACGGGGTGTCGGGGTTGGCCGTCGGCCGTGTACGGGGCGTTGGGGTTGGCCGTCGGCCGTGTACGGGGCGTTGGGGTTGGCCGTCGGCCGTGTACGGGGTGTCGGGGTTGGCCGTCGGCCGTGTACGGGGCGTTGGGGTTGGCCGTCGGCCGTGTACGGGGTGTCGGGGTTGGCCGTCGGCCGTGTACGGGGTGTCGGGGTTGGCCGTCGGCCGTGTACGGGGCGTCCGGGTCGCCCTTCCGCCGTGCGCGGGGGTCCGGGCCGGCCGCCGGCCGCGGGGTGGTGCCCGGTCAGCCGGTGGCGGAGTGCTGGTGCCGGGTCAGCCGGGCCGCGATCAGCCCCAGGACCAGCACCGCCGGGACGGTGAGCTGGAGCCAGAGGGCGGTGGTGCTGTCGCCGCCGATGAGCGTGGTGAAGTTCTCCATGATCAGCCAGATCGCCCCGGCGATGCCGAGCGCGCCCAGGATCGGGGCGACCAGCGTGTTCCAGGGCCGGGTGTCGGCACCGGAGCGGCGGAAGAAGACGACCACGGAGACGGAGGTCAGGAAGTAGAGGAGCATGATCGCCAGCACGGCGACCCCGCTGAACCAGGAGAAGAGCGTCAGCACCGGGTCCTTGCCCAGGAGCGCGAACGGAATGACCAGCCCCACCGAGATCACCGTCTGGACGATGCCGGCCACCCAGGGGGAGTGGCGCCGGTTGAGCGTGGTCAGGCCCCGCGGCAGCAGACCCTCACGGCCCAGGGAGAACAGGTAGCGGTTGGCGGAGTTGTGGAACGCCAGGATGCCCGCGAACAGCGAGGTCGCCAGCAGGATGGGCAGCACGTCGCCGGTCCAGGCGCCGAACTGGGCGGTGATCGGGGCGAAGACGAAGGCGGTGGCGTCGCCGGACTCCAGCGCCTTGCCCGCCTGGGCCGTCGCCTGGGACGCGCCGTGCGCGGAGACCAGCATCCACGAGGTGAAGGCGAAGAAGCAGGTGACCACCGCGACCGACAGGTAGGTCGCGCGCGGGACCGTCTTCTTGGGCTCGCGGGCCTCCTCGCCGTAGATGGCGGTGGCCTCGAAGCCGAACATCGACGCGACGGCGAACATCAGGGCCACACCGGGGGCGCCCTGGAGCGCGGCGTGCGGCGAGAAGCTGTCGCCGAAGCCGAGCCCCTCGGGGCCGCCGCCCTTGAACAGGGTCACGAGGGCGAAGACGATCAGGATGCTGAACTCCGCGAGGACGAACACGGCCAGGACCTTGGCGCCCATCTCGATGCCGGCGGCGCCGAGGACCTGGACGACCACCATGGTCACCAGCGTCCAGACCCACCACGCGATGTGTACGTCGGCGTAGTGTTCGACCAGGCCGCTCACGGTCGCGCCGTAGAGTCCGTACATGGCGGCCTGGACCGCGCAGTAGGCGAAGAGGGCGACGCCGGCGCTGCCGGAGCCGGTCGTGCGGCCCAGCCCCTTGCCGATGTAGGTGTAGAAGGCGCCGGCGTCCACGACGTGGCGGCCCATCGCGACGAAGCCTATGGAGAACAGCAGGACCACCACGCCGGCCGCGAGATACGCGGCGGGGGCGCCCGCCCCGTTGCCGATGGCGATGGCGATGGGCACGGCTCCGGCGATGCCGGTGAGCGGTGCCTGGGCGGAAAGGACGAAGAAGAGGATGCCCAGGACGCCGAGCGAGTCGGGCTTGAGCCTGCCTGCCGTGGAGGGGTCTTGCGTGGTGTGCGGGGCGACCGCCGTCTGACTGTCCACTCGGATCACCTGTCGGGGACGGGGAGGGATGGGAGATTGTTTAGAGCCAAACGAGTTGCCTCATCGTGGGCGGGAACTATCCGTTTGGCAAGGGGGTGCGGCGGGATTTCTCTCGGCCGGTCCGTCTTTTACGGAGCCGTAACCCGGCGGTCGCCCCGGCCGGGCGGTCGGCTCTCCTACTCGTGGACGGTGATGGCCTGCAGCGGGCAGACGTCGGCGGCTTCCCGCAGCTCGTCGGCGCTCGCCTCGTCGATGTCCGCCGACCAGACGTCGGCGGCGAGGGTCCGCAGGGTCAGCCGTCCCTCCTCGTCGAGGGCGAAGAGGCCGGGGGCGGCGTAGACGCACTGGCCGTGGTCCTGGCACTTCCTGAGGTCGACTTCGACGCGCATGGTGACTCCTTGGTGTCGTGCTGCGGGGGAGGGGTGGTCCGGCGCGCGGGGTCAGCGCAGCAGCCGGACCGGCAGGTGGGTGACGCTGCGCAGGAACTCGGTGTGGGCGAAGACCGGCTCGCCGACGAGTTCGATCGCGCTGAAGCGGTGCACCAGCGAGGTGAAGACCACGTCGGCCTGCGCGCGGGCGAGCACCTGGCCCGCGCAGCCGTGCTGTCCGGAGCCGAAGGCCAGGTGCCGGCTCGCGGTGGCCGGGCGGGTGTGGTCGAAGCGGTCCGGGTCGGGGAACGCCTCCGGGTCGAGGTTGGCGGACCCGATGAGCAGGATCAGGACCTCGTCGGCGGGCACGGTCGTGTCACCGATGACCGTCTCCTGGGTGGTGAGCCGGGCCACCATCTGCTCGGGCGTCTCGGTGCGCAGCACCTCGTCGACGAAGCCCGCCCGGGCCTCGGGCCGGTCGCGGTAGATCCCCACGTACTCGGGGTGCTCCGCCATCCGCCGGACGCCCTGCACGATGAGGTGCTTGATGTCCAGGTGGCCGACGGCGAAGAAGAGCAGGATGGAGGAGACGACCTCCTGCTCGCTCATGTTCCCCGCGTCCCGCTCGGCGAGGAAGGCGTCGACCAGGCCGTCGCCGGGGTGGGCGCGCTTGTGGGCGATCAGGCCGCGGATGTGCTCCTCGTACCAGGCGAAGGCCTCACCGGTGACCCGCCAGTCCTCCTCGTCCGACCCGGGGCCGAGGCTCAGGCCGATGTCGTAGGTGGCCTGCTGGATCTCCAGCGCCTTGACGGGCTCGACGCCGAAGATGTGGCAGATCGTCTCGAAGGTGGAGCGCAGCGCGAGGTCGTTCACCGCGTCCAGGGTTCCGTCGCCCCCGGCCGCCTCGTCGAGCACGGTGTCCACGGACGCCTGCATCACCTTGGCCCACTCCTCGACCGCCTTGGGGGTGAACCAGCGGTTGGTGATGCGGCGCAGCCGGGTGTGGTCGGGGGCGTCCTGGCCGAGCACCGTGTCGTGCAGCGGATCGGCCACGCCGAAGTCGAGCTTGTGGACGCTGAGGGTGGGGTTGCGGATCAGCCGTGCGACGTCCTCGTAGCGGGACACCACGTACACGCCGGCCGGGTGCCGGTGGACGGGCGCCTCGGTGCGGAGCCGGGCGTAGTACGGGGCGGGGTTCGCGCGGTAGTCGGGGTCGCGGAACGGGAGCAGGTCGACTGCGGGGGCTTCGGAGGTCATGGACCCCGAGAATTATCCAAATGGACAGCTGCGTCAACGCCCGGGATGCCCGTAACCGATTCTTTACTCGTGCGGGATCGAACGACGTCTCGCGCGGAAACGCGAAAAGGCCCCGGACGCGGCAACGTCCGGGGCCTCGAGGCGTGCGGGTCGGAGGGTCAGGGGCGGGGGTCGTCCCCGTCGGCGTCGAGCAGCCGCAGCAGGGAGCGCAGCTCCTCCAGCGCGGCGTCCGTGACCTCGGGCTCGCCGAGGACGAGCTGATGCAGGACCAGGCCGTCGAGCGCGGCGAAGACCAGCCGGGTCAGCGCCCGGTCGGCTCCGTCCGGCAGCATCCGGCTCAGCTCCCGCTGGGCGGCGTCGAAGTACTGGTCGTAGAGCTCGCGGATCTGCGGCAGCAGCTCCGGCCTGCGGCGGGACTCCAGCAGCAGCTCGTACTGGAACGCCTGGGTGTCCGGATCCGCCGTGACCATCTCGGACAGGCCGGTGGAGAAGTCCGCGACCTTGCCGGTGCCCGGTTCGAGGGAGCTGGTGCTCAGCGAGGTGCGGATCGTGTGGGCGAGGGCCTCCTCGATCAGCGCGTCGCGCGAGCCGAAGTGGTGCACGACCAGACCGTGGGTCACCCCGGCCTCCTCCGCCACGGCCCGGTAGGTGAGCTTGCGCAGTCCACCCCGCGCCACCACCCGCACGGCGGCGTTCAGCAGCGCCTCGCGCCCCTCGCCGTAGTGCAGTCGCTTGCGTGGCCCTCGGCTCTTGGGGTCGGCTGCGGAATCGGTCATGCCGGTGACCCTACCCGCACGGATGGACACGCCGGCCCTCGGTGGGCGGCTCGCGAAGCGGGGTGACCTTCAACACATCGGAGGTATGCGGACGCGTCGGTGGCTTCATCCTGCACTTGTTGCTCATCGCGCACTGTTCCCGCAGGGCGGGCACGTGTCACCCGATCTCTGACGCGGCGTCACATTGCTTTCCGGAAGTGGAAGACGGGCTGAACGCCTACCTCCAGGTAATCGGCAGGGGACGCCCGGAGGTGGTCTCGTCCGCCACTCCAGCATCTAGTCTGTTTCTCAGACCCCCCACAGGGCCTTCCCCCGCAGCGTGGGCGGGACTCCCGCCCGTCACCACCGAGAACAGGCGGCTGAGGGCATGCAACCACTGCGCCCAGAAGATCCCGAGAAGCTAGGTCCCTATCGTCTCGTGGCTCGGCTCGGAGCCGGCGGCATGGGCCGGGTCTACCTGGCGAGGGCGTCGGACGGGCGCACCGTCGCGGTCAAGGTGATCCGCCCCGAGATGGCGGAGGACAAGAACTTCCGGATCCGCTTCCGGCGCGAGGTGGCGGCCGCGGCGGCCGTCGGCGGCATCTACACGGCACCCGTGGTGGATGCCGCCCCGGACGCCGACACGCCCTGGCTCGCCACCGTCTACGTACCCGGCCCCACCGTGGCCGAGGCGGTCGCCGCACACGGGCCGCTGCCGGTGGAGACGGTCCTCGCGCTGGGCGCCGGAATCGCCGAGGCGCTGATCGCGGTGCACGCCGAGGGGCTGGTGCACCGCGACCTCAAACCGTCCAACGTGCTGCTCGCCGCGGACGGCCCGCGCGTCATCGACTTCGGTATCGTCCGCGCCCGGGACGGCTACGAACTCACCGGCGACGGATCCCTGTTCGGCTCCCTCGACTACATGTGTCCCGAACAGGCCACCGGTGACCAGATGGGGCCGGAGGGGGACATCTTCTGTCTCGGTTCGGTGCTCGCGTTCGCCGCGTCGGGGCGGACCCCGTTCGGCGGAGCCGCGGGGGCCGCGCTGCTCTACCAAGTGGTCCACGGTTCCGCCGATCTGACGCTGGTTCCTGAGCCGCTGGACAAGATCCTCAGCCTCTGTCACGCCAAGGACCCGGCCCTGCGGATCAGCCCCGACCGGCTCTCCGCGGCCTGCGCTCCCGGCGGCGCCGAACAGGTGCTGACGGAGGGTTGGCTGCCCGCGCCGGTGGCCGCCATGGTCGCCGACCGCGTGGCCGCCGCGAGGGACCTCGACCACCTCACGCGGAGTGCGGCCGCCCCGGCCGACATGCCCGACCTGGAGGCTCCCACGTCCAGCGGGCGCGGGTCGGCGTACGCGACGGTGGGCTGGTCGTCGTACGACACCGCCGTCACCGACGGCCGGGGCGGGAGCGGTGCGACCGGCTCGGGGTGCCCATCCGGAGCGGGGGGTGCCGGGGCCGGCGCGGATCGAGTCGCCGGAACAGGGAGTGCAGGCATCGGCCGGGATCGCCGTGCCGGTGCGGGGGGCGCCGGCACCGGTCGGGATCGCCGTGCCGGAGCGGCGGGCGCCGGTACCGGTCCGGATCGCCGCGCCGGAGCCGGGGGTTACGGAGTCGGCGCGGATCGCCTCCCCGGGGCCGCCGCTGGAGCCGAGGGCGACCGCGGTGGGGGGCCCGCCGGCGAACTGACGGAAGCGGAACCCTATGTCCTCGCCGGGGAGCCCGCGCCGGAACGTTCCGCCGCGCCCGGTCACCATCGCGCCCCCGCCCGCTCCGGAGTCTCCCGGCGGGCGATCCTCGCCGCGGCCGCGACCGCGGGCACGGCGCTCATCGGGGGCGCGGCCCTCGTGGCCGCCCGGAGAAAGCACACGGACGGACAGGCGGTGCGCCCGCTGGGGCCGGCCCCGGAGCCGACCTGGGTCTACCGGGGCGGCCCGCTGCTGCAGGCCCCGGCCGTCTTCACCAACGGCACCGCCCTGATGAAGACCCGCCCCGGCACCATGATCTGCCTCGACCTGGAGAACGGCTCCCAGCCCAAGTGGGTCTACCAGGGCATCAGCCTCTCACCCACCCCCGTCCTGCTGACCTACGGCGCCGCGGTCGCGCTCGGCACCGGCTCGACGCTGATCGGCGTCGACCCGGCCAGCGGCGCCGAGCGGTTCACCCTCGACTTCGGTGACGACTACCAGTTCGACCAACTGCTCGGCAGCTACGACGGCTACGAGGTCTCGGTCCTCGGCGCCAGCCTGCAACGCCAGTCCGCGGAGCAGGGCGTCGCGACCTCCACCAGCACGGTCTTCGGCGTCAACCTCCAGGCCCACCAGGCCCTCGTCATCCCCATCAACCCCGAGGACGTCGGCATTCCGCTGCAGCCCGTCATCACCCCCGACTCCTTCGTCTACGCCGACGGACTGCGCAACGTCTCCGTCCGCTCCACCCGCGACGGCGGCAGCCTGCGCTGGCGGCACCAGGTGGGCTACGACCTGCGGCCGGGTCTCGCCGTACTCGGCCAGACCGTCTTCGCCATCGGCTCCGAGTTCATCGCGCTCGACCTGAACACCGGAAAGATCCGCTGGCAGGCGAAGGCCGAACGCGGCATGTTCGCCTCCCTCGGAGCAGGGGGCAACACGGTGTACGCCACCGGCACCGATCCCTACGGCGTCCACGCCTTCAACGCGGCGAACGGCACCCGGCGCTGGTTCTGCGAGACCCCCCGTCTCAACGTCGACAGCCCGATCGCGGTCGGGGCGCACGCCGTGTACGTCCCGGCCTTCGAGAACAAGAACGGCTTCTACGCCATCGACACCGCCTCCGGCCGCCTGCTGTGGAACTTCACCGACGGCCGCGAAACCGGCGTCAACGACTGGCAGCTCTCCTGCGACGGAGCCGGACACCTCGTGGCCCAGCACTTCGACCGGGCCTACGGACTGCCCGTGACCTGAGAACCGGGGCCGGTGTCCCGGCCCTGGCGTAGGCTCCGCCCGTGAGCTTCCCGCCCCCGGTCGACTGGGCCCGCCTCCATCACGCCTACGGCCCGGCGGACGACGTACCCGGGCAGCTGGCCGCGCTGGCCGACGCCGATCCGGAGGTGCGCGCCGCCGCCGTGTCGGCCCTCACCGGCAACGTGTACCACCAGGGCACCCGCTGGCAGGCGAGCGCTCATGCGGTGGCTCCGCTGGTCGCGCTCGTCGACAGGCCCGGGACGCCCGACCGCGCCGCCGTGCTCTACCTGCTGCACGCCGTCGCCCTCGGCGATCCGAGCGACGACGACCTGCCCTTCGACCCCGGGCACGCCTTCGCCGAGGCCGACCGGGTCGGTCCGGCGGACGAGCGGGAGGTGATCCGGGTCCTCTACGAGGAGGACGACCCGGACGTCGACTCCATCGCGGACGTGGGGGACGCCGTGGTGGTGCTGTGGGCCGCCGACGCCTACCGCGCGGTCGAACGCCACACGGCATCCGTGCTGGCCTGGCTACGGGACCCCGACCCCGTAGTGGTGTCCCGCGCGGCGGCCCTGGCCGTCTGGTACCCACGCATCCCGGGCCTGGCGGAGGCGCTCACCACCGTACCGCTCGACAGCGGCGCCGCACGGGCCTCGGCCAACCTCGCGCTGGCCCATCTCCCCGGACCCCTCGGCACCGGCGAACTGGCCTCCCTGACCGCATGCCTGACGTCCCCTCACGAGACGACACGGGTCACGGCGGCCGTCGCCCTGGCCCGCCACCGGGCGACGGCCCTGCCCGACGAGGCGCTCACCGTGCTCGTCCAGGCCTACGACGGTGAGGTCACCGGCGACGTCCCGGGCTGGGACCGCGCCCTGCGCGGCCATGTCGCCCGCGCACTGCACCGCCTCGGCCTGTGACCCGTCCACCTCGCGCCGGTCAGTGCCTCATGTGCTGCTCGACGATCGCCGCGACCCGCTCGGTCGCCGGTGAGTTCCGCCGGCCCCGGCGGGCGAGCCCGAGCGTGACGGTCTCGGCCTCGGTGAGCGGCACGTAGGCGACACCGTCGAGAGCGAGGCTCTGCACCGACTCCGGGACCAGCGCGACCCCGTGGCCGGCCGCGACGAAGACGACCAGGGTGGAGGTCTCGCCCACCTCGATCAGCGGTGACGGTACGAAGCCGGCGCGGGCGCAGGCGTCGAGGACCCGGCCGTGCATCGACGAGCGGTCCCGGGAGGGATGGACGACGAAGGGCTCGTCGGCGAGTTCCCCGAGGGGGATCCGGCTCCTGCCCGCCAGCCGATGGCCGGCGGGCAGGGCGGCCACCAGCCGTTCGGACCGCAGAGGAGTGAAGGCGATGGCGGCGTCCGTCGGGGTGTCGGAGCGCAGGAGGGCGAGGTCGTAGGTGCCGTTGCGCAGGCCTTCGACGAGTTCGGGGTTGAGCAGTTCACCGCGCAGTTCGAGGGCCACGTCGGGGAGTTGCGCCCGTACCGTACGGGCGATCTGCGGCAGGACGTCGTACGTGGCCGTGCCGACGAACCCGATGGACACGCGGCCCGCCCGGCCGGCGGCCAGCAGCGCCATCTGCTCCTCGGCCCGTTCGACCTCGGCCAGGATCGAGCGCGCGTACGTGACCAGCTGGCGGCCGGCCTCGGTGAGCTCGACCCGCCGTGTGGAGCGGGTGAAGAGCGTCGTGCCGAGTTCCCGCTCCAACTGCTTGAGCTGCTGGGAGAGCGCGGACTGCGCCACGTGCAGCCGCTGGGCGGCGCGGCCGAAGTGGCACTCCTCGGCGAGGGCGAGGACGTAGCGGACATGCCGGAGCTCCATGGACCCATTTTATCTGGCTCAGTGATTAATCATGAAGGAATGGGTATTGGACGAGATCAATGTCCGGAGCCTACGTTCGATCCATGGTTGCCAGCTTCGTTTACAGCGCAGTACGCACGCCCTTCGGCCGGTACGGCGGGGCGCTCGCCGAGATCCGGCCCGACGACCTCGCGGCCACCGCCGTGACGGGCCTGCTGGACAAGGTGCCCGCGCTCGATCCCGCCGCCATCGACGACGTGGTCTGGGGCAACGCCAACGGCGCGGGCGAGGACAACCGCAATGTCGGCCGGATGGCCGTCCTGCTGGCGGGCCTGCCGACGACGGTGCCCGCCACGACGGTCAACCGGCTCTGCGGCTCCTCGCTCGACGCGGCGATCATCGGCTCGCGCGCCGTGGAGAGCGGCGACGCCGACCTCGTCCTCACGGGCGGGGTGGAGTCGATGACACGGGCGCCGTGGGTGCTGCCCAAGCCGTCCCGCGCGTTTCCCGCCGGCCACACCACCGCCGTGTCGACCACCCTGGGGTGGCGGCTGGTCAACGAGCGCATGCCGAAGGAGTGGACCGTCTCCCTGGGCGAGGCCAACGAACAGCTCGCCGAGCGGTTCACCATCCCCAGGGAGCGTCAGGACGAGTTCGCCGCCCGCTCCCACATCCTCGCGGACGCCGCCTGGGACTCCGGCTTCTACGACGACCTGGTGGTACGGGTCGAGGCCGACGGCGAGGCCCTCCTCACCCGCGACGAGGGGATCCGGCCCGGATCCACTCCGCGGAAGCTGGCCGGCCTCAAGCCCTCCTTCCGCCCCGACGGCGTGATCACCGCCGGCAACGCCTCGCCGCTCAGCGACGGTGCGTCCGCCGTACTGATCGGCTCCGAGGCCGCCTCGTCCCGTGTCGGCGTCGCGCCACTGGCCCGGATCGCCGGCCGCGGAGTGTCGGCGCTCGAACCGCAGCTGTTCGGGTTCGCGCCGGTCGAGGCGGCCGAACGGGCCCTGAAGCGGGCCGGGATCTCCTGGTCGGACGTGTCGGCGGTCGAGCTCAACGAGGCCTTCGCCGTGCAGTCCCTGGCCTGCGTGGACGCCTGGAAGATCGACCCGGCGATCGTGAACACCAAGGGCGGCGCGATCGCCCTCGGCCATCCGCTGGGCGCCTCCGGCGGCCGGATCCTCGGCACGCTGGCCGCGCGGCTGCGCGAGTCGGGGGACCGGTGGGGGCTGGCCGCGATCTGCATCGGCGTCGGACAGGCGCTGGCCCTGGTCCTGGAGAGCGCGGCATGAGCGTCCGGGTGTGCGCCGATCCCGACGAGGCCGTGGCCGGCATCGAGGACGGTTCGACCGTACTGGTCGGCGGATTCGGCATGGCCGGCATGCCGGTCGAGCTGATCGACGCGCTCATCCGGCAGGGCGCGACCGAGCTGACCGTGGTGTCGAACAACGCCGGAAACGGTGACACCGGGCTGGCGGCGCTGCTGGACAAGGGCCGGGTGCGCAGGATCGTGTGCTCGTTCCCCCGCCAGTCCGACTCATGGGTCTTCGACCGGCTCTACCGCGAGGGACGCATCGAGCTGGAGGTCGTCCCGCAGGGCACCCTCGCCGAACGGCTGCGCGCGGCGGGGGCCGGGATCGGCGCGTTCTACTCGCCGACCGGGGCCGGTACTCCGCTCGCCGAGGGCAAGGAGACCCGGGAGCTAGCGGGCCGCACCCATGTCCTGGAGTACCCGATCAAGGGCGATGTCGCGCTGATCGGCGCCCACCGGGCCGACCGGATGGGCAACCTCGTCTACCGCAAGACCGCCCGCAACTTCGGGCCCGTCATGGCCACGGCGGCGACCACGGTCGTGGCCCAGGTGCACGAGATCGTCGACATCGGAGCACTCGATCCGGAGGCAGTGGTGACCCCCGGCATCTACGTCGACCGCGTCGTCCGGGCGGTGGCCGCGGCATGAACCCGACGACCGCACCGCAGCCCGTCGTGGAGAACCTCGGCCGAGGGCCGCTCACCAAGCACGAGATGGCCGCCCGGGTGGCACGCGACATCCCGCACGGCTCCTACGTCAACCTGGGCATCGGCCAGCCGACCCTGGTCGCCGACCACCTTCCCGACGGGGCGGGGGTTGTGCTGCACACCGAGAACGGCATGCTCAACATGGGACCGGCGGCCCAGGAGGGCGAGATCGATCCGGACCTCACCAACGCGGGGAAGATCCCGGTCACCGAACTGCCCGGGGCCGCCTACTTCCACCACGCCGACTCCTTCGCCATGATGCGCGGCGGCCACCTCGACATCTGCGTGCTGGGCGCCTTCCAGGTGTCCGGGGCCGGTGACCTCGCCAACTGGCACACCGGCGCCCCCGACGCCATCCCGGCCGTCGGGGGAGCGATGGATCTGGCGATCGGCGCCAAGCGCGTGTTCGTGATGATGAGCCTGTTCACCAAGGACGGCGCCCCCAAGCTGGTCCCGGAGTGCACCTACCCGCTCACCGGACTTCGCTGCGTCGACCGCGTCTACACGGACTTCGCGACCTTCCAGGTCGGCCCCGGCGGCGCCACCGTCCTGGAGACGTTCGGCATCTCCTTCGCCGACCTCGCCGAGCGCCTCGACGTCCCGCTGTCCCGGCCGTGACGCGGGGGCCCGCCCGCCGAGGCGCTCAGGCGTCCGGGCCGTTGTCTCCCGCCCACTGCCGCCGCGCCTCGGCGAGCAACCGGCCGACATCAAAGGCCTGTCGGACGCCGCCGAAGACGTAGTGGTCGGGACGGGCGAGCACCGCCTCGCACGACCGGCCGTGCAGCCAGGGCGTGAGCACGGGGACCTCTTCCCGGTACCTGTCCCCGAGCAGCGGGGCGTCGGAGCGGTTCAGACGGACGAGCCGGACCGGGAAACCACCTTCGGCCTCGTGCTCGCGCAGCGCCGACTCGGCGGCGGCGGTCCCGACGTCCTCACGCACCACCAGCCGGAAGGCGGTGCCGGTGAAGTCGTCCAGCAGGCCGCTCCTTCCCCGGCCGTCGGTCACCCGTGGCTGGGGGAGGATCTCGCCGCGGGCGGGGGAGCCGTGCGGCGCGAGGAAACCGTCCCGCAGCCCGGGGATGAGGGACTGGCGGACGGTGCCGCCGGGGTTGGCCGCCAGTTCGGCGAGCAGCCTCGCGTCACGCGCCGCCGCGGCGACCTCGTCGCGTTCGCAGATGATCCGGCCCAGCTCCTTGGCCGTGGCCGTCACCCGCAGCACATGCGGCTCGCGCTCGCGCTGGTAGGTGTCGAGCAATCCGTCACCGGCGCCCCCGCGCAGCCGGCCGGCCAGCTTCCACAGAAGGTTCGACGCGTCGCGGATTCCCTGGCACATCCCCTGGGCGAGGAACGGCGGAGTCATGTGCGCGGCGTCGCCCAGGAAGAACAGCCGTCCGGCCCGCCACTGTCTGAGGACGAGTGCGTGGAAACGGTAGGACGAGGCGCGCCAGAGGTCGTAGTCACCGGGATCCAGCCACCGGGACAGCAGCTCACGGACGATCCGGGGCTCGGCCATCTCCCGCGGATCCTCGCCCTTGTCGATCATCAGCTCCCAGCGGCGCAGACGGCCGGGCCCCACGACGTAGGTGCTGGGGCGGGCCGTCTCGCAGTACTGGACGTTGGTCCGCGGCAGCGCCTCGCCCGCACCGGGCCGCAGCAGCACGTCCACCACGAGCCACGGTTCGTCGAACTCCAGGTCGCGCAGGGCCAGGCCGGCACGGGCCCGGATCCGGCTGCTCCCCCCGTCGCACGCCAGGACATGGCGTGCGCGCACGCTGTGCCGGCGCCCCGCCGCGTCGACCGCCTCCACGGTCGCGCCCTCGTCGTCGACCTTCACGTCCGTCACCGTAGTGCCGAGGTGGACGTCGACGCCGTCCGCCCGGGCCAGGCGCTCACGCAGCGCCCTCTCCAGTTCCGGCTGGAGGAAGACGTAGTTGGGCGCCCAGCCCAGCGGGTGGGGTGGTGGCGCGGTGTCGATCCGCTTGATCACCTGTCCGCCGGCGGTGCGGTACTCCGACGGGCGATACGGCATGATGTGCGGCTCCAGGGCCTCGGCCAGGCCCAGGTTGGCGAACGTACGCATGGCCTCCTGGTCGAATCCGATGGCGCGGGGCCGTGGCTCGACGGTCGTGGCGCGGTCGAAGGCCACCGCGGTCAGCCCGAGGGCGCCGGCCAGGTTCGCGGCCGTGGCGCCGACCGGGCCGAGCCCCACGATGGCCACGTCGGCGTCGAGTGTGTCCGTCATGAGAGCCCCTCCCGTTCACCACGGAAACCGTCCCGAACCGCACCCGCACCGTATTTGTCAGAACTTTGACAGTCAAGGTTCTGGCGATTTTTGGCCGTGGTTCCGGTCGTGCCTCAACTGTCGAAGTCGACGGTGAGGGAGTCCGACACGGCGTACGTCTGGCAGGTCAGGACATACCCGGCGGAGACCTCCGCCGGTTCCAGCGCGTAGTTGCGGCGCATGTCGGCGTCCCCGTCGGTGACGAGGGCGCGGCAGGTCCCGCAGACCCCGCCCTTGCACGCGAACGGCAGGTCGGGGCGGGCCTGTTGGGCACCGTCGAGGACACTGCGCCGGCGCGGCGCGGCGAACGTGGTCGCCCGGCCGTCGAGGACCACCGTGACCTCGCTCGTCGGGCCACGGTCGCCGGTGTCGTCCGGGTCGGCGGCGCGCTCGGCGGGCGGTTCCTCGTCCGCGTGGAACAGCTCCTGGTGGACCCGGTCCGCCGGGACACCGAGCCCGGTGAGCAGCGCGCGGGCGTCGCGCACCATGCCGTGCGGACCGCACAGCCACCAGTGGGAGACCTCACGGACGTCGAGCAGGGCGTCCAGCAGCGCGCCGAGCCGCCCGGTGTCGAGCCGGCCGGACAGCAGCTCGGCCTCGCGCGGCTCGCGCGACAGCACATGGGCCAGGTGGAAACGGGCCGGGTACCGGTCCTTGAGGTCGGCGAGCTCGTCGGCGAACATCACGCTGCCGGTGCGCCGGTTGCCGTACAGCAGCGTGACCCGCGCGTCCTCGTCCGCGGCGAGGACGGACGCGGCGATGGACAGCATCGGCGTGATGCCGGACCCGGCGGCGACGAGGACATGGTGGCCGAGGCCGCCGACCAGATCCGGCGTGAACGCCCCCGCCGGTGCCATCACCTGGAGGGTGTCCCCGGGCCGTACACCGTGCACCAGCCAGGAGGAGAACAACCCGCCCGGCACCACGCGGACACCGATGCGCGGCGCCGTACCGGCCGGTGAGCAGATCGAGTACGAGCGCCGCTCGTCACGGCCGTCGATCTCGCGGCGCACGGTGAGGCACTGACCGGGCCGGAACGCGAACGCGTCGGCCAGCCGGTCGGGGACGTCGAAGGTGAGGGCGGCGGCGTCGGCGCACAGCGGCTCCACGGCCGACACCCGCAGGGCGTGGAAGACCGGGCGGCGTCGCGACCGGACGGGCGGTGGGGTGGCGGGGAGGGTCATGGCAGGTCCTTGACGTGGGGGAACGGCTCCAGACAGGTGCGGCAGCGCCGCAGTGCCGTGCAGGCGGTGGCGGCGAAGCGGGAGAGCTCCTCGGTGTCGGCGGAGGAGCAGCGCGGGCAGGGCACCTTGGCGGGCGCGGTCGTCAGGCTCAGCCAGGTCCGGCCCGGGGCGCCGCGCGGTCCCGGCGGTGCGATGCCGTGCTCCGCCAGCTTGCGGCGGCCCTCGTCGGTGATCCGGTCCGTCGTCCACGGCGGATCGAGCACCGTGACCACCCGCACGTCGGCGAAGCCGGCGGCCCGCAGCCGGGCCACCACCTCGGCGCGCATCTCGGCCACGGCGGGACAGCCCGAGTACGTCGGCGTGAGCCGGGCGACCACGGCGCCCCCCGCCGTCACCTCGAGGCCGTGCAGCACCCCGAGGTCGGCGAGCGTCAGCATCGGCAGCTCGGGGTCGGGCACCTCGGCGGCGATGCGCCACGCCCGCTCCGGCGACGCCGTCACCATGACGCGTCCGGATGGGCGCGGGCGACGCTCTGCAACTCGGCGAGGAGCGGCGCCAGGTGCGGGGTGTGGTCGCCGCCGCGCCCCGTGCCCGGCACGGCGACCGTGGACATGCCGCACTCCTCCAGTCCGGCCTCGGCGAGCACCTCGGACAGCTCCCGCCGGGTCCGCGTGGCGACGACGGCCGGATCGGCCCCGAGACCCACAGCCGTACGGTCCGTCAGCAGCTCGTCCACCCAGGGCGCCAGCGTGGTCAGCGCGTCCCGCATCCGCCGGCCGGACTCGTCGGTGCCGTCACCGAGCCGTACGGTCCACTCCGCGGCGTAACGGCGGTGGTAGGCCAGCTCCTTGACGCTCTTCGCGGCGATCGCGGCCAGCACCGGGTCGGCCGCCGTGCTGAGCGCCTCGCACACCGCGAGCCGCCAGACGGACAGCACCAGCAGCCGGGCGACGGTGAACGCGAAGTCCCCGCCGGGCAGTTCGGCGAGCCGTACGTTGCGGAAGTCCACCGGGTCGCGGAAGTAGGCGTACGCGTCCTCACCGCGACCCGTGCCGTCGGCCCGGCCCGCCCTGGCGTACAGCAGCCGGGCCTGGCCGAGGAGGTCGAGGCCGATGTTGGCCAGCGCCAGCTCCTCCTCCAGCTCCGGGGCGCGGGTGCACCACTCGGCCAGCCGCTGCGCGGACACCAGGGCGTCGTCGCCGAGCGCCAGACAGCAGGCGGCCAGGTCGTCCGCGTCGACACCGCCCGGCACCGGCTGATCGAGGCCGTGCAGGGGGTCGGTGAAGCCGGTGCCGAACGCCCAGCGGGCGCTGTCGCCGTCGACGTACAGGTCCTCGTCGGTCATGCGCTGCTCCTCAAGGTTCCCGGACCTCCCCTAGATGTGGGGGACGTCGTCGGGGATGTCGTAGAAGGTGGGGTGCCGGTAGACCTTGTCGCCGCTGGGCGCGAAGAAGGGGTCCTTCTCGTCGGGCGCGGAGGCGGCGATGGTGTCCGAGCGCACGGCCCAGATGCTCACGCCCTCGTTGCGCCGGGTGTAGAGGTCGCGGGCGTGGAGCAGGGCCATCTCGTCGTCGGCGGCACGCAGGGAGCCGACATGGACGTGGTTGAGCCCGCGCTTGCCCCGGACGAACACCTCGTACAGCGGCCAGCCGTTCTCTCCGGTCGTGCTCATGCCGCCGCTCCTTCCCGCACCCGGGCGGCCCGCTTGGCGGCGTGCGCGGCCGCGGCGCGACGCACCCAGGCGCCCTCCTCGTGGGCGGCCCGACGGCGGGCGATCCGCTCGGCGTTGCACGGCCCGTCGCCCGAGACGACCCGCTTCAGCTCCTCCCAGTCGGGGCTGCCGAAGTCGTGGTGGCCGCGCTCCTCGTTCCACCGCAGCTCCGGATCGGGCAGGGTGACGCCCAGCTTCTCGGCCTGGGGGACGGTCATGTCGACGAAGCGCTGCCGCAGGACGTCGTTGGAGTGCCGCTTGATCTTCCAGGCCATGGACCGCGCCGAGTTGGGGGAGTCGTCGTCGGGCGGGCCGAACATCATCAGCGACGGCCACCACCAGCGGTCGACGGCGTCCTGGACCATGGCCCGCTGCTCGTCGGTGCCGCGCATCATGGTCAGCAGCAGTTCGTAGCCCTGCCGTTGATGGAACGACTCCTCCTTGCAGACCCGCACCATGGCGCGTCCGTACGGGCCGTACGACGTCCGGCACAGCGGCACCTGGTTGCAGATGGCCGCCCCGTCCACGAACCAGCCGATCACCCCGACGTCGGCGAAGCTGCGGGTGGGGTAGTTGAAGATCGAGGAGTACTTCTGGCGGCCGTCGATCAGCCGCTCGGTCAGGTCGGTGCGGTCGGCGCCCAGCGTCTCGGCCGCCGAGTAGAGGTACAGCCCGTGCCCGGCCTCGTCCTGCACCTTGGCGAACAGGATCGCCTTG
Source organism: Streptomyces sp. NPDC096132 (assembly GCF_044763345.1). Taxonomy (NCBI): domain Bacteria; kingdom Bacillati; phylum Actinomycetota; class Actinomycetes; order Kitasatosporales; family Streptomycetaceae; genus Streptomyces; species Streptomyces sp. NPDC096132. The sequence goes on from NZ_JBIWGA010000011.1 coordinate 79,670, forward strand.
CGGCGCAGCGACGGCGCCCGCGTGATCCACTCGCCCTCCGGCTGCATGCCGATGACCTCGGAGTGGGCGTGCTGGGCGATCTGCCGCACGAGCGTGGCCCGGTAGGCGTCGGGCATCCAGTCGCGGGGTTCGACGCGCTGGTCGCGGGCGATGGTGTCCTCGAATACGGACATGTTCATGAGGGTGGGTGCTCCTTTCCTGGGGATGGGTGGTCAGCGGCCGTGGAAGACCGGTCCGCGCCGTTCGAGGAAGGCGGTGACGGCCTCACGGTGGTCGTCGGTGGTGCCGAGCCGTCGCTGGACGACCGACTCGCGTTCCAGCGCCGCCGGCAGGGCCGTGGTGGCCGCCGACCGCAGCAGCGCCTTGGTCTCCCGGTGCGCGGCGGTCGGCCCGGCGGCCAGCGTGCGGGCCAGGGCCACGCCCTCGGCGGCGGCCGAGCCGTCCGCCACGACGCGGTGCACCAGCCCCCACCGCTCGGCGTCCCGCGCGGAGAAGGTGTCGCCGAGCAGCATGAGCCCCGCGGTGCGGGAGGGGCCCAGCTGCCGGGCCAGGGCGCGGGCCACGCCCGAGTCCGAGGCGAGGCCGACCCCGCCGAACGCGGTGGCGAAGCGGGCGCCCTCCGCGGCCACACGGACGTCGGCGCAGAGCGCGAGCCCGAGCCCGGCGCCGACGCAGGAGCCCTCGACCGCGACGACGAGCGGGACGGGCAGCGCGTGCAGTTCCTTCACCAGGGGGTTGTAGTGGTCGGGGATGTTGGCGAAGGCCGTGGCGGGCGAGGTCTTCAGCAGGTGGGCGTGTTCCTTGAGGTCCTGGCCCACGCAGAAGTGCCGGCCGCGGGCGGTGATCAGGGCCGCCCGCACCTCCCGCCGGGCGTCCGTGGTCAGCCGCCGGGCGGCCATGAGGAGGGCGCCGCGCAGATGGGCGTCGAGCGCGTTGCCGGTCGTGCGTCCGCGCAGTTCGATCACCGCCACGGCGTCGGTGACCTCGTACGACACCCCGTGCGACGTGGGGTTTTCGCTCACTGCCATCGGTAGAACCCCTGACCGGTCTTGCGGCCCAGCTCACCGCGGGCGACCTTCTCCCGCAGCAGCCGCGGCGGCGCGAACCGCTCGCCGAGCGTCGCGTGCAGATGTTCGGCGATGGCGAGCCGTACGTCGAGTCCCACCACGTCGGTCAGGCGCAGCGGGCCCATCGGATGCCGGTAGCCGAGGCGCATGGCCGTGTCGATGGCCTCCGGGTCGGCGACGCCCTCCTCGACCATGCGGATCGCCTCCAGACCGAGCGCGAGGCCGAGCCGGCTGCTGGCGAACCCGGGGGAGTCCTGGACGACGACCTCCTCCTTGCCGAGCACCCGCGTCCAGCCGATCGCCGCGGCGAGGGTCGTTGAGGTCGTGCCGGGGGCGAGCACCAGCTCGACGAGCCCCGAGACGGGGACGGGGTTGAAGAAGTGCATCCCGAGGAACCGCCCTGGGCGGGTCAGCGCGGTCGACAGCTCGGTGACCGACAGGGAGCTGGTGTTGGTGGCGAGCACGCACGTGTCCGTGACGACGCCCTCGGCGGCGGCCAGCAGCTCCGCCTTGAGCACGGCGTTCTCCGGTACGGCCTCCACGACGAGCTCGGCGTCCGGGGGCAGTTCGGCGACCGTCGACACGGCGGTCACCGTGCCCGGCACGGCGGACTCCGGCGCTCCGCCTGCCCGCCGCAGGCCCGTGGCGATCCGCTCCAGGGCGTCGGCCGCCGTGGCGCCGTCGCGTTCCACGACCACCACACGCGATCCGGCGGCCGCGAAGGACTGGGCGATCCCGGCGCCCATCCGCCCGCCGCCGATCACCCCCACCACCGAGGGCGGTGTCGCTGCCGAGGTCATGCCCGGCCTCCCTTCTTCTCCAGGAAGCGCGTCATGCGCTCCTCCTTGTCCCGGCCTTCGAACAGCACCGCCTGGGCGAGGTCGTCGGCGACGGGATGAGGTCCCGCGGCATCCGTGACGAGCTTGGTGAGCCGCAGGGCGAGCGCCGACGAGCGGGCCATCCGGTCGAGCAGCGTGTGCGCCTCGTCGAGCAGCCGGTCCGCCGGTACGACGTCCATGACCAGGCCGCAGGCGAGCGCGGCGGCCGCGTCGAGGTTCCGCCCGGCGAGCAGCACCTGCTTGGCCACCGACTCGCCCACCAGTTCGCGCAGCCGCCAGCAGGCACCGGCGGCGGCGAGGATGCCCAGACCCGGCTCGGGGTTGCCGAACACCGCGTCCGGCCCGGCGATCCTGAGGTCGCAGGCGTACGCCAGCTCGGCGCCGCCGCCCAGCGCCCAGCCCGGCACGGCGGCCACGGTGGGCATCGGCAGTCCGCGCACCCGCTCGAACAACCGGCTGTTGATCCCCCGCAGCGCCTCGTCCCGGCCGCGCCGCCGCAGCTCGGCGATGTCCGCGCCGCCGGCGAAGACCCCGCCGTGCCCGGTGAGCAGCAGCAGCTTCGGCGCGCGCTCCAACTCCTCGCACACCTGGTGCAGTTCGGTGATCATCCGGGCGTTGACGGCGTTGCGGGAGGCGGGCCGGCGCAGGGTGACCACCACCCGGTCCGCGCGCTCCTCGACCGACAGCGTCTCGTACGCCGGGTTCTCGTGCGCCGGACCCTCGTACGCGCTCATACGCGCTCCACGAGCATCGCCACGCCCTGTCCCACCCCGACGCACAGCGTCGCCAGACCCCGCCGGCCGCCCTCCCGCTCCAGCCGGCCCAGCAGGGTGAGCAGGATGCGGGTGCCCGAGCAGCCCAGGGGGTGACCGAGGGCGATGGCGCCGCCGTCGGCGTTGACCCGGTCCGGGTCGAGCTTCAGCCGGCGGACGACCGCCAGGGCCTGGGCGGCGAAGGCCTCGTTGAGTTCGATCGCGTCGAGGTCGTCGACCGTCCAGCCCGCCCGTTCCAGGGCCAGGGCGGTGGCCGGCACGGGACCGAGCCCCATCAGACGCGGTTCGACCCCGGCCGAGGCGGCGGTGACGACCCGGGCCCGGGGCGTGAGCCCGTACCGCTCGACCGCCGCGGCGCTCGCCACGACCAGGGCGGCGGCCCCGTCGGACAGGGGAGAGGAGTTGCCCGCGGTGACGATCCCGCCCCGGCGGAAGACCGTGCGCAGCCCGCCCAGCTTCTCCAGCGTGGTCGTCGGGCGCGGCCCCTCGTCCTGGGTCACCTCACCGTCCGCCACCGGTACGGGGACGATCTCCGCCGCGAAACGGCCCGCCGTCCGCGCGGCCACCGCCCGCCGGTGGCTGCGCAGGGCGAAGGAGTCCGCCTCCAGCCGGGTGATGCCGTCCAGGGCGGCGACCTCCTCCGCCGTCTCGCCCATCGACAGGGTGGTGGTGTCCGGGAAGCGGGGGTTGGTGAAGCGCCAGCCGAGCGAGGTGTCGTGGACCTCGCCCGGCCGCGCCCAGGGGGTGCCCGGCTTGGCCATCACCCACGGCGCGCGGGTCATCGACTCGACCCCGCCCGCCACGACCAGCTCCGCCTCACGGGCGCGGACGGCCTGCGCGGCGGACGCGACCGCCGTCAGCCCGGAGGCGCACAGCCGGTTGACGGTGTACCCGGGCACGGTGTGCGGAAGTCCCGCCAGCAGTACGGCCATCCGCGCGACGTCCCGGTTGTCCTCGCCGGCCTGGTTCGCGGCGCCGAGGATCACCTCGTCCACGGAGTCGGCCGGGATCCCGGCGCGCCGCACGGCCTCGCCGACGACGAGCGCGGCCAGGTCGTCGGGGCGTACGGCGGCCAGGGCACCGCCGTAGCGGCCCTGCGGGGTGCGGGCCCCGTCGATCAGGTAGACCTCATCGGACATCGGTCTGCTCCTCGGCGGGGGCGTGGCGGCGGGACTGGAGGACCGCGAAGCGGCCGGTGACGAACGCCGGGTCGGTCAGGGTCGCGTTGGCGGCCGGGTTGGCCGAGGTGCCGTGGAAGTCGCTGAAGGCGGCGGACTGGTTGGGGAACACGTCGGCGGTCAGGTTCTCCGAGAGGTGCACCCCCGCCTCCAGGGCCGTCGCCCGTGCCGCCGCCAGGACGTCCTCGCCGGTCGCGTACACGCACGCGGTGAGCGCCCCGTGGGCCCGTACGGTGTCGTGCAGGACGCGCAGGGAGTGCGCGGTGTCGTCGGTGCCGATGACGAAGGAGACCGGCCCGAACCACTCGCTGGTGCAGGTCTTCTCGTCGGCCTCCGCGTCGAGCCGCGCCACCAGCGGGGTGCGGACCACGGCGTCCGGATGCTCGGGGTGCGCCACGGCACGGGAGGGATGCGCGGTACGGCCCAGAGCCGCCGCCTCCTCCAGCCGCGCGAGGACCCCGCCGCCCACGATCGCGCCTAGGGTCGCGGCGGCCCGGGCCGGGTCGCCGAGCAGGTCGTCCAGCGCGGAGCCCAGATCGGCCGCGAACTCGTCGGCCGTACGCGGTCCTCGGTCCGTGGGGAAGCCGTCGCGCGGCACCAGGATGTTCTGCGGGGCGGTGCACATCTGCCCGCTGTAGAGCGACAGCGAGAACGCGAGATTGCGCAGCAGCCCGGCGTAGTCGTCCGTGGAGTCCACGACGACGGTGTTCAGCCCCGCCTTCTCGGTGTGCACGACGGCCTGGCGGGCGTTGGTCTCCAGCCAGTCGCCGAACTCCCTGGAACCGGTGAAGTCCACGATCCGCACATCGGGATGGGTGGCCAGGGCGGGAGCGGTGCGCTCCTCGGGGCGCGAGGCGGCCAGCAGCACCACGTCCGGGTCGAAACCGGCCTCCGCCAGCACCTCGCGGGCGATCCGCACGGTGATCGCCAGCGGCAGCACGGCCCGCCGGTGCGGCTTGACGATCACCGGGTTGCCCGTGACCAGGCTCGCGAAGAGTCCCGGATAGCCGTTCCAGGTGGGGAAGGTGTTGCAGGCGACGAGCACGGCCACGCCCCGGCCGACCGGGGTGTAGGTCTTGTCCATGACCAGCGGTCCGCCCCGGCGCCGGGGCTTGCTCCAGCGCGCGGTGGCCGGATGGCGCCGCTGCGCCTCCCAGGCGTACGCCACCGCCTCGAGGCCGCGGTCCTGGGCGTGCGGGCCGCCCGCCTGGAAGGCCATCACGAAGGGCTGGCCGGTGGTGTGCTGGACGGCGTGCGCGATCTCGAAGCTCGCCGCGTTCAGCCGGGCCAGGATCTCGGCCGCCACGCCGGCCCGGACGTCGGGGCTCGCCGAACGCCAGGCCGGGGCGGCCGCCTTGGCCGTCGCCACGGCCGCCTCGGGTGCCAGATGGGGGTAGCTGATGCCGAGCGGGAAGCCGTACGGCGACACCTCCGAGGCGGGGACGGTGCCGGTGGTGGGGTGCCCGTCGAGCGGGAAGGGGCGGTCGAGCAGGGCGCGGAAGGCCGCCTCGCCCGCCTCCGGTGACCCGGCCCCGTACACGGAGGCACTGGGGGTCTCCGGATACGGCGTCCAGTAGCCGCGGTCGGTGGTGCGGGCCACGGCCTGTTCGAGCAGGTCGGCGTGGCGGGCGTGGAAGGATGACATGAGTGCTCCAGGCCGAACGTTCGGTCGGTTGGTGGGTGCGGTGGGCCCGGGTGTGCGGGCACCGAGAAGAAGGGGGTGGGTCAGACGTCGGCGAGCAGGATCGCCGGGCGTTCCACGCAGTCGGCCACGAAGCGCAGGAAGCCGCCGGCTGTGCCGCCGTCGCACACCCGGTGGTCGAAGCTGAACGACAGCTGCGTGACCTTGCGGACGGTCAACTCGCCGTCCACCACCCAGGGTTTGTCGACGATGCGGCCCACGCCGAGGAGCGCCGCCTCCGGGTGGTTGATGATGGGCGTGGAGCCGTCGACGCCGAACACCCCGTAGTTGTTGAGGGTGAAGGTGCCCCCGGTCAGCCGGTCGGGCGGCAGGCTTCCGGTGCGTGCCAGCTCCGTCAACCGTGCCAGTTCCGCGGCCAGTTGGACCGTCGTCAACCGATGGGCGTCCCGGACGACGGGCACGACCAGCCCCCGGTCGGTCTGGGCGGCGAAGCCCAGGTGCACCTCGTCGAAGCGCAGGATCTCCCGGCGTTCGGTGTCGACGGTCGAGTTCAGCTCGGGGTAGCGGCGCAGGCCGGCGACACAGATACGGGCGAGCAGCGCCAACAGACCGACGCGACGGCCGGGTTCGGCCGCCTCCAGCGCCCTCTTGGCCTGGAGCAGTCCGGTCGCGTCCACGTCGACCCAGGTCGTGGCGTCGGGGATCTCGGTCCGGCTGCGGGAGAGCTTGTCGGCGACGGCCTTGCGGACGCCTCGGAGGGGGATGCGCACGGGGCCCTCGGGCTCCGCAGCCGGGGCGGGCTCGGCCGGTGCCTTTCGAGCGACCGCCTGTTCCACGTCCCGCCGCAGGACGACCCCGGCGGGACCCGTCGGCGCCAGCGCGGTGACGTCGATGCCGTGGTCGTGGGCCAGCCGCCGCACGAGGGGCGAGATGACGCGGGGAGCGTGCGCCTCGGTGGCCGGTGCGGGTGCGGGTGCGGGCGTCTGCGGTGCGGCGGCGGCCCGTCGGCGGCGACGGCGCGGCGCCGGTTCGTGCCCGGTGCCGTAACCGATCAGCACGTTTCCGGACCCGGCCCGCTCCTCCTCGCGGTACCGCTCGGCGGCGGTGTCCACGACCACGGGCTCGGTCACGGGGGCCGCCACGGGTGCCGCCGCTCCCACCGTGATCAGCGGTTCCCCCACCCCCAGCGCGGTGCCCGCCTCCGCGTGCAGCCGCAGCACCGTGCCCGCGTACGGCACCGGCACCTCCACCGCGGCCTTGGCGGTCTCCACCTCGACCACGATCTGGTCGATCGTCACGGTGTCGCCGACGGCCACCTTCCACTCGACGATCTCCGCGTCGGTCAGCCCCTCGCCGAGGTCGGGCAGCCGGAACAGCTGCTCGGTCAGGGTTGCGGTGGTCATGCGACCGCTCCCTTCAGCAGGTGCCGGGTGTCGGGCTCGTCCGTGAACTGCAGCCGGTCGACGGCGTCGAGGACCCGGTCGACGCCGGGCAGATGCGCGTGCTCCAGCTTCGGCGGCGGATACGGGATGTCGAAGCCGGCCACCCGCAGCACGGGAGCGGCGAGCGAGTGGAAGCAGCGCTCCTGCACCCGGGCGGCGATCTCCGCGCCGACCCCGGCGAAGCCCTGGGCCTCCTGCACGACCACACAGCGCCCCGTCCTGCGCACCGACTCCACGACGGTCCCGTCGTCGAAGGGCACCAGCGTCCGCAGGTCCACGACCTCGAGTTCGATGCCGTCCGCGGCGGCGGCCTCGGCCGCGGCCAGCGCAACCGGGACCGACGGACCGTAGGCGACGAGGGTGGCGTCCCGCCCCGCCCGCCGGATCGCCGCCCGCCCGAACGGCAGCGCCCCGCGCGTGGCGAGGTCGGTCTCCTCGCGCGACCAGTACAGCTTCTTCGGCTCCAGGAAGACCACCGGATCGGGGTCCGCCACCGCGTCCCGCAGCAGCCAGTAGGCGTCCTCGGCCGTGGCCGGGGCGACCACCTTCAGGCCGGGGGTGTGCGCGTAGTAGGCCTCGCTGGAGTCGCAGTGGTGCTCCACCCCGCCGATCCCGCCGGCGTAGGGGACCCGGATCACCATCGGCAGGCCGATCCGGCCGCGGGTGCGGTTGCGGGTCTTGGCGACGTGCGAGGCGATCTGCTCGAACGCCGGGTACGCGAAGGCGTCGAACTGCATCTCCACCACGGGCCGGAACCCGCCCATCGCCATGCCGACCGCGAGCCCGACGATGCCGGCCTCGGCGAGTGGGGTGTCGAAGCAGCGCTCCTCGCCGAAGTCGCGGGTCAGTCCGTCGGTGATGCGGAACACCCCGCCGAGCGGGCCGACGTCCTCGCCGAAGACGAGGACCCGCTCGTCCTCGCTCAGCGCGTCACGCAGGGCGGTGTTGAGCGCCTGCGCCATCGTGACCTTGGCCATGGTCGTCAGTCCTCCTGGGCCTGGGTGGTTTCGGCGAGCTCGGCCGCCAACTGGGCACGCTGTTCGCGCAGTTGCGGGGTGGGCTCGGCGTAGACGTGGTCGAACAGCTCCAGCGGGTCGAGCACGGAGTCCGCGTTCAGCCCGGCGCGCACCCGCGCCGCCAGCTCCTCGGCCTCCTCGCCGAGCGCCGCCACGTCCGCGTCGGTGAGCGCGCCGAGCGAGCGCAGATACGCCTCCAGCCGGTCGACCGGATCGGCTCCCCGCCACTGCTCGACCTCGTCGTCCTCGCGGTAGCGGGTGGCGTCGTCGGCGTTGGTGTGCGCGTCCATCCGGTAGGTGTGCGCCTCGACCAGCACCGGGCCGTTCCCGGCACGGGCGTGCTCGACGGCCGAGGCCAGCACCGCCAGCACCGCGACCAGGTCGTTGCCGTCGACCTGCTCGGAGCGCACCCCGTAGCCGATGCCCTTGTACGCGAGGGCGGGCGCCGCGCTCTGCCGGGCCAGCGGCACGGAGATCGCGTACTGGTTGTTCTGCACGAAGAACACGACCGGCGCGCGGAAAACGGCCGCGAAGTTCAGCGCCTCGTGGAAGTCGCCCTCGCTCGTCGCCCCGTCCCCGATCAGCGCCATCGCGACGCCGTCCTCGCCCTTGCGGCGCAGGGACTCGGCCATGCCGGTCGCGTGCAGGACCTGGGTGGCCAGCGGGGTGCACTGGGGGGCGACCCGGGTGGCCGCGGGGTCGTAGCCGCAGTGCCAGTCGCCGCGCAGCAGCGTCAGCACCTCGACCGGGTCGATGCCGCGGGTCACCAGGGCGACGGAGTCGCGGTAGGTGGGGAACAGCCAGTCGTCGGGGCGCAGCGCGAGCACGGCGCCGATCTGGCAGGCCTCCTGGCCGCGGCTGGACGGATAGACGGCGAGGCGGCCCTGCTTGGTGAGGGCGGTCGCCTGGGTGTCGAACCGACGGCCCAGGACCATCCGCCGCCAGGCCTCGACCAGGGCCTCGACCGGGGGCTCGGTGTACTCGGCCGGGGGCTTGGCGACCGGTGTGCCGTCCTCGGCCACGAACCGCACCGGCGTCAGGGACGGCAGGAGTCCCTGGACCGTCTGGCGGAGGCTCTTCACGGACATGGAGGGCGCTCGCTTTCTCTGGACACTTGACAGGAGAATGGTGGCTATCGCGGAATATGTGTTCAATAGCTCGGCTGAACCGGCGATGAACTGCCGGATCCATGGGTCTGGGAGGACAAAGTGTCCGAGGAAATCTCGCTGCCGCCCTCGGTGGCCGGACGAACTGCCGTCCCGCTCGACGACATCGACCGGCAGATCCTGAGCCGGCTCCTTCAGGACGGCCGGATCTCGGTCCGCGCCCTCGCCGAGCAGGTGCACATCTCCCGGGCCAACGCCTACACGCGCATCGGCCGCCTCGTGGCCGAGGACGTCATCACCGGCTTCACCGCCCAGCTCAACGCCCAGCGGGCCGGCCTCGGCACCAGCGCCTACGTCACGATGAGCATCGAGCAGAACGCCTGGCGGGACATCTCCCGCGAACTGCGCGCGATCCCCTACGTGGAGCATGTCGCCCTCGTCACGGGCGACTTCGACGTCCTGGTGCTGGTGCGCGCGCCGGACAACCTGGCGCTGCGCAAGGTCGTGCTGGAGAGCATCCAGGCGGTGCCGGGCGTGCGCTCCACCCGCACCTGGCTGGTCTTCGACGAGGTGCGGGGGCGCGGCGCCACCTGGACGGACTGAGGCCCGACGCGGTCACACGTTGATCAGTTCGGCGGTGACGCCGAGCGGTGCCGGTGCCGGTGCCGGTGACTGTGCCGGTGCCGGATCCGGATCCGGCACCGGCGCGTGCCGGCGCGAGCGCACCACGCGGAACCGGCCGGTGATGAAGTCGGCGCCCGAGCCCGGCAGGTCGGCGAGCGCGGAGGACGGGTCGGCGGGCAGGTCGTCGAGGTTCTCCACCAGGTGCACCCCGGCGTCCAGCGCCGCCGTCTCCGCCGCCGCCAGCACCAGCGGATCCGTGGAGTGCACCGAGGCGTAGAGCGCGCCGTGCCGTGCCACCGTGTGCCGCAGCAGCGCCAGACCGTGCGAGGTCGAGTCGGTGCCCACCAGGAAGGAGACGGGCCCCGGCCACTCGCGTGTGTAGACCCGCTCGTCCGAGGCGCGCAGCCGCACCAGCAGCGGGCTGCGCAACTCGGCAGACGGGTGGTCGGGATGGGCCACGGCACCGGAGGCGTGCAGGACCGGGCCGTATCGGGCGGCCTCCGCCAGGGCGTCCCGCACCTCGCCGCCGGTGATCGCCCCCAGCACCCTCACCGCGCGTGCGGGATGCCCGAGCAGCCGGTCCACGGCGTCGCCGAGATCGGCCCCCAGGTCCCGCAGCGTCTTGTGCCCCTCGTCGGTGCGAAAGCCCCGCTCCGGCACCAGGATGTTCTGCGGGGTGGTGCGCACCGAGCCGTTGCACCGGCAGGAGGACAGGGCGAGGCCCCGCACCAGACCCCGGTAGTCGTCGGTCGAGTCCACCAGCACGGTGTTCAGCCCGGTCCGGTTGGCGAACACGGCGGCCTGGCGGGCGTGCTGCTCCAGCCAGTCGGCGAAGCGCGCCGAGCCCGTGAAGTCGACGATGCGCACCGCCGGGTCCGTGGCCAGCCGCCGGTGCAGCCGCCGCTCCGGTTCCGCCACCGCCAGCGTGACGAGGTCCGGGGAGTGACCGGCCTCCGCGAGCACCTGCCGGGCGACCCGCACCGTGATCGCCAGCGGCAGCACCGCACGCGGGTGCGGCGCCACGACGACCGGGTTGCCGGTCACCAGGCTGGCGAACAGGCCCGGATATCCGTTCCAGAGCGGGAAGTCGGGACAGCCGACCAGCAGGGACACCCCACGCGGCACCAGCGTGCAGGTGCCGTGCAGCGCGCGCGACCGCCCCCCGCGTCCCGCGCTCTCCCAGTGCAGGTCGGCCGGCACCCGCTCGGACTCGGCGAAGGCCTGGGCCACCGCCTCCAGGGCACGGTCCTGGGCCCGTGGACCGGCGGCGCGGAAGGCCGCCTCGAGGGGCTGGCCGGTGGTGTGGTGCACCGCGAGGGCCAGCTCGTGGCTGCGGGTGTTGAGCCGGCGCAGGATCTCCACGGCCAGCCCGGCCCGCTGGTACGGCCCGGCGGCCCGCCAGCCGGCCGCCGCCCGTCCGGCCGCCGCGACCAGCTCCGCGGGATCGCAGGACGGGTAGGCGATCGCCAGACCTCCGCCGTACGGCGACGACTCCGTGCGCACCCGGCCGAGTTCGCCGGGCTGCCCCAGCTCGAAGGGCCGCCCCAGCAGCGAGCGGAACACCTTTCCCGCGGTGCGGGTCGACCTCATGCCCGCGTCGGCCGCGTCCTGGCCGGTCGCCTCCGTGAAGGGGCGGCGGCACTCACCGGCGGCGATCGCGCGCACGACGCTCTGCAGCAGCTCGCGGTGCCGTTCGTAGGGACCGGGGCGCATGGCCGTCAGCCTCTCCAGCTCGCCGCGAGCGCGAGCAGGGCGTCGTTCTCCTCCGGCAGCCCGATCGTCACCCGGACGCCCTCGCCGAGGAACGGGCGGACCATGACCTTCCCGTCCGCGCAGTGCAGGGCGAAGTCGCCGCTGGCGGCGCCGAGCGCCAGCCAGACGAAGTTGGACTCGGAGTCCGGCACTTCGTGCCCCAGCTCCCGCAACCGCCCGGTGACCCGGTCGCGTTCGGCGACCGTGAGAGCGGCCCGCCGGGCGACCTCCGCCTTCTCACCGAGGGCCACGACGGCGGCCCGCTGGGCGAGGGCGCTGACACTGAACGGCACCTGCGTACGGCGCACGTGCGCGGCGATCCCGGGCGGCGCGACGCAGTGACCGACGCGCAGCCCGGCCAGGCCGTACGCCTTCGAGAAGGTCCGCAGCACCGCCACGTTCGGCCGGTCGCCGAGGAGGGCGAGACCGTCCGGGACCCGCTCCGGATCGGCGTACTCCCGGTACGCCTCGTCCACCACGATCAGCACGTCCTCCGGCACCCGGTCCGCGAAGTCGGTCAGGGCCCGCGCACCGACCGCCGTGGACGTCGGGTTGTTCGGGTTGCACACGAAGACCAGCCGGGTCCGGGAGGTGATCGCCGCGGCCATGGCGTCGAGGTCGAGGGCGTGCTCCCGCAGCGGCACCGGCACCGCCGTACCGCCGGCGACGGAGGTGAGGATCGGGTACGCCTCGAACGACCGCCAGCCGAAGACCACCTCGTCACCGGGCCCGACGACCGTGTGCAGCAGCTGCCCGCACACCTCGGACGAACCGGCGCCCACCGCGATCCGGTCCGGGTCGACCCCGTGGTGCTCGGCCAGGGCCTCCACGAGCGAGGCGGCGTGCAGATCGGGGTACCGCGACACCCCGCCGGCGGCCTCCGCGAGGGTCGCGGCCACGCCCGGCAGCAGGCCGTGCGGGGATTCGTTGCTCGCCAGCACGACGGCCCCGGGCAGTTTGCGGCCCGGGACGTAGGCGGGCAGCTGGGACAGAGACGCACGGACACGCACCATGCCGGACTCGCTTCTGCAGCGGTGGGGCCCGAGGCCTGGCCGTCGGGCACTTGACAGGGAAATCGTGAAGAGAGGACGACAAGCGCTCAACTGTTTGGCGAATTCGGCTACGAATCGCCGAAATCGGGTCGGCGGCCCGGCAAACCGTCTTCCGGGGAGCGCCGCGGGACCTTTGGTACGAGACGGACGGTCCGCCGTCCGAGGGGCGCCGTGCCGCCTCCATGATCACGGGACGGACACAGCGGGCGATCGGCACCCCCACGGCGGGGCGGGATCCCCGCAGACTGCTCGCCGCCCGGGCCACGCGCGGTCCGCGGCCCGCCCGTTCCGATCGAGGGAGACCATGCACCACCAGAACCGGACCCGCCTGCGCCACGGAGCCCTGACGGCGTGCGCGGCGGCTCTCGCGCTGCTCGCGACCGGCTGCACGAAAGCGTCCGCGGGCGCCCAGACCGGCGGCTGCCACGCCGACGGCCACTGGTCGGAACGGGAACAGACCGCGTGGCTGCGGACCGCGGTGGACTTCCGCGGGACGGCCGACGGGGCCGACCCGTCGTACGAGGACGCGTCCGTCGTCGTCCGCGCCCCACGCACCGACGACGCCCGGCCGCTGTGCCGGCCACTGGCGGTGCAGGTCCAGTTCTGGACCCTCACGGCCACGACGACGGGGACGCGGACGTCGTCCGTCATGCGCTACCGGCTCGACGTGGAGGGGAGCAGGACCCGTACCGTCGGCTTCCCCGGCGGGCTTCCCACCGCGCCGGACGGCGCCTGCGTCGCGGTCCTGGTGGCGGTCTACACGGGCGACCCGCTGACCGGCGAGGAACTGCCGCGTACGACATCGGACCTGGCCGGCGCCGGGGACGCGGACGTGCGGTTCGGGACCGAGCGGATCGCGGCGTACCGGCTGCTCCCGCCGCCGGATCCCGCACGGTGCGCCACGGACCCGCGGACCACGAGTCCCTCACCCACCAGTCCCCCACCCTCCGGCTCGACGGCCTGGGACGCCTTCCACCCGTGATCCGCGCGACCGGTCACCGATGTTCACGAGCGATTCAGTGCCAATACGGCGACGACCGCCCGGTGGTCCGTGCCGGGCACGGTCCGTTCGCCGACCGAGACCCCCGCCAGGCCGGAGCCGTGCAGGACGTGGTCGAGCTGGATCAGGGGCGGGACGAGCGTCCTGTCGGCCGGCCAGGTGCGGGCCCAGCCGCGGCCGAGTTCGGCGTGGGTGTCCGTGAGCCCCGACGCGAGCAGGTCGCGCATCGGCGCGTGGTCGAGGGAGGCGTTGAAGTCCCCCAGGAAGACCGTGTCCGGGCCGCTCGTGCGGGCGACGGAGGAGAGCGCGGTCAGGTCCCGGGTCCAGCGGTCGGCGTCACCGAGCGGGTAGTAGGTGTGGACGGCCACCACCCGTACGGTCCGCCCGCCCACGGTCACGTCCACGGTGGTCTGGGGCCATGCGGTGTCCGCGTCCAGCGGGCCGCCGTGCGTCAGCGGAAGCCGCGAGTAGATCGAGGAGTCGTTCTCGGGGTGGAGTTCCTTGTAGGGCAGCAGCTCGTCCAGGCCGGCCTCGGCGAGTGCGGTGACACCGGCGGACGGCAGCTCCTCCACGGCCAGCACGTCGATCCGTTCGGCCCGCACCAGCCGCACCACCGCACGCGGATCCGCCCTGCCCACGTACGCGTTGAGGGTGGCCACCCGCAACTCCGCCGCCGCTGCCGGGACCTGCTGCTGGTGCGGCACGAACCGCGGTACCAGCAGGGCGACTTGGGCGGCCGTGAGAAGCGCCACGACGGCCACCGCCCACCGTGAGCGCAGCACGGGCACGGCGAGTACGGCGCCCAGCACGAGCACGCTGACAGCGGCACCGTAGGGAAAGAGCACCAGGGGCACCGCGAGCGGTGTTCCCGCGTCCAGCCCGGTCAGCCGTACGACGAGCAGGGCGGACGGTACGGCGAGCAGGACGCCGCACACCAGCAGTCCGGCTGTCCGCCCGCGCCGGCCGGTCCGGCCGCCGGCCCGGTTCCCGCCGCCGGCACGGGGCGCGTCGACGGCGGCCTCGGTCATGTGTCCTCCACTCGGCACGGCACGGGCGATGATCACCCGGCTGCGGAGGGGGACGACAACCGGCCCGCGTACGGTTGCGGAACACGTTGCTCATCAGGTTGAGGGGCTCTGCCCGGAACCAGCACGTCGGCGAACCGAGTCCACGTAATGACGGTTCCGGGAAGAATCATGCGGATTAGGTGAGGAAGGGAGACGCGTTGGTGCCGGCGTGGGACGAGACGGCGACGATGCTGGTCGGCAGGGCCGAGGAACTCGGGCGGCTCGACTCGGTGATCGGCGGGCTGGGACAGGACGGCGCGCCCGCCGTGGTCGACATCGCCGGAGACGCAGGCATGGGGAAGAGCCGGCTGCTGAGCGAGCTCTGTGCGCGGGCGCGGCGGGGTGGGCTGACCGTGCTGCGCGGCAGGGCCACCGAGTACGAGCGGCACACCCCGTTCCAGACGTTCACGGACGCGTTCGCCGACGTCGACCCTGCCTTCCTCGCCTCGGACGCCGTGTCCGAGGCGGCGGCACCGGTGCTGTGCGGCGCCGGCGGCGGGCGGGACCGGGCACCCGGTACGGGCCACCGCGACCGCTTCGGCCTCTACCGCGCCGTCGCCGACGTCCTGACCGGGCTCGGCGAGCGGAGCGGCCTGGTGATGGTGCTGGACGACCTGCACTGGGCGGATCCCGCCTCCCTCGAACTGCTGGACCACGTGGTCAGACATCCGGTGCGCGGACGGGTGCTCCTGGTCGTCGCCCGCCGTGAACGCCAGACGCCGCACTCGCTCGCCGCCGCCCTGACCCGCGGTGTCGACACCGGAGCCGTCCTGCGCATGGCGCTGCGGCCGCTCCCCGAGCGGGAGTCGATCGAGACGCTCGCCCCCGACCTGCCTGCGGGCGACGCGAAGGAGATCTACGCGGCCAGCGAGGGCAACCCGCTCTACCTCCACTGCCTGCTGCACGCCCACCGGCACGGCGTGTCGTCGCGCGGCAGCACCTCCCGGAGCAACGGGGACACCGCGTCCGGAGTGCCGAGCGGACTGGCGTCCCTGCTCCTGGACGAACTGACCGCGCTCACCACGGCACAGCGCCGCACCGTCGAGGCGGTGGCGGTCCTCGGGGACCATGCCACGCCCGCCATGGTCCGCCTCACCACCGGAAACCCCACGGCGGAAGAGCTCGACGACCACACCGGCGCACTGGCGCGGCGTGATCTGCTGCGCACGGGGTCCGACGGCCGCTGGACCCTGCGCCACCCCCTGCTGCGGGCCCTGGTCTACGAGCACACCCCCGGGGCGCGGCGCGCCGAGATCCACCGCGGCGTGGCGGACGAACTGGCCCGCACCGGCGCCTCCGCCGCCGAACGCGCCCAC
Source organism: Streptomyces sp. NPDC096132 (assembly GCF_044763345.1). Taxonomy (NCBI): domain Bacteria; kingdom Bacillati; phylum Actinomycetota; class Actinomycetes; order Kitasatosporales; family Streptomycetaceae; genus Streptomyces; species Streptomyces sp. NPDC096132. The sequence continues at coordinate 95,544 of NZ_JBIWGA010000011.1, forward strand.
CACGTCGAGCGCTCGCTGGTCGGCTGGGATCCCGTGGCGGCGGCCGTACTCAGCGAGGCCGCCGCCCAGTTCGCCCACACGGCACCCGCCACGGCCGCCCATCTGCTGGACGTCGTCCTGCGGCTCATGCCGGACACACCCGCGTACACGCGACAGCGCGGCGCCTTGACGCTGGCCCGCGCCCGGGCGCTCGGCGTGGGCGGCAGCCTGCGGGAGAGCCGGGATCTGCTGCACACCCTGATCAGCGGCTCCGGACAGGACGACGCATCGCTGCGCGGGGACGCGATCGCGCTGTGCGCCATGATGGAACGGCACCTCGGACACTCCCCGGAAGCGATCGCCCTGCTGCAGCGGGAACTGGTCCGCACTCCCCGCCCCGAGCCCCGCCAGGCGGTCTCCCTGGGGCTCGCGCTGGGCATGGCCGCCCTGAACACCGTCTCCTACCCCGACGTACGCGAGGACCTCCGGCGCACGCTCGCGGTGGCCCGCTCCCACGGCGACCTCATGGGCGAGATGGGGGCCCTGGCGCTGGGGTCGCTGGGCGAGGCCTACGAAGGGCGGACCGCCACGGCCCGCCGGTTCGCCGACGCCGCCGCCGGGCTCGTGGACGGTCTGACCGACCCCACCCTCACGGAGGTGTCCGAGTCGCTGGTGTGGCTGGCCTGGGCGGAGGCCCTGCTCGAACGCTACGCCGACGCGGAACGCCACGCCGACCGGGGTGTGGACATCGCCCGCCGCAGCGGCCAGGTCCACGTCCTGCCCCACCTGCTGAGCAGCAGGGCCTTCGTGCACCTCAACACTTGCCGGCTGCCGACCGCCCTGGAGTCGGCCGAGGAGGCGGAATCCGTCGCACGAGCCATCGGCAGCAGCGATCTCCTGGCCTTCACCCTGTGCTTCAAGTCGCTGATCCTCCTCCTGCGTCGCCCCCTCGGCGACACCGGGGCCCTGACGACCGCCGAGGAGGCCGTGGCCGCGGCCGGCGGCAGCAGACACTGGTGGGCCTCGCTGGCCCGCTGCGTGCTTGGCCACACGGCGCTCGTGAGCGGCGACCCGCGCCGCGCGCAGGACGCCATCCTCGGGGCCGGCGGACCCGAACTCCTCGGGCTGCAGCCCTCCATACGCCCCGGCCAGCTGGACACCCTCGTCGGCACCGCCCTCGCGCTCGGCGACACCGAGCAGGCCGCGCGCTGGGCCGCACGAGCCGCCGACGAAGCCGACCGGATGGGGCTCCACGGTCAGCGCGGGGCGGCCCTGCGCGCCGAGGCGGCGCTCGCCCAGCACCACGGCGACCCCGGCGCCGCCGCACGCCTCTTCGAAAGCGCGGCCCAGGCCTACGCGCCCTCCGGTGCGACCCTCTGGGAGGCGTACTCCCTGCTCCTGGCGACTTCCCAGGCCCAGGCGGCGGGCGACGCCCCGCGCGCCGCCGCGATGTGGGAACGGGCCCGCCGCCTCGCCGACGCAGGCGGCGCCCGCCTCCTGTCCGACCTGGCCTCGCTCCTGCGCCCGCCGGCCGAGGAGAGCCTGCCCGCCCCCACGGAACTCGACCACCTCACCGCCCGCGAACGGCAGATCGCCGAACTCGTCGCCGAAGGCCTCGGCAACCAGGCCATCGCGACGAAGCTGTACCTCAGCCGCCGCACCGTCGAGACCCACCTGTCGGCCATCTACCGCAAGACCTCCGTACCGTCCCGCTCGGCCCTGGCAGGTCTGGTGACCCGTGCCGCCCTCGACCGGCGGGCGTGACGTTCGCCGCGCTCCGCCGTGGACGTGCCGCCCGCGGCGACCCCTCGTAGCCTGAAATCGAGCGGGAGGTTGCCCATGAGCAGGCGATGGACCGCGCGGCTGGCGCTCGCGTCGGGTGTGGCTGCGTTTCTCGTACTGCTGGTCTTCGCCGGGTTCGGCGGCATCGTGCTCGTGGCGGTGGGACTCGCCGGGATCGCGCTCACCGCCGCCGGTGTCTGGTGGATGCTGACGCACACCGGCTGGATCCGGGTGCTGGCCGCGCTGCTGGTGGTCGCCGCGCCCGTCACCGTCCTGGTGCTGTACGCGATCGCCGGGCTGCTCTGGGTCGTCCTGGTCTCGCTCGCGCTGTGGGCGCTGGCCGTCACCGCGGGCCGGGCCGCACTGGTCGAGGACACCGCCCCCGGTATGCCCGAGCGATCCGCCGGCCGGCCCCGGCACCCGTTCCTGATCATGAACCCGCGCTCGGGCGGCGGCAAGGTCGGGAAATTCCACCTCGCGGACCGGGCCAGGGAACTCGGCGCCGAGGTCGTCGTCCTTGACCCCGAGCGGCACCAGGACGTGGCCGAACTGGCACAGCGGGCCCTGCGGGACGGAGCCGACCTGCTCGGAGTCGCGGGCGGTGACGGTACCCAGGCCCTGGTCGCCGGCGTGGCCGCGGAACACGACGTGCCGTTCATGGTGATCAGCGCAGGCACCCGCAACCACTTCGCGATGGACCTGGGCCTGGACCGGCAGGACCCCTCCACCTGTCTGGAGGCCCTGACCGACGGCGTGGAACTGCGCATCGACCTCGGACGCATCGAGGCGGGGGCACCGGAGGAGCCGGCCACCGGGCGTGTCTTCGTCAACAACGCCTCCTTCGGCGTCTACGCGGCGGTGGTGCAGAGCCCCGCCTACCGCGACGACAAGGCCCGCACCGTCCTGGAGATGCTGCCGGACCTGCTGACCCACCACAGCGGAGCCCGGCTGAGCGTCCAGGCCGGCTCCGTGGTCCTGAACGGTCCCCAGGCCGTGCTGGTGAGCAACAACCCGTACCAGCGCGGCGACTCGGCGGGACTGGGACGGCGGCAGCGACTGGACTCCGGGGAGCTGGGCGTCCTGGGCGTCGAGGTCGCCCGGGCCGCCGAGGCGACGGAGCTGCTGCTGCGCGGCACCCAGGGCCGCGGACTGACCGTCGCCACCGCCCCGGACGTCGTCGTCCACGCCGACGCCCCCCTCATCCCGGTCGGTGTCGACGGCGAGGCACTCCTGCTGCCCACCCCGGTGCGCTGCCGGCTCACCCCCGGCGCCCTCCGCGTCCGCGTACCCCGCCACCGGCCCGGCGTGCCCCACGGCGCGCCACCGATGAACTGGCGCAGGGTACGGCGCCTGGCGCTGACGATGGGCCGGGCGGCGGTGGGGCACGGGTCTTCCTGACCTCCCGGGGCCACGGGTCTTCCTGACCTCCCGGAGCTCAGGTCGAGCCGCGGGCGATCAGCTTGCCCAGCTCCCAGACCAGCAGGAGCGCGAGGGCGGCGAGAAGGGCCCAGCCGAACTGCCGGGCGTCGATCTCGGTCGTCCCGAGGACACGACGGAACCCCTCCAGCTGGGTCACGGCCACCGCCAGCACGAACTGGGTCAGGGCCACCCAGTTCATCTGCCTGCTGTCGAAGGTCGACGGGGTCAGCACGGACTCCTTCTCGCTACGGCATTCGAACGCGGCCACGACCAGGCAGAGCGCGAACGCGGTGAACGCGATCGACCGACCGGTCTCGACGCTGTCGAAGTGGACCTGGCCCAGCTTGATCAGCCCGAGCAGGAGCACGGTGATCGCCAGCCCGCCGAGCCCGACGGTGATCAGCACGGGCCGGGTGAGCACCGAATCGCCACGCGGCCGCGGCCTGCGCCGCATCAGCCCCGGGCTCTCCCGGTCGAAGCCCAGCGCGAAGCCGAAGGAGGCGTTGACCACGAAGTGGATCCACAGCACCTGCGGCGGTGTGAACGGCTCTCCCGCGGCGATGTTCAGGACGGTGGCCCCGAGGAACGTCAGGACGAACGTGACCAGCAGGAGCAGGACGAACCGGATGTACTTGGTGAGGTTGTCGTAGATCGTCCGGCCCTGCTCGACGGCGTAGACGATGGTGGCGAAGTTGTCGTCGGAGAGGATCATGCGCCCGGCGTTCTTCGCCACGTCGGTGCCGCTGCCCATCGCGATGCCGATGTCGGCGGCCTTGATGGCGGGCGCGTCGTTGACGCCGTCCCCGGTCATCGCGACGACGTCGCCCCGCTTCTTCAGGGTGTCCGCGAGCAGCACCTTGTGCTCCGGCGCGACCCGCCCCACCACCCCGATGCCGTCGATCCGGGCGAGTTGCTCCCGCTCGCTCAGGGCCGCGAAGTCGGTGCCGAGGACGGCCTCGCCGGGGATGCCGATCTGCCGGGCGATCGCCGCGCCGGTCGTGACGTCGTCGCCGGTCACCAGCCGGACCCGGATGTGCGCGGCTCGGGCGTTCGCCACGGCCGCCCTCGACTCCTCACGGGGCGGATCGACCATCCCGACGAGACTGGTCATCCGCAGCCCGGTGACGTATGCGAGCAGATCGCCGTCCGGATCGAAGCCGGCCGGGTCCAGATCGCGGGTGGCCGCGGCCATCACCCGGCGTCCCTCCCCGCCCATCCGCTCGGTCTGCGCCTCGGCGCGGCGCCGCAGTTCGCCGTCCCAGGGGACGGTCCGGCCCGCCGCGAGGGCGGTGGCGGCACGCTCCATCACCGCCGGGGCCGCGCCCTTGACGAAACACCGGACCACCGGCCTGCCGGAGGCGTCGACCGCCGAGTTGAAGGTGGCCATCAGCTTATAGCCCGGGTCGAACGGCAGGGTGGCGAGCCGGGGGAGCGCCTCACGGGTGGCGTCGGTGTCCAGCCCGGCCTTGTGGGCCAGCACCAGCAGCGCGCCCTCGGTGGGGTCGCCCACCACCTCTCCGTCCACCAGCCTCGCGTCGCCGGCCACCACGTAGGGCAGGATCGCCTCCTCGATGTCCCCGGCCGAGCCAGCGGCGCGGTGGATCTTCCCCTCCAGTCCGTAGCCCGTACCCGAGACGGTGTACCGGTCGGTGGGCGTCAGTACCTCGACGGCGGTCATCTGGTTCATCGTCAGCGTGCCGGTCTTGTCCGAGTTGATCGCCGAGGTGAACGCCAGCGTCTCGACCGACGGGAGTTCCTTCACGATGGCGTTGCGTTTCGCCAGTTTGAGGCTGCCGACGGAGAGGATCGCCTGGGTCACGGTCGGCAGCGCCTCCGGGATGGCGGCGATGGCCAGCGAGACCGCGCTGACGAACAGCGCGTCCCAGGCCTGGTCGCGGCTGCGCCCCAGGGCGAACATCACCACCATGGTCAGCCCCGCCGCCCCCGTGATCCACAGGGTCAGGGTGTCCAGCTCCCGGGTGAGGGGCGGTACCTCCTTCTCCGTGGCCGACAGCATCCCGGAGATCCTGCCCAGTTCGGTGTCCGCGCCGGTGGCGGTGACGACGAGGACACCGCTGCCGTGGGTGACCGGGGTGTTCATGAACGCCATGTCGGTCTGGTCGCCGGGCGGCAGCCGGTCGCCCACGACGGTCACGGCGTCCTTGGCGGCGGGCACGCTCTCCCCGGTCAGCGCCGACTCGTCGATCTGCAGCGCGCTGGCCTCGACGATGCGGCCGTCCGCCGGCACCTGGTCCCCGGCCGCGATCAGCACGACGTCCCCGACGACGAGTCGCTCCGCGGGGAGCTCGGCCTCCGTGCCGTCCCTGCGCACCCGCGCGGTGGCCTTCATCATCGACTTCAGCGCGTTCATCGCGCTCTCCGCCTTGCCCTCCTGACGCAGGCCCACCACCGCGTTCAGCAGGGTCAGCACCAGCAGCAGGATCGCGGTGGTCCACTCCCGGACGAGGAAGGACACGGCCGCCGCGACCACCAGGACGATCTGCATGTAGCTGCGGTACTGCGCGAGGAACCGGAGCCAGGCCGAGGGCCGCTTCTCCTCGGGCAGCGCGTTCGGACCGTGCGCGGCCAGGAGTTCGGCGGCCCGCGCCGAGGAGAGCCCGACCGCCGGATCGGCCCCGAAGGCCGCCACGACCTCCTCGGACGTACGGGCGTACCAGGCACCGTCCCGCGCGGCCGGGGACCGTTCGCCCACCGGGTGCGCCCGCGCCGTCATCGGCCGCTCTCCGGATGCCGTGACGCGTACGGATCGGCCGGAGCGCCGGCGGGGGCCTCCCGTTCCAGGTCCCGCTTGGCGGCGAGCAGATCCCCGCGTGCCTCCTCACCCACGTCGGGGTAGCGCGGGTCGATGTCCACCAGCGTGTGCGCGAGGACGGCGGCCGTGCAGATCCGCGCGAACCACTTGCGGTCCGCCGGTACGACGTACCAGGGCGCCCACCGGGTACTGGTGGCCGACAGCATCTCGGAGAACGCCCGCTGGTACTCGTTCCAGTGGCGGCGTTCGCGGACGTCGGCCGCGGAGAACTTCCAGTTCTTCTCCGGCAGGTCGATCCGCTTCAGGAAGCGGGTGCGCTGCTCCTCCTTGGACAGGTTCAGGAAGATCTTCACCACCTTGAACCCGTTGTCCGTGAGGTAGCGCTCCCAGTCGTTGATCTCCCGGTAGCGCCGCTGCCAGATGCCGGGTCCGCGCACGTCGTCCGGGAGTTTCTGCCGGACGAGGTTCTCGGGGTGCACCCGGACGACGAGCACCTCCTCGTAGTGGGAGCGGTTGAAGATCGCGATCTCGCCGCGCGTGGGCAGCCGCTGGGCGTACCGCCACAGATAGTCGTGGTCGAGTTCCTCGGCGGAGGGCACCTTGAAGCTGCTCACCCGCACGCCCTGCGGATTGACGCCGCTCATCACATGACGGATCGTGCCGTCCTTGCCGCCGGCGTCGAGCGCCTGGAGACACAGCAGCACACCGTACGTGTCCTGGGCGGCGAGCCGGTCCTGGTACTCGTCCAGCAGCTCCACCCCGCTGCGCAGCAGCTCGACCCCGTCCCGTTTCTTCAGACCGGCCTTGTAGCGGGGATCGAAGTCCCGGCCCAGCTTCACCTTCGACCCCGGCTCCACCCGTAGGGGCCGGATGAACTCCGCAATGCGTTCGGCTCTGTCGTCCGACATCACTGTCCGTTCCTCTCCGGCACGGCCGGCCCCCACGCTCATTCTCCTACTGGACGAGCTCCCAGTCCTGCGAGCCGTCCGCGAGGGCGTTCTGCAAGGTCAGCGGTGCGCCGGCGGACGCGCCGGTCAGATACAGGCTCGGGTTCCTCAGGGACTGCAGCTTGTAGAACCCGTCGTCGGTCCTGACGAGGTTCCAGCTGCCGGTGGCGCTGTTGTCGACCCACTGCCCGATCCGCTGGCCGACGGTCGCGTTGCCCGTCCAGACGGCCGCCGCGCGTCCGCCCGCCTTGTTCAGCAGCGTCACCCCTCCATTGGGCTCGGTCGTCATGTGCCAGAACTGGGTGTCCGGGTTCGCCGCGGAGCCGGGGGCCTCCAGCCGGACGTCGGGGACGTCGCCGTTGCCGAGGTTCGCGTCGTTGGTCTTGTTCCCGGTGCCGATGACCTGGTCGGTCTTGCGGTTCACCAGTTGGTGGTAGGCGCCGTCGGTGTGGCCGAGATCGACCTCGGCGAACCTGAGCGTCGAGGTGCCCTGGTTGTTGAGGATCGAGATGCGGCCGGTGCCGTCGACGTACTGCAGGCTGCGGCTGTACCCGGCCGGCGAGGTCGTCTGGTACTCCTTCCACGTGCCGTCGCCGCGTCCGGTCTCGTTGACCCAGACGTTTCCGCTGCCGGCCGCGTTGTAGACCAGGCGGCCCCCGGGAAGCCTGATGATCACCGGGCTGCCGCCGGTCGCGAGGGCGTGTGAGCCGGTGTCGACCGGGAGGGTGTTGACCCCCGTGCCGGTGGTCGAGCCGGTGAAGAACTTCAGCGGGTCGTCGGCGACCTTGTACCGGGTGTTGGCGCCGCCGCCCCAGTACTCGTAGGTGATCATCCACTTGCCGTCGGTCGTGCGGACGACGTTCGTCATGCCGGGCCGTCCGTCTCCGATCTCCGTCTTGCCGCCGCCCATGTCCTTGGTCAGTCCCGCGATGTCGACGACGGGAGAGCTCCAGTTCGCGCTGCGGCCGTCCCAGGTCTTGTGCACGAGGATCTGGCCGAGGGAGTCCGTGGCGGTGTCGTTCGCGGGGTCGAGGGTCGGGACGCCGGTGGTCGCGTCGAAGCCGGTGTAGTCGTTCTCGTCGGAGTAGTAACAGACGAGCCGGCCCTTGTAGACCATCAGGTACGGCTCCCAGAGAGGGTCCACCTGGCGGTTGGTGTTGGCGTTCGCGATGTTCTGGCCGACCGCGCCCGCGCTGCCGCCCTGCCAGCCGCCGGTGGCGACGACGTTGAGAATCTTCCAGGTGGCACCGTCGTCGGTGCTGGAGTACAGGGCGATCGCCAGGTCCTTGCGGTCTCCGTCGTTGGACGGGGTCCAGTTCGGGTCGGCCGCCTTGTGCTCCTTGTAGTAGTAGTCGTCGCCCGACACGACACTGGCGAGGAGCAGTGTGCCTTGCCTGAGGTTCCCGACGTCCTGGGGAAGGACGTAGAGGTACGGGTTGGTCCAGTTGCTCGTGTACTTCGCGTACTGAGGGTCACTGGAGAGGTACGCGGGCGCCTTGACCTCGGACAGCGGCTGCCACGACGTGCCGTCGTCGTCGCTCTTGTAGACCGGCAGGGTCTGCCCATCGGCGCTGCCCGACGACGTCACCACCGTCGACTTCTCGAACGCCGCCACCAGACGTCCGCTCGGCAGCTGCGCCGACTTGGGGTAGATCGCGCAGTTGCCGCGCCCCTTCAGACACGGCTCGCCACCGAGCTGGTACAGGGTCCCGCCCGTCGGGTTGTACGCCTGAGCGGTGGCCATGGGGATCATGAGCAGCGCCGATGCCGCGACGAGACCTGCGGGCGCACGCGTGAGTCTTCTTCTGAGCACAACCCCTCCTTCGAGGTGGATCACGGGGAGTTCAGGAGTGGAGGACGCGGACGTCCCAGGGGCCCAGGTCCAGTGCCCCGCCCGCGGGGACGGAAGCGCCGGTCAGGGCGTCGAAGAGGTCCACCGGAGCGGTGACGCCCACGGGCTCCCAGCCCCAGTTGTGGACGATGTGCACGCGGCGGCCGTCGGGTGCGGTGCCGGTCGTCGCGGTCACCGACGGCGGAAGGTCCCCCCAGGCGTGTCGGGCGGACGGCGTCAGCCACTCGGCCAGCGCGCGGCCGAGGGCGCGGCCGGGGACGGTGCCCACGTGGGTGACGCGTCCCGCGCCGTGGACGTGGGTGGTGATCGCCGGCCAGCGGCCGAAGTGCGGGTGGTCGTAGGTGACGAGCACGTCGGCGTCGGCGACGGTCAGACCGTCCGCCCAGCGGGTCGCCGTCGCGCCTTCGGGCAGCCGGAGCGGACTGCCGGGCACGGCGCGCACGGGGACCTCGCGTACGAGGTTGCTGAATTCGTCGTACGACACCCCCGCGGCGTCCGTGAGCCGGCCGGGGCCCGCTTCCGCGCGGGCCCGGGCCTCGTGGTCGGCGTAGCCGGTGCGCGGGCCGAGGACCAGGTGGCCGCCCGCGTGGGCGTAGGCGGCGAGCCAGTCGAGCGTGGCGTCGGCGGCGACGTACAGCGCCGGGACCACGAGCACCGGGTGGCGGCGGACCGCCTCCTCGGGGGAGAGGCCCGCTCTCTCGCCGCTGGGGTCGTGCAGTTGGCGGGCGTGGACGATGCGGACCTGGCGGCCGGCGTCGAAGGCACCCCGGTAGAAGGGGTCGACGATGCGGTGGTAGGCGGCTGGATCGGGCTCGCCGTCCGGCGTGGCGAGCGGTGGGTACTTCTGCATCAGCCACTTGCTCGGCGTCGAGTGGACCATCGTGATGTCCGCGTCCGGTTCGAGCCCGGCCACGAGCGATCCCGCCGCCTCGAACTCGGCGCCGAGGCGGGCGAGTTCGGCGTATGTGCGGCCGGGCCTGCCGGTGTGCGGGAGGATGCCGCCCCAGTAGGTCTCGGCGCCGAAGTGCAGTGTGTGCCAGTGCCAGTACTCGATCATGCGGGCCCCGCGGGCGACCAGCGCCCAGGCGGCCTGCCGCCACTGGCCGTCGTAGGCGGGGCGGTTGTCCCAGGGGAAGCCGATGGAGCCGGCGTTGGTCTCCGTGACCAGGAACGGCTCCTGGCGGGAGGAGAACATCCAGTCGGCGGTCTGGTACAGCGCCCACACCCCGGTGGTCTGCCACTGCTGTTCGTGGTCGTCGGGAGTGGGATCCGGCAGCAGCAGGCCGTCCTGCATGCCGTAGTACGGGTTGCCGGCCGCGATGTCGAGGCGGTCGGTCAGCTCGTCGTCCTCGACCGCCGGGCGGGTGTAGGAGATGCAGGTGGTGACGAACTGGTCGGGGCGGGCGTACTCGCGGACGATGTCGGCCTGCCAGCCGATGAACTCGGTGACCTGGCGGGCCTGGAACGCCCGCCAGGCGACGTCGTACTGCGGCTGGGCGTTGCCGTCCGGGGTCCACAGGTCGGCCCAGGTGGACAGCCGGTGCGACCAGTACACCAGACCCCACTCGCGGTTCAGGGTCTCGACGTCGCCGTACTTCTCCCGCAGGTGGTCGACGAAGCGCTGGAAGACGCCGTGGTTGTGGAAGAGCTCCAGGCCGGGCTCGTTGTCCACCTGGAAGCCGATGACCGCGGGGTGATCGGCGTACCGGGCGACGACACGGCGGACGACCCGTTCGGCGTGGAAGCGGAAGGCGGGGTGGGTGAAGTCGACCTCCTGCCGTGCGCCCCACCCGATGCGCTCGCCGGTGCGCCGCTCGCCGGTGATCTCCGGGTACTGGCGGGCCAGCCACGGCGGCACCGCGTACGTGGGCGTCCCGAGGACGACGGAGATGCCGCGCTCATGGGCGCCGTCGAGGACCGGCCGGAGCCAGTCGAGGTCGAAGACGCCGTTCTCCGGCTCCCAGGTCGACCACACCGACTCGCCGACCCGGATGACGGTGACATGGGCGTCGGCCATCAGATCGAGGTCGGTCTTGAGGCGTTCGTCGGGCCGCTCGGTGTCGTAGGGGGGCCGGTACTCGTGGTAGTACGCGGCACCGAACAGGACGCGGGCAGGCAGAGCCGCCATGAAGGAAACCTCCGAGGGGAAGAAGGGGGTTACTGCTTGACGCCACCGGTGGCCAGGCCGCTCTGCCAGTACCGCTGGAGCATCAGGAAGGCCACGACGAGCGGGACGACGGAGATCAGGGACCCGGTGACGACCAGCGCGAGCATGTCGCTGCTGGCGCCGGCCCCGCCGTTCTGCGCCTGCGCCGCCCAGGAGGCCAGACCGACCGTGATGGGGTACAGGTTCGGGTCGTTGAGCATGATCAGCGGGAGGAAGTAGTTGTTCCAGGTCGCCACGAGGGTGAACAGCAGGACCGTCACCAGGCCGGGGGCCAGCAGCCGCAGCGCGATCCGGAAGAAGATCCGGGTCTCGCCCGCGCCGTCGATGCGGGCCGCCTCCAGCAGGCTGTCGGGGACGGCGTCCTGGGCGTAGACGCGCATCAGGTAGAGGCCGAACGGGTTGACGAGCGACGGCAGGATGATCGCCCAGGGGGTGTTGACCAGGCCCGCCTTGGCGAAGAGCAGGTAGGTCGGGATCGCCAGGGCGGTGGTCGGCACCATGACCGCGCCGAGGACGAGGTTGAACGCGGCCCGGTCGCCCCGGAAGCGGAACTTGGCGAACCCGTATCCACCGGCGGCGGCGAGCAGGGCCGCGCCGACCGCGCTGACGACGGCGTACACCACGGTGTTGAGCAGCCAGTGGACGAAGACGCCGTCGTCCTGGGCGAAGGTCTCCCTGATGTTCGTCAGCAGCTGAGGAGTGTGCGAGAACCACAGGCCGAAGCTGTTGAACAGGTCCTGGGTGCTCTTGGTGGAGGCGATCAGCAGCCAGAGGAGGGGGAGGAGGAAGTAGGCCAGGGCCGCCAGCATGGCGATCGTCAGGGGCGTGCTGCGGCGGGGCCTGCGCCCTTTCGTCCGGGCGCCGGGGACCGGCTCCGTGACCGGCGGGGAGATCGTGGCCGGGGGAGTGGTGGTGGTCATGGCGTCCTCCTGCGGTTGGCGGTGAGCAGGACGGCGTAGGAGGCGATCACGATGACGAGGCCGAGGAGGAAGGACACCGTGGCCGCGTAGTTGACCTGCTGGCCGGTGAAGGCGAGGGAGTAGGCGTAGAGGTTGGCGGTGTAGGAGCTGGTGATCACGTCCGGGGCGATCTTCATCAGCAGGTTGGGCTCGTTGAACAGCTGGAAGCTGCCGATGACCGAGAAGAGCAGGGTGAGCATCAACGCCGGTCGCAGTGCGGGGAGTTTGACGGACCAGGCGATGCGCCAGGCGCCGGCGCCGTCCATCGCGGCCGCCTCGTACAGCTCGGTGGGAATGGTGCGCAGGGCGGCGTACAGGATGATCATGTTGTAGCCGACGAACTCCCAGGTCACGATGTTCGCCAGGCTGCCGAGCATCCAGCCGCCGCTGAGGAAGTCGGGCGCCGGAAGATCCAGTTTCCGGCTGAGCTGGGCGAACGGTCCGAAGTCCGGCCCGTACAGATAGCCCCACATGAGGGCGGCCACCACGCTCGGCACCGCGTACGGGACGAAGATGCCGAGCCGGATCACGCGGGCGAGGCGGAGCAGACCGCTGTCGAGCGCGAGCGCGAACAACAGCGCCAGCAGCAGCATCACCGGGACCTGGACGACGAAGAACAGAGCGACGCGTCCGATGCCGTGCAGGAACTGCGGATCGCCGAGCGCCTGGACGTAGTTGTCGAGGCCGACGAACACCGTCCCGCCGACCAGGCGCTCCTGGAACAGGCTGAGGTAGGCGGCGTAGCCGAGCGGGGCGAGGAAGAGCAGCAGGAACAGCACCATGAACGGGGCGACGAACAGCGGTCCCGCCGCCCGGCGACGGCGTGCGGCGGCCATCTCAGCTCCCCTTGACGGTGAAGCCCTGGCCCTTGGCGTACGTGGTCAGCCGCGACTGCCAGGTGCCGAGCGCGGCGACGGTGTCGCCCTTGTCCGCGAGGGACTTGCCGACGGTCTCGGTCCAGTCGGTGGCCGCCTGGTCGAGGAACGGGGGCCACTGGAAGGAGGAGTTGACCGTCGAGCTGATGTCGGCGAAGACCTGGTTGACCTTCTGGCCGCCGTAGAAGGCGGGCGCGTCGCCGGTGAACTCGGCGTCGGTGAGCAGGGCCTTGGTCGCCGGGAAGAAGAACTGCTCGGTGGCGAACATCTTCGCGCTGGCCGGGTCGCTGTTGAGGAACTGCGCGAACATCGCCGCCGCGATGGGGTTCTTGGTGGAACGGATGACGGCGGTCGTGGAGCCGCCCCAGTTGCCCGAGCTGGGCTGGGCGGCGTCCCACTGCGGCAGCGGGGCCGCCCGCCACTTGCCCGAGGTGGCCTTGGCCGAGCCGGAGAGGAAGACCGGACCCCAGGCCGCGGTCAGCCAGGTGGCGTACTTGCCCTTGTTGAGGGCGGCGTACCAGGAGTCGGTGAAGTCGGGCTCGACGCCGATGACTCCTTCCTTCGCCAGCCCGCCCCAGTAGGCGCCCAGCTTCTTCGACACCGCGTCGTCGACGCTGATGGTGATGTCGCTCTTGCCGGAGGTGACGTACGGCTTGGCGCCCGCCTGCCAGAGCAGGCCGTGCCAGGCGGCGACCTGGTTGGCGGCGAGGTTGGTGAGGTAGACGTCCGGGTCGGCCCGGTGGAGCTTGCGGGCCGCTTCGGCGAACTCGTCCCAGGTGGTGGGGACGTCGATGCCGTGCTTGTCGAAGATGTCCTGCCGGTACAGCATGCCCATCGGGCCGGTGTCCTGCGGGATCGCCCACACCTCACCGTTGCTGCCGCTGACCTGGCCCCAGGTCCAGTCCACGAACTGCGACTTCAGCGCGGAGGCGCCGTAGGGCCGCAGATCCAGCAGGCTGTCGGTGATGGTGAAGGTCGGGATGGCCTGGTACTCGATCTGGACCATGTCCGGGGCGCCGCTGCCGGCCTTCAGCGCGGTCCGCAGCTTGGTGTACTGCGGGGTGCCCTGGCCGGCGTTGACGACCTTGATCTTGACGGCCGGGTACTTCTTCTCGAAGAGGGCGACCTCCTTGGCGATGTTCGGGACCCAGGTCCAGAACGTCAGCTCGGTGGGCGTCTTCATCGCCTTGTCGATGTCGGCCTGGCCGACCGGCTTGGCGGAGGCGGAGGAACCGCCCGAGTCGCCGCCGCCGCAGGCGGTGAGGGCGGCGCCGAGCGTCAGGGCGCCCGTGGTGGTGAGGAACAGCCGGCGGCTCATCGGGGAGGTGCCGGGCAGGGACGTGTTTCTGGGCATGGTGGACTCCCGCCGAGGTGAGGGTGGAGGTGAAGGGGGCACGTCTGGCGAGGGCGTGCGCGGAGAGGGTGGAGGAGGGGGTGGACGCCACGGCCGGCGTGCACGCCGGTGAGAGCGAGGTGCGCGTCCAGGGAGAAGGAGCAGCGACCGAGGCGGAGAACCGGCTCAGGGTCCGCTGGGTTCAGGGGCGGCCCGGCGAGGTGCGGGCGGCGGGGTGCTGGGGGAGGGCGCGGGCATGATCGGTACTGCGGCTCGTCCGTCGATCACGCGCGGGGCGGTGCGGCTCTGTCGCCCGGGCCCTGTTCGCGGAGTTCAGTGGTCGCCGGCCGGGCCTCCGTTCGTGAGCGGCGGACGAGGCGTGTCCGCGGGGGACGGGGAGGCGGGGCGCCGCCCGCGCGCCGGGGTCGTCCGGCTGGGCGGTGGCGCGGTCGAGGCGCGGATGACGAGGTCGACCGGTGGGCCGCTCGACGGCAGGGGATCCGCGTCCGGGTTCTCGATGGTGTGCACGAGGCGCTTCAGTCCCTCCTGTGCCACGGCGTCGAACAACTGCCGCACCGTGGTCAGCGGGGGAGTCACATAGGCGGCGACCGGAACGTCGTCGAAGCCGACCACGCTGACGTCCTGAGGCACCCGCCGGCCGGCCTCCGCCAGCGCGCGGATCAGCCCGATGGCCATGTCGTCGTTGGCGGCGAAGACCGCGGTGACGTCCGGGTCGGCGGCGAGTTCGCGCCCCGCCCGGTATCCGGAGGCGGCCGACCAGTCGCCCGTGACGACCGGCGGTACGTCCCGGCCGTGGGCCGTCAGCGTCGCCCGCCAGCCCTCCAGGCGGTCCCGGGCGGCGTACCAGCCCTGCGGACCGGCGAGGTGATGGACCGTCGCATGGCCGAGGGCCAGCAGGTGTTCGGTCGCCGCGCGGGCCATCAGGTCGGCGCCGTCCCCCGCGGTCAGCACGGTCGGCGCGGTGACCGGCGAGGGCGCGCCGATGACGAGGACCGGCACGTCGACCCGGAGCGGGGCGTCGACCCCGTCTCCCGCCTCGTCGATCGGCTCGGAGATGACGATGCCGTCCACGCCCTGGTCGAGGAGCGAGCCGACGGCGCCCGCGACGCCGGCCGCGTCGCCCTCCATCGTGTTCACCACGCGCAGGGCGTATCCGGTGTCCCGGACGATCCGCTCGACACCCATGAGCAGCGAGGCGGGCCCGTACAGGGCGGTGCCCAGCGTCACCACGCCGATGGAGCGGGTCCGTCCGGAGGCCAGGGCCCGGGCCGCGTTGTTGCGCCGGTAGCCGAGCTGCCCGGCGGCCTCGAGGACGCGTCGGCGTACGTCGGAGGAGACGTACGGCTCGTCGTTGAAGACCCTCGACACCGTCTTCTGCGAGACCCCGGCCAGCCGGGCGACGTCCACGCTGCGCGCGGCCGCGGAGCTCCCGCCCCGCCCTGTCCCTCGCGTCATGGTGCCTCCCGGTGACCGTACGTTCCCACCGCATGATGTCAGACCCTTCTGTCTGACTTGCGTGCCTGACTGCGTAGTCATGTCTGCGCTGTCATGTCTACGCAGTCATAAGGGTGTCGTCAAGAGTTCGGACCGTTTCCGTGGCGAGGAATGGAGGCGCACCGACGGTTGCGCGTGGACCGCGAGGAGGTCATCATCAGGAATCCTGTTATTTTAACTTTGTAGCGATGGGGGGAACGGATCATGCCGATCAGTCCCAAAATCCAGGCGCGAGGGATCCAGCTGCTGCTCAGCGGCGTGATGACCCGGGTGCACAAGGACCTGCGCCTCACCGACATCCCGAAACACACCGAGACCCTCCAGGTCGAGACCGGCGCCGGACGGGTCGGCTGCACCGTGTACCGTCCGCCCGCCTCCGCCGACACCTCCGGCCGCCCCGCGCCCGTGTACGTCAACTTCCACGGTGGCGGCTTCGTCGTCGGCCGCCCCGAGCAGGACGACCACATCTGCCGCTACCTGGCCGCCAGGGCCGGCTGTGTCGTGATCAACGTGGACTACGCCGTCGCCCCGCAACGGCCGTTCCCCGTACCCGTGACCCAGGCCTACGACGTCACCGCGTGGGTCGTCGAGAACGGCCCCGCCCACGGCTGGGACGGTTCGAGGCTCGCCGTGGGCGGCCACAGCGCCGGCGCCAACCTGACCGCCGGGGTCTGCCGCACCGCCCGGGACCGGGGCACCTTCTCGCCCCTCCTGCAGATCCTCGACTCCGCACCGCTCGACCAGCTCGCCGACCCCGCCACCAAGCACTCACCGATCCCCAAGCCACTGCTGGCCCCGGGCCTCATGCGCGTCTTCGCCGCCGCCTACGTCCCCGATCCCGCCGACCTCGCCCACCCGCTCGTCTCACCCGGGCTGGCCGACGACCTCGCCGGACTGCCACCCGCCCTGGTCATCACCGCCGAGTACGACCGGCTGCGCGACGAGGGCGACGCCTATGCCAAGGCCCTGGACGCCGCGGGCGTCCCGGTCACCCACCGCGTCTTCGAGGGCGTCGACCACTACTTCACCCACACCGGCCCGGTCCCGGCGGCGAAGGAGGCCCTGGAACTCATGGCCTCCACCCTGCGCACGGCATTCGCGGGGTATTGACATCCCCGGCGTCTCAACAGGCCATCGGATATTTGTGGGTACCGGGACTCCCTGCGCCGGAATCGAGGCACGTAGATCCGTGGGGAGCCCCTCCCGTCAGTCAGCGAGTCCCAGTTGGGCGCAGGCCAGCAGGGCGACCTCGATGTCCAGACGGTTCTCGGTGAGAGGGTGACCGAGTATCTCCTCGGCCTTGCGCACCCGGTAGTGGACCGTGTTCTTGTGGACGTGCATGCGCGCGGCGGCGTCGGTGAAGCTGCCGCGCGCGTCGAGGAAGACCCGCACGGTCTCGCGGAGGCGGACCGTGGTCTCGTCCGTCCGCATGAGGTCGCCGAGTACGCGCTCGGCCCAGGCACGGACGTCGGTGAGGTGATCGACCAGGAGGCTCGCCAGCGCGACCTGGGAGTGGAGGACGAGCGCGCGGTGGGGGTCGGCCCGGGTGACGGCGACACTGCGGGCCCGTTGTGCGTCCCGGAAGGTCTGCCGGAACCCTTCGAGTCCCGGAGAGGGATCACCGAGGGCGACACGGACCAGGGGGTGTTCGCGGAGTCTGCTCTCGAGCAGGTGGACGTCCAGAGCCGGCCTGCCGGTGGAGGAGATCCACGCCCAGCAGGTCTGATCGTCCGCGGAGACCGTCAGCGGAGCCCTGCCTGCGGCTCGGGACAACGTCTCGACCGCCGCGCGGAGTTGGGCCGGGGCCTGGCCGGGCGAACCGGGCCCGGTCCAGACGATCGCGGCGAGGTGCCATCCGCGCAACGACGTGGACAGCATCTTCTCGGCCGAGGCGAGGTCGAGTCCCTCGGTGTCGAGCACGGCGCGGACCTGCGCGGCGCGGGACGCGTCGGAGCGGGTGTCCCAGCGTCTGCGTTCGTTCTCGTAGATGTCGATGAGACCTTCGACGACCTGGTCGATATAGCTGTTGATCAGGAGCGCGATCCGGCTTGTCGTCGCCAGCGCCGCGTCCGCGGGCAGATCGAGACGCCGCAGGACGGCCATGGCCCACTGCACGAACATGTGCTCGCCCAGGCGGTAGGCACGGAGCAACGCCTCCAGCGACAGGCCGTGCTGAGCGAAGCGGCGGGCGTACTCGGCCGCGGCAGGTGGCACGGTGATGTCGTCGAGGGAGATGCCCAGCGCCAGCATGTCGAGGATGGCCACCAGGTTCGACGACGTGCTGGCGACCATCAGACGCCGTACCGCGTCGTCATGCCGGAACTCCGGGATGACCTCGACGAACATCGACGTCATCTCGGCGGTGAGACTCTCGAGATCCGCCTGGACGGCCTTGGCGACATCCCGCACGATCACGTCGACGCTGGCGCTCATACCGGGACGGTACCCAACAGCCCGGGCCGTCGCTTTGTGACGCCGGCACAAGACGACGGGTGTGCGCTGGGACGCAAGCCCATGTCCGGCCGCGTCGGCCGTACCTACCTTTTTCCTCACTGATTTCGTCCTGGTGCGACTCAATGGTGAGGAAACATGCTGCACATCGCCGAATTGCCCGATGCTCGGGCCGCCCGGAATCCTCTGGGCCCCTGTGTCGCCGATGACCGCGAACAGCTGGACAACCAGGCTTTTCTGGAACGGGTCCGGAAAGCGGCGACCGTTCTCGGTGCTCATGGAATAAGTGCCGGGGACGTGGTCGCGGTGGTATTGCCGAACCGCCTGGAACTGGTCGTCGTCATGTTCGCCGCATGGCGCCTCGGCGCTGCGGTCACACCGGTGAATCCCGGGCTGACCGATACCGAGGCCCGCTATCAGATCGAGGATTCCGCGGCGAAGGCGGTGATCACCGAGGACGGCGTCCGCGCCGTCGGGACGCCCGGCCCGGTCACGGCGCCGGACGCCTCGCTCGGGGCGGGGGCGGAGGACACCGGCGCCGACGGCCTCGCCCCCGCGGCCGACTCCCTCGCCCTGATCATCTACACGAGCGGGACCACGGGACGCCCGAAGGGGGTGATGCTCGACCACGCCAATGTCGCCGCGATGTGCGGGATGATCATCGACGGTCTCGGTCTCGACGACACCGACCACAGCCTGCTGATCCTGCCGTTGTTCCACGTCAACGGCATCGTGGTGAGCGTGCTGTCGCCGCTCCTCGCGGGCGGGCGCACGACGATCGCGGGCCGGTTCCGGGCGTCGACGTTCTTCGACTCGGTCGAACGCGCCCGGCCCACGTACTTCTCGGCGGTCCCGGCCATCTACGCGATGCTCGTGTCGCTGCCGGGCGAAGTGCGCCCCGACACCTCGTCGCTCCGGCGGGCGATCTGCGGGGCCGCGCCCATGCCGGCCGAGTTGATCGCCCGGTTCGAGGACCGGTTCTCGGTGCCGGTCGTCGAGGGCTACGGGCTGTCCGAGGGCACGTGCGCCTCCACGCTGAACCCGCCCGCCGGGCCGCGCAGGCCCGGCACCGTCGGCCTTCCGCTGCCCGGGCAGACGGTCGCGGTGATGGACGGCGAGGGCAACCTCCTCGACGACGGATCGGTGGGGGAGGTGGTGGTCCGGGGCCCGAACGTCATGCGCGGCTACCTCGGGCTGCCGGACGAGACGGCCAGGACCGTCGTCGACGGCTGGCTGCACACCGGAGACGTCGGGCGCTTCGACGCGGACGGCTACCTCGTCCTGGTCGACCGGATCAAGGACATGATCATCCGCGGTGGGGAGAACATCTACCCCAAGGAGATCGAGAACGTCCTGCACACCCATCCGGCGGTGCTGGAGACAGCCGTCGTCGGCGCGCCCGATGCCGTGCTCGGCGAGGTACCGGTCGCGCACGTAGTCCTCCTGCCGGGCGCGACGGTCACCGCCGACGAACTGGTCGAGCACTGCCGAGGGGTATTGGCCCGGGCCAAGGTACCGGTCGCGCTCCACGTCACCGACTCACTGCCGAGGAATCCGGTGGGGAAGATCGACAAACGGCGCCTGCGCTCGTCTTCCGTGAATTCCTAGAACCTCCTCCTGATTCATTTCGGACGTGGGTTCGGTCTGCTCGAAAATCATTGCTCGAAAATCGTCGATCGAAAGGCGTGGAACATGGGGTTCAGGACGGGTGACTTCCCGCCGGTGGACGTGGAGACTTTCCATGAGAAGCCGCTTCAGGAACGCCTGAGACTGCTCGCCCTGCACTGGGTGGAATACGGTTTCGGGACGCCGAAGATGATTCCGGCGACCTATGTGGTCAAGGTCGCCCTCCTCTATGTCCTGGGCGGGACCGCCCTGGCCACCTGGACCTCGGGGGCCGGCCCCTTCTGGGATGTCACGCACTGGTGGAACGAGCCGGTCGTGTACCAGAAGCTGGTGCTGTGGACGGTCCTCCTCGAAGCCGTCGGGGTGGCGGGTTCCTGGGGCCCCATCGCCGGCAAGTTCAAGCCCATGACCGGCGGCATCCTGTTCTGGGCCCGCCCGGGCACCATACGGCTGCGCCCCTGGAAGCGGGTCCCGTTCACCGCCGGTGACCGCCGCACCGTGGTCGACGTACTGCTCTACCTGGCCTTCCTGGCCTCCCTGTTGACGGCGTTCCTGTCGCCCGGCGCACCGAGCTCCTCACTCACCGAGGCGCTCCCGGACAACACCACGGGGCTGGTGCGACCCGCGCTGATGATCGCGCCCGTCGTGCTGTACGTACTGAACGGACTGCGGGACAAGACGGTCTTCCTGGCCGCCCGGGGCGAGCAGTACCTGCCCGCGCTGGTGTTCTTCGCCGTCCTGCCGTTCACCGACATGATCGTCGCGGCGAAGCTGCTGATCTGCGTCGTCTGGATCGGCGCGGGCGTGTCCAAGCTCGGGCCGCACTTCGGCAACGTCGTCGCGCCGATGGTCTCCAACAGCCCCTGCATCCCGGCGAAGTGGCTCAAGCGGCTGCACTACCGCGACTTCCCCCAGGACATCCGCCCCTCGAAGGTCGCCGGCTTCATGGCCCACGTCGGAGGCACGACCGTCGAGATCGTCACCCCGCTGGTGCTGCTGTTCTCCACGAACCGCTGGCTCACCCTCGCCGGCGTGGTGCTGATGGTCGTCTTCCACCTGTTCATCACGTCCACCTTCCCGCTGGCGGTGCCGCTGGAGTGGAACATCCTGTTCGCCTATCTGTCGGTCTTCCTGTTCCTCGGCTTTCCGGCCCGGGACGGCTACGGAGTCGGCGACATGTCCTCGCCCTGGCTGACCGCCGGCCTCGTCGCCGCGCTGGTGTTCTTCCCGGTCCTCGGTAACTTCCGCCCCGACCTGGTGTCCTTCCTGCCCTCCATGCGGCAGTACGCGGGCAACTGGGCCTCCGCGCTGTGGGCCTTCGCGCCCGGCGCCGAGGAAAAGCTGAACTCCCTGCCGCACCGCCCCACGAAGAACCAGGTCGACCAGCTGCAGGCCATGGGCTACCCGCCGGCGGTCGCCGAGATCACCATGCAGCAGACGATCGCCTGGCGGTCGATGCACAGCCAGGGCCGCGGCCTGTTCTCGGTGCTCCTGAAGAACCTGCCCGATCTGGACCGGCGCACCGTGCGCGAGGCCGAGTTCGGGTGCAACTCGCTGATCGGGTTCAACTTCGGTGACGGCCATCTGCACCACCTCGATCTGATCAACGCCGTGCAGGCCCGGGTGGGATTCGCGCCGGGCGAATGGATCATCGTCTGGGTGGAGTCGCAGCCCGTGCACCGCGACACCCAGCACTACCAGGTGATCGACGCCGCGCTCGGGGTGATCGAGCGGGGCACCTGGAAGGTCACGGACGCGGTGAGGGAACAGCCCTGGCTGCCCCGCGGCCCGATTCCGCTGGACGTCACCTGGACCCGCGAAAAGGCGCCGGCGGCGCGCCTCGAGGTGACGGAGGGGCTGGCACCGTAGGCAGGGCGGGGAATCTCCGGAAAGGCAGGACGACATGAGTACAGCGACCGTGGTGGGTGCCGGACCCAATGGCCTCGCCGCCGCCCTCGCCCTCGCCCGGGAGGGGGTGCGGGTCACGGTGCTGGAGGCGGCCGACGAGATCGGCGGCGGCACCCGCTCCGGCGAGGCGATCGTGCCGGGGCTGCTGCACGACCACTGCTCGGCCATCCACCCCATGGCCGTCGGCTCGTCGTTCCTGAAGGGCCTCGGCCTCGACCGCTACGGGCTGCGCTGGGCCTGGCCGGAGATCGACTGTGTCCATCCCCTGGACAGCGGAAGGGCCGCGGTGCTGCACCGCTCGGTGACCGAGACCGCCGCCGGTCTCGGCGCCGACGGCCGTGCCTGGCGCCGGCTGTTCGAGGGCCCGTCCGCGAACTACGGCACCTTCGGCGACGACATCATGGGCCCGCTGCTGCGCCTTCCCCGCCATCCCGTCCGGCTCGCCCGCTTCGGCATCCCCGCGCTCGCCCCCGCGTCGCTGCTCGCGAAGGCGTTCCGGACCACGGAGGCCAGAGCGCTGTGGGGCGGCATCGCGGCCCACGCGTACCACCCCCTGGAGCGGCCCCTCAGCGCGAGCATCGGGCTCGGCATCGTCACCGCGGGCCACCACTACGGCTGGGCCGTCGCCGAGGGCGGCTCGCGGCGCATCACCGACGCCATGGCGGCGCTGCTGCTCGACCTGGGTGGGAAGATCGAGACCGGGGTGCGGGTACGGTCGGCCGGGCAGCTTCCGCCCACGGACGTGACCCTCTGGGACGTGACGCCCACGGCCCTGGCCGACATCCTCGGTGATCTGCTCCCGCCGCGGATCGCCCGCGCCTACCGGCGTTACCGGTACGGACCCGGAGCGTTCAAGGTCGACTTCGCGGTCGAGGGCGGCGTTCCCTGGACCGCCGAAGCGGCACGGCGGGCCGGCACGGTCCACGTCGGCGGCACCTTCGCCGAGATCGCCGCCACCGAGCGGGAGATCCATGCCGGACGGATGCCGCAGCGGCCGTTCGTCCTGGTCGGACAGCAGTACCTGGCCGACCCTCAGCGGTCGGCCGGCGATGTGCACCCGCTGTGGACGTACGCCCATGTGCCGCAGGGCTACACCGGCGACGCCACCGAGGCCATCACCGCGCAGATCGAGCGGTTCGCGCCGGGGTTCCGGGACCGGATCGTCGGCACCGCGGTGCGCACCACGCCCGATTTCGCCGCGTACAACCCGAACTACGTCGGCGGCAACATCATGACCGGTGCCAAGGACGTCCCCCAACTGCTCCTTGGCCCACGCCCCACCCTGCAGCCGTACGACGTCGGGGTGCCCGGCCACTACCTGTGCTCCGCCGCCACTCCGCCCGGCCCCGGCGCCCACGGGATGTGCGGCGCCCACGCCGCGGCCCGCGCCCTGCGCCGACTGAGATCGCCGCGTGCGTGAGTTCGCCGGATAGTTTTCGTTTCTTTTCCTTTGTCGAATAGTTTTCGATTTCGATGCCGGGCCATTTCCGGCAAGCGGATGAAAGGAGTGCCCCGAGGAGTAAGGTCGCCGAAATGGTCAGCGGTATCGAGGCGGACGTGCGGACGGTCGTGGTTCTCACCGCCCTTCCCGTGGAATACAGGGCCGTACGAGCCGGGCTCGTCTCGGTGCGCAGGGGGCCGAGGGTGCAGGGCACGGTGACCGAGGAGGGCTGGCTCAACGGGACGCCGTGGAAGGTCGTGCTGGCGCAGCTCGGCGAGGGAAATCACGGGGCGGCCGCGCTGACGGAGCGGATCGTCCAGGCGTTCGGGCCGTACGCGTTGTTCCTGGTGGGCGTAGCCGGCGGTCTCAAGCCGGATCTCGCCCTCGGGGACGTCGTCGTGGGGACGAAGGTGTACCAGTACCACGGGGGAAAGGAGACCGCCGCCGGGTTCGCCGCGCGGCCGGAGGCCTGGCCCGCCCACCACGAACTGGTGCAACTGGCCAGGCTGGTCGACGTCTCCGGGGAGTGGGCCCGGAAACTGCCCCGCACCAGCGCCGGCCGGCCGGCGGCCGTGCACTTCAAGCCCATCGCCGCCGGAGAGGTCCTGCTCGACGCGGAGTACGCGGAGAACGGGGAGACCTCCCCGGTGCGGCAACGGCTCGGCCTGCACTATCAGGACGCCGCCGCCATCGAGATGGAGGGCGCGGGCGTGGCACACGCGGGCCACCTCAACGACGGACTGCGCACCCTGGTCGTCCGCGGGATCAGCGACCGGGCCGACGGCGGGAAGAAGCGGAGCGACGACGACAACTGGCAGGCCGTGGCCGCCCGCAACGCCGCCGCACTCGCCTTCTCCGTCATCCGCGAGCTGCGACACGACGACGGGACACCGGCCGAGGCGCCCGCACCCGTACTGCCCGCCCAGCGGATCGTGACGTACCGCAGCGAGACCCCCTCGCCCCGGTCGCTCCCCCCGGCGGACGCGCCCGCCGCACCGTGGGGGAGCGGGCAGGAGTTCCTCACGCGCGAGTGCCGTTACCTCCTGCACGGCGAACGCAACGGCGAACGGAACGACGAACAGAACGGTGAACGAGCCGCCCCGGACCACTCCCTGATCCAGCGCGCGGCGGTGGCGCGGCGGCTCGAGCCCGCGACCGGCATGTCCGGCTCCCCTTTCGTCTGGCTGCGGCAGACCGAGGTGCGCTTCGGCACCCCGGACGCCCTCGCGGCCCTCACCGCCCTGCGCCGCGAGCACGACCTCCTCGGTCGTCTCCACCGTCGCTCCCGAGGGCTTCCGGCCCAGGGGCGGTTCGAGACGATCGGCAACCGCAGGGCCGTCCTCGCCCTGCCCTGGCCGGCCTCCCGCAAGGGCGACCCGTGCCCGACACTGCACACCACGTGGGCCGCGAACCGCCCGACCCCGCTCAGGAGAACGGACCTCGTCGACCTGCTCCACCGGGTGGCCGGGCTCTACGACGTCCTCGACGTCCTGCACCGGTCGGGTGTCGCCCACCGATGCCTCACCCCCAGCGGTGTCATCGAGCTCGACGACGGCCGGCTGGTGCTGCGCGACCTCGGGCTGGCCGGGCACGATCCCCGGCCGGGCGAGGGACCCCCTCCCTACCGGGCCCCCGAACAGTGGCTCGGGCACCCGCCGGGCCTCATCGGGCCGGCCACCGACGTGTACCAGCTGGCCGCCCTGACCTACCGGCTGGCCACCGGCCACCCACCGGAGTCGCGCGCACCCCTGCCGCTGCGCGCCCGCCTCGGCCCCGTTCCGGACAGCCTCGAGCGGGCGCTGCACACCGCACTGGACCAGGATCCGGGCGGGCGCCCCGGCGCACGGGAGACGGGCCGCGCGCTGCGCAGCGCGCGCGAGGACCTGCTCGGAGACGTCTAGATGCACCGCCGTACCGTCGATGTGCCGGGCCCCCTCGTCCTGTTCGCCGGGGCGTCGCTGGAGCGCGAACTGCGCGGAGCGAGGGCGCTGCGCGGGGCGCCCGGGGCGGGGGACTCCCACCCGTACCTGCCGGAAGACGTCCACGACCTCGCCGCGGACCTCAACGGCCGTCAGGGCGGGGTACCCACCACCGTCGAGGACCCGCGGGAGAAGGCCGGGAACCGCTGTCTCCTCGTCCACGGCCGGGACTACGTCGCCCGGCTGCGCCTGAGCCGGAGGCGGCAGGACGCCTACGAGGTGCGCTCCGTCCGCCCGCTCGGCCAGGAACACCACCACGAGGTCGCCGCCGGCTGTCTCCTCGTACGGCCCCTGCGCTGGCAGGCCTGTCATCTGCGCAGGGAGATACCCCGCGACAGCGACGCGCACTGGAACCTGCTGGCGGCCGAATGGCAGCGGTTCCTCGACGAGCGGGCGGCGCGCGAGGGCAGGGCGGACCTGGGCGACCGGCACAAGGGCTTCCTGGCGGGAGTCGAGAGGATCGTCGAGGCCACCGAGCGCATCGCCCTCGCCCGGGCCGACGCGCTCGAGGAGTTCCCCTACCGGGACGTCTCGGCCGCCGGTGAGCGGCGCCACGGCACCCGAGCGGTCTACGTCTTCCATCTGGTCGGCGACCGCAGGCCCGAGGAGGGCGCCTTCGTGGACATCGTCGGGGAACCGGGACAACGCGGCCGGGTCCTGCCCGCGCCGGCACACGGCCGAGCGGTCACCGTGTCCTTCGACCGGGCCGTCTCCTGGGAGAGCGTGCCCCGGCAGGGCGCACTGCTGGTCACCGCCGGCCAGGCCGTCCACGCCCGACAGCGCGAGGCGATACGGACGCTGCGCGAACGCAGGTCGGCCAACCCCCATCTGCTCGACGCGCTGGTGGACCACCGCCTCCGCCCGCTGACACCCGCCGCCGACGAACCCGTCGAGCGACTCGACCCCGAGCAGACGGAAGCATTCCGCAAAGCCCTGGCGGTCGAGGACCTGCTGGTCGTCCTGGGCCCGCCCGGCACCGGCAAGACCAGGGTGATCAGTGAGATCGCCCGGACGATCGCCGCGTCACGCACCGGTGCCCGCGTCCTGGTCGCCTCGCACACCAACCGCGCCGTCGACAACGTGCTCGGCCGGCTCCCCGAGGACCTGGTGGTGGTCCGGGTCGGCAACGAGAGCGCCGTGACCTCGGAGGGCCGGCCCCACCTCCTGGACGAACAGGCCGCCGCCCTGCGCCAGGGCGTCCTCGACCGTCTGGAGACCAGGCTGGCGCATCCCTTCGACGCGGCGGACGTCGAGGAGCGGTGCCGTGAACTCGGTCTCCGCCTCGACGCGTTGAGCGATCTGCGGACCGCCGAGTCGGCCGCGCGCGGGTCGCTCGACGAGGCCCTGCGCGCGGTGGGAGGACCGGCTCGGCGGCGGGT
Organism: Streptomyces sp. NPDC096132; assembly: GCF_044763345.1. NCBI lineage: Bacteria > Bacillati > Actinomycetota > Actinomycetes > Kitasatosporales > Streptomycetaceae > Streptomyces > Streptomyces sp. NPDC096132. The sequence goes on from NZ_JBIWGA010000011.1 coordinate 121,929, forward strand.
GGACCGGCTCCTCGCGGAGGGCTCGCGGCTGGCCCGGAAACAGAGCCGTACCGCGCACCGGATCGAACGGCTGACCTCGGCCCGTCGGACCGCGCCGCGCCGGTCCGCCCGTCCCTTGACCGGTCCGTTCTTCCGGCTCTGGGCCTGGCTCGGCGCACGTCGGCTCGCCACGGCGAACGCGGCCGCGGCCGCCCTCGATCGGGCGCACGCCCGCAACAGGACACGGCTCCAGGAGGCCGAGCACGCCCTCGACGCGGCCACCCGTGACATCCCGGCCGTACGGGCGGCCCGTACGTCGCTGGAGGCCGCCCGCACCGACGTCGCGGCCTGCCGTACGGAGGCGCTGCTGGCCGCCGGGCGGTGCCGGGACGCGCTGGCGGGCATCGAGGAGCCACCGGACGGCGATCCGGTGACCGCCGGATGCGACACGGCCGACCGGGAACTCCACGCGTTCCACGCCCACCTGACGGAGCGGCTGCTCCTGCTGACCGCGCGGCGGACCCTGCTCACCGACTGGCAGAAGGAGGTGGCGTCGGCCTCCGGGCAGCTGCACACCGAACTGATCCGCTACGCCCACGTGGTCGCGGCGACCTGCATCGGAGTGGCCGCCCGTCCCGAACTGGCCGGGCTCGACTTCGACCTGGCCGTCGTCGACGAGGCCGGGCAGATCGCCGTCCCCGATCTGCTGGTCCCCCTGGTACGCGCCCGTCGAGCCGTACTCGTCGGGGACCACCGGCAACTGCCGCCCTACGTCGACCCCGAGGTCCGCGAGTGGGCCAGCGGCGACGACGATCCGGCCACCGGCGCACTCGTGACCACCAGCGCGCTGGAACAGCTCTGCGACGAGCTGCCCGACTCCGCGGTGGTGGCGCTGACCAACCAGCGGCGCATGCCGTCCGCCGTCGCGGACTTCGTCTCCGCCGCGTTCTACGACGGCCGGCTCCGCACACCCGGCCCGGACCGGCCCCACGACTCCCGGCTCTTCCGCACACCGATGGCGTTCGTCGACACCTCGCGGCTCCCGGCGGGCGAACGGTCGGAGCGCGGCGCCGGCCGGGAACACCCCGGACACGTCAACCGCGCGGAGGCCGAACTGCTCGTCCTGCTGGCCGCCCACTACGACGAACGCGACGAGGAGTGGGCGGTGATCGTCCCCTACGCCGCGCAGGCCGAGCTCATCACGGAAGCCCTGACCCGGCGGACCGGCAGACCTCAGCGGGTCCGGCTCAACGTCGGCACGGTCGACTCCTTCCAGGGCGGTGAGCGCGACGTGATCCTCTACGGCTTCACCCGCAGCAACCGTGCCGGAAGGGTGGGATTCCTCAGCGAACTGCGCCGAGCGAACGTCGCGTTCACCCGGGCCCGGCGCCAACTGGTGCTCGTGGGCGACCTGTCCACGCTGACCGAGGCGGCGGACCTCCCCTTCCGTGACCTGTCCCGCGCCCTGCGCGAACACCTCGCGGCACGCGGGGAGATCCGTGAGTACCGCGAGGTGCGCGCCCTGGTCGAGGGGACCGGGCGGGGAGACGACGCCTCGTGAGCGGGCAGGACCGGCTGATGCCCTTCCCCGAACAACGCGTGCTGGAGAACGCCGCGTACGTCCTCGGCCTGGTGCCGACCAGCGTCCAGACCGTGCTGCTGCCGGTGTGGAGCGTGGAGGTGCGGGCCACCGTCACCGAGGGGCAGCCGTACGACTGCGTCGACCGTTTCGTCGAGCGCGGAATCGGCGAGGGCGGACTGCGTACCGCCGCGGAACTGGCCGCCTTCCTGGCGCTCGACCCCGCCCTGGTGCGGCAGGCGCTGGCCTTCCTGACCGCGATCGAGCACGTCACCGACGTCGGCGGCCGGGTCGGACTCACCGAGCTCGGCCGGCGTTCGATGCGCGAGGGCACGCGCTACACGGTGATCCGCGGTGACCGCCGCAGGCTGTACTTCGACGGGTTCCAGTCGCGCCCGCTGACAGCGGCCCACTACACGAGCTCGACGGTCACCTTCGTTCTCCCGGACGGCTCGGCACCGAGGCATCGCGGCGCGATGGTCCGCCGGCTGGACTCGCCCGGGTTCCGCGAGGACGCCCTGAAGGAACTGGCGGACCACCCGGAACGGGCGCGGTTCAATCTGCCGCCGGGCATCGAGAACCCCGAACGGGTCGGCGCACCGGAGAAGGTGCATCTGCCGGTCTACGCCGTGCGCGCGGTCGAGGACGACGGCCGGGTCCGTCACCTGGTCTACACGCCGGCGCACGACGGCGAGCACGATCCCGACCTCTCCGCCGTCTGCGAGGAGACGCCCGCCTTCGTGGCGGACCTGTGGCGCGCGGAGACCCGTGCCGTGTCCGGCGTCGGGGAGAGGATCCACCGGTGGCTCAGCGAGAAGGAGCTCGCCCAGTACGAGCCGGAATGGGACCGGCGCCACGGTGGCTGGCGGGTGACGCTGCCACCCGGTGCCTTCGACGCCCCCGGCGCGCTCGGACTGGCCCGCGTCGGCACGCACCAGATGCTGACCGGCGGCGCCTTCTTCCAGTTGTGGTGCGCCGACCGGGACACCCGGGCCTGGGCGCTCCTCGCGCGCCTCGACTCCCCGCTCGCGGCGCGCCTGCGCGACGGCCCCGACGCCGTCCGTGCCCACGTGGACTGTCTGAGCCGGCAACTGGAGATCCGGCCACCGATGCCCCTGGACGTCCTGGCGCGTGCCGCGGAGCAGAAGGGCAGGTACGGACTGGCCAGGCTCCTGCGCCGGGCAGGGGTGATCAAAAAAGAACAGCGGTGAACAAATGAATTAACCGGTCATTCGTAATTGGTCAAACTCATTATTGGTAATTCGGCCAAATTCCGAGGCTGGTGTTTTAAACTTGGCGGCGCAGGCGCCGTCGACGTATTTCATTCCGGCGGCAGCCGAAGAGCGGGGATTTTCGGGGACCTTGGGGGGTCCCGGAATCGTGGGGGTTGAGCGTGACATATTCAAGGGGGGTGCTCGAGCGTGCAATCGAATGCGCTCTCTCTGTTCACTAGTCCACGGGCGCGGCTGCGTGCGCGCCGGGGCGCGTACGGCCTGGCCGCCATGGCGCTCGCCGCGGTGACCCTGCCCGGGGCGGCCTCGGCCGCACCCGAATCCGGGGTCGCCGGACCGGTCCGCTCCCCGGACACCGTCCTGACGAAGGCCGGATCGTCCGACGATCCGGTCGACTACGCGGTCGCTGTGGACGAGTCGGCGAGTCTGGCAGCGGGAGAACTCGACCGGGAGAAGGACGCGGTCTCGACCATCGCCGTCAGCGAACCCTCCGCACGGTCGCGGATGGTGGTCTACGGGTTCGCCGACGCCACGACCGACGAGCAGTCGCCCGTCGACGAGGTCTGCCCGATGCGGCAACTGGACGCCGTGGGCCGCGACAAGATCGGAGAGTGCGCCGCCACACTGCGCCGGCGCACCGCGGCGGAGGGATCGGGCACCGACTTCATCTCCGCCGTACGCCAGGGCGTCACCCGGCTGAAGGAGGCCGCGGACCCCGACCGGCCCCGGGTGCTGTTCCTGCTCACCGACGGACACCTCGACATCGAGGACAGCTACCGCTACCGCGGCCTCGACCCGACGACCAGGGACGACCAGGCCGACCAGGACCTCGCCCAGGCCCTCCAGGAGGCCAAGGACGCCAAGGTACAGATCTGGCCGCTCGGTTTCGGGCACGACGTGGACGAGAAGCGGCTCGAGGAGATGGCGGCGGCCGGCTACCGCGACGGATGCCGCGACCTCCCGCAGACCCGCCCCGAGGCGGAGACCGTGCCCGGAGCCGAGCAGCTCGGCCAGGCCCTGCAGGCGGCGTTCGCCGCCGCGCGGTGTCTCCACCAGGAGCCCGGCACCCAGGGCCGCCCGCCCGGCGACCTGCACGTCCGGGTCTCCCCGCTGGCCACCGAAGGCACCATCGTCGTCTCCAAGGGCGACCCCGCCGTGCGGGCCACCTACTACGACCCTCAAGGACGCAAGATCACCGAGTCCGGGGACGGGAGCGGAGACGGCGACGGGGGCTCGTCCTTCGAGTTCACCGCCCGCGGCAAGGCGGTCGAGTCGCTGCGCATCACCCGCCCCCTCGCCGGCCGCTGGCGGGTGCACCTCGACGCGCCCGAAGGCCATCGCGACCGTGTCGCCAGCATCAGCGCCCTCTGGCGGGGCGCCGTGCGCTCCGACATCCGCCTGGAGAAGCCCTCGCCGAGGGCCGGCGAGCGCACCCGCGTCGAGGTCGAGGTGCTGACCCGCGACAGCGTCAAGCTCGACGAACGGGATCTGCGCGGCATCTCCGTCACGGGCCGCCTGACCGGCGACGGCTTCTCCCAGAAGGTCCCCATCACCCTGACCGACAACGGCACGGGCCCGGACGACCAGGGCTCCGACGGTGTCTTCTCCGGCACCGTCACCGTGCCCGGCCGGGCATCCGGCTCCCTGCTCTTCTCCAGCACCGTCACCTCGGTGGGCCTCAGCCCGGACACCCGGTCCTACCCGACCGCCGTCTCCCCGGAGAACTCCACGTTCGAGGCCGAACTGGACATCCCCGCCGCCGGCGTTCACCCCGGCGGACGCGTGCCGGGCACGCTGAAGGTCAGCAACCGCGGCAGCGCACCGCACGAGGTACTGCTCTCCGTCGCCGACGCCAAGGGCACCGGACTGAGCGTCACCCCCGCCCGGGTGACCGTCGAGCCCGGGGCGTCCACCGTCCCCGTGACCGTCGAGGTCGCCGCGGCGGACGAACTCGGCGCACCCGTCGACGACGACGGCATCGAACTCGGCGGCAAGGTCGTCGCGGTCGAGGGCGAGCGCGTCCTCGACGACGCGCCGCTCGCCATCACGGTCACCCCCGTCCCCGGTGACCTGGAGCTGCTGTGGGACCGGTGGTGGAAGGTCGTCATCCCCGCCGCTTTCGCCCTGGCCGTCGTCGTCGCCGTCCTGCTCTCCCGCCGCCGCGTCAACCGGCTGCGGATCGCACCCGCCGGACTCCTCCTCGAACTGCGCGACACCGACTCCACCCTGGTCGGCAGCGGCAAGGCCAAGACCGGACGCGGCAACTGGTACGAGTTCGACGTCGTCGACACGGCCACCGACAACCCCCGGATCGTACGGCGCTCCCGAGGGACGTACGCCGTGCGGCGCGGCCTCAACGGCGGAGTGGTGCTGCGGATCAGCGGACAGGGCGAGCGCACCCTGCGCTTCGGCGAGGCGGTGCCCCTGGAGGGCTCCCTCTCCCTGCACGTCGCCGAGAGCAAGGGACGCCGCCCCTCCACGAACCGGGGCACCCGGTCCCGGTCACCGGAGAAACGCCGCACCGCCCGTCCGGCCCCGGCCGGCCCGTCGGCGGACTCCCACGACAACGGCGCCTACCCCGTAGGTGTGCCGGACCCGGGGGATCACCCCGACCTCTGAGGTTCGCCTCCCCCTCCTCATGAACTCCCACACCAGCGACCGGGACGCCAGCCGTCCCGGCGGAGGACCACACCATGAAGATCTTCCAGCCGATGCTCTTCGTCGGTCTGGGCGGCACCGGCGGGCTCGTCGGAACCGAGCTGGAACGACGGCTGCGCGCCGAGCTGTGCGGTCCCGACGGCACCGCTCTCACCAGACTCGGCATCCCCCTGCGCTACCAGCTCCCCGAGTGCCTCCAGTTCGTCTACGCCGACTTCAGCGAGTCGGAGCTGGCCAGGCTGCCCCATCTCAGCGCCGAGGCCGGGCTGCGCGCCGCGTACAGCCGGACCGCCCGCGCCACCCACGACCTGCTCCCCGACCACGACAGCTCCCCGGAGGTCACCCGCGAACTGCGCGCGGTGATGCGGGACGAGGTGAGCGGCTGGCTGCCCCCGCGCGGCGGCGAGCCCAAGGTCACCCCGCTGCGCAACGGCGCCGGCCAGCTGCCCACCGTCGGCCGCGCGGCCCTGTTCGGCACGCTGCGCAACGGCCTGGACCCCGTCATGGGCCCGCTGATGCAGGCGATCGACGCCATCAGCCGGTCCGGCGGCGAGCTCAGCCAGCTCGGCGGCGGCCCCATGTCCGGCTGCGACGTGTTCGTGGCCCACTCCGTGGCCGGCGGCACCGGCGCCGGGATCTTCCTCGACTACCTCCATCTGATCGGGGAGGCGTTCCGGGCCAAGAACTTCACCGGCGCCCGGATCTACCCACTGGTGGTCATGCCCTCCGCGTTCCCCACCTCGGCGGGCGGAGGCCGCGAGGCCGAACTCAACGCCGCACGCGCCGTCGTGGACCTGTTCCGGCTGATCGACGAACAGAACGTGCCCACCGCCGAGTCCGACCTCGGCGACACCGACCTGGAATCCGCGCTGCACATCCGGTACCCGGGCGTCCACCCGATCCGGCTGCGCACCGGCATGGTGCCCACCGCGTTCCTGTTCAGCCGCACCGCCGGCATCCGCCCCGACGACCTGCGCCGCTCGATCGTCTCCCTGGTGATGTCGCTCGTCGGCACCGAACTGGGCGACGGCAGCGGGCCGCGTCCCCGCGCCGACGACTACCAGACGTTCGCCGCCAGCTTCATCAACCGCGGACTGCACCGCGCCGTGCGGGCCGCGTCCGGAATCGGCCACCGAGGTGTCTCCACCAGCCTGGTCGCGTCCATGACGGCGCCGATCGACGAACTCTCCGAGCTGGTCTCCTCCCGGATGCTGGCCATGTCGGTCCGCCGGCTCACCGAGCCCGCCGCCAAGGCGAGCCACGAGTACGCGGGCACGGTCCGCAAGATGTTCGCCGACTCCGGCCTGGAAGAACTGTGGAACCGGGAAGCACTGCCGGTACCCGAACCCGATCCGCTGCCCCGGGGCGGCGTCGCCATCGAACAGGCGCTCCGCGACCGCATCAGCGACATGCAGGGACTGATCGACGATCTGCGGCGCAAGGTGGACCGCCGCGCGCCCGCCCTGGCCGAGCAGTTCGCGCCCCGACCCGCCCTGGAGCGGCTGCTGCGGTCCGTCGACCTCTTCCAGGCGGACCGGATCATCAAGGGAGTGCCGGGCGACCCGGACCCGGTGACCGTGTTCGGTTTCCTCGGCATGCTGGAGAACCGCAGCCGGCAGCCCGGGCGTCCGGCGGGCGTGGAGCCACAGCCCCCCGCCGTTCCCCGGATCAGGGGCCGCATCGGCGGTCTGTCGAAGGCGCGTTGGGGCGACCCGGACGTGGCCGCGGCCGTCGAGGCACAGGACCGCTGGTTCCAGTGGCGCTGCCGCGCCGTGTGGCACGAGGGCTGGCGGCGCCAGGAACAGCGCTGGCGCCCGGCCGCCGCGGCGCTCAACAGCGAGGTGACGCTGCTCGTCGAGGCCTTCCGCAAGCACATGGAGCAAGAGCCCCGGGCGTTCGACGAGCACGTCAATGAGCTGTACGACGACCGCACCGGAGTCTCCTACCTGCTGCCCCCGCAGAACAACCTGCTGGACTTCTACGACGACCTGAGGGAACGGCTCGTCAAGCGGGTCAACCTGCGCGAGAACGACGACGAGTCGGCGCTGCTGCTCAAACTCGTCGACGGCGACGCCTGGCAGGCCGCGCACGCCGTCGGCCGGCGCAATCCCGCCGCGGCGGTCGCCACCGTCAAGTCCGTGATCGAACAGCGGGTCAAGACGCTCTTCGCCGAGAGCGGCGCGCTGGCCGACGAACGTCCGCTGCTGCCGTCCATGGCCATGCTGCTGAGCGCGGCGGCGGGCGTCGGCGACGCGGCCGAGGACATCGGCAAGGGCGCGCTGGAACAGTTCCGGTTCAAGATCGCGGGACTGCTGCCCCACGGGTTCGTGCCCGAGGGCGGGGGACCACTCAAGATCCTCATCGTCTACCCCACGATCCCTGACAAGGACGCCGTCGAGGACTACCTGCGCAAGTCCCTGCTGCTGCCCCGGGACGGCAAACGCTCCATCGAGTTCCGAGGGGTCGAGACCGACTCGATCACGGTGGTCCTCTTCCGCAGCGAGATGAGCCTCACCGAGGTGCCCGAGGCACGCAACGTGCTGCGCCGGTGGGCGCGGGCCCGGGACGTCGAGCAGAGCGAGGACGTACTGGCCTGGCGACAGCGGCTCGGCCACCGCGACGACTGGCTGGCCAGCACGGAGGAGGACCGCCGGCACATCCTGCACCGTCTGCTGTGCGCGATGTGGAACGGCCAGGTCAGCGTGGTCGAGGGCGACATGGACTCGCCCCGCAGGGTCCGGATCCGGCTGTACGAGGAGGACGGACCCGACGTCCCCGGCATGACGCTGCGCCTCGACGACTACCAGGGCGAGATCTCCGGCTGGGCCGGACTGCTGCGCTCCTACGAACGGTGGGCACTGCTCGACGAGGGACGCATCGTGGAGGACTACTGCAGCGTCCTGATGAGGGTCCAGCCGAAGGGCCTCGCCCTGTCCGGCAGCACCCCCGACCCGATGTACGTGCGGTTCGTCAAGGACATCGCCAAGCGCCAGCTGGAGATCCTCGAGAAGCTGGAGCTCCACAGCGGCCAGTGGTCGGCCGAATGGATGCGCCCCCTGCGGCAGTTCTGGGCCGAGACCCTTCCGGGCGCCCTGGACGTGACCTTCACCGAGAAACGGGCGCTCCAGCCGACCCTGCGGCTCCTCGAGAGCACCGTGCTGGGAGAACCACCGGCTCCCGCCGACCCGTCCCCGCCGTCCCCGCCGTCCTCGCCGCACGCACCGCGCCGCCGTGCCGAGGACGACTGGGGGACCGTACCCCTGCGGCACGACCGCCGGGACGAGTCCGTCACCCACCGCGAGACGGCTGCGCGGGCCGACCGCGCTTCGGCGGTCGGCGCCGAGCCGTCCGTATCGCCCACGCCGGCCGCACCATCCGGATCCCCGACGCCGTCCGCACCGCGCCCGCGGTCCGCCGCCGAGGACGGTGACGATCTGTACGCCTGGCCCGAGAAGCCCCACTGGCCGGAACGGCTCACGGGGGACCCGGCGACGGGCGACGAAGGCGTGGTTTCCGCCCCCGCCACCGTCACGTCGGCGGCCTGGGACAGCGCCCCCGCCCCCGGCCCGTCGGCGGCCTGGGAACGCAACGTCGGTACGGACGCCGCCGCGGCCCGTCCCGTCGTCCCGGTGCCCCCTGCCCGCACGGCCGAGCCGAACGGCGCGCCCGACGACTTCCCCTGGGAGACCGGCGACTCCGACGAGCGGTCCGTCCCCTCACCGGCGAGCCCGTACGGCGCCTCGTCCTGGCCCGCCGCGGACCAGGACGACGGACACGGCGGCGACGGCGGACACGGCGACGGCGGACACCGGTCGGCACCCGGCGCGGAGCCGGACGCCGGACCGTCGTTCGCGCCCTATCCGCCGTTCCCCGCCGAGGCGGGCGACGGCTGGCCCGACCGGACGGAGGGCGCCTTCCCCTGGACCACCACGAGCGACACCCGGGACCCCGACCGGTCCACGCCGGACTCGGCGATCGGCACCACGGCCGAGCGCCGTCCCGCCCGCGACCCGTGGGAGAGTGACCCCGAGTGAGCCGGACGACAGGCGCGGCGCACGCGGTCATCGTGCTGGACCTGCGCTCCGGCGCGCACACCCTGGCCACCCCCGACGGCCTGCGCGCGGCCGTCCAGGAGCAGCTGCGCGCCGAGGGCCGCCCGGAACCGGCCAACGGGCACTACCGTTTCCTGCTGCTCGACACCCCGCGCGGGCTGATGGACCATCACAGCCTGTACGAGAGGGTCCTCGGCTACGGCGCCAAGGCGTGGCTGCTCGGCCTGGTCGTCGGTGACCTGCCGGACACGGAGGACGCCCGGACCGCCGCTGCCGACAACGCCGACGACGAGGACGAGGTCGACGGTCGTCCCGCCGACGCCCCCGACACCGCGGCCGCGTACCGGCGCCGCCTCGTGCGGCCGGCCGTCCTGCACGGACCCGACGCCGGACTGCTCTGGGTGGGAGACCTGCGCGCGGCCCGCACCGCCGGGGATCCCGTCCGTCCCGACGACCCCGAGGCGCTGGCCGTCCTCGTCGATCTGCTGCGCGGGCTGTTCGACGAGACCCTGGAGACCCTCGCCCGTTTCCCCGAGGCCGTGGCCGTGCCCGGCGTCCATGTGCTGGAGCACGACCTGTCCGGTGCCGCGCGGGCACGTGCCTGGCGGGAGGCGCTGACCCGGTTCGCCGGCGAGCGCGTCACGGGCGGCCGGCGCGCCGGGGACGACGACACGTCCCGGATCGAACTCCCCAAGCCCGTGGACGAACTCGCCGCTGGCCGCCCCGCCGGTCCCGTGCCGGGCCACCGCACCCCCGGCGGCGCCGCGGACCGCGCGTACACGGGCTGCGCCGGCGCCCTCGACGAGGCCTGCACCGGCTGGGCCCGGCTCAGCGGAGTCGGCGGGCTGCTCCTCGGGAACGGCCGACGTGACACCGAAGCCGCGCTCGACTCCGCCTCCCACCAACTCGACGGCTACCGGACCCTGGTCCTGAGGGCCCTGCACGACGGTGCCCCCGGCGCCACGGCCGCGACGCCGGAGTCCACCCTGCTGCTGACCGAACTCGGCGTCCGCGTGCCCCCGTACTCGGGCAGCCGGGAAGCGGTGGGGGAGGGGCTCCAGCGGCTGGCGGAACGCATGCTCGGCGAGCGGCTGGCGCTGCGCAGCGTCGCCGAACGCTTCGCCGCCCTCTCCGAGCAGGTGGCACCCGCCCCCAGTGCCGGACTGCTCACCGAGGCCGACCGCCGCTGCCCGCCCGAACTGCCCTCACGCGTCTCGGCCGAACAGGACTTCGGCGTCGCCGCGATCACCCCCGCGCAGCTCGCCGGGACGGCCGTGGCCTGCGGACTCGCCGCGCTGTACGCCTGGCCCGGCACGCTCGCCGTGCTCGCCGTCCTGGCGGTCCTCGCCGGCGGCAGCCTGCTCGCCCGGGCCCATCGGCCCGGACACGCCCACCCCGGCTCGATGCCGGCCGGAGCCGCCGCCCGGATCGCGGCGGCGGCAGTGGGCGCGGCGGGCGGGCACCTGCTGACCCGCGTGTGGAGCGTGCCGTCCTGGGCGGCCCTGCTCGGCGCCCTGTGCGGGGTGGGGCTCGCGTTCTTCCTCGTACTCGTCCGCTGGCGGCGCGCGGTGGACGCCTGGTGGGACCTGACCGGCGCGGACGACGCCCGACGGGCCCTGGACGGCCTGGACGCGCTGCTCGCGGAGGCGGTGTTCCGGCAGCGCTGGGCCGCCGACGAGCGCCTCCACTGCGCCGACGCCGCCCGCATGGTGGCCGGGGTGCTGCGCGGCGCCGCGGCGAGCGCCGAGGAACTGGACGGCCGGCCGGAGCAGTCCGAGCGCGCCTCCGCGACAGCGGGCGGCGGCTGGGAAGAACCCGACCACGAGGTCACCGCGCCGGGCCCCGCCGCGGGCTTCCCGGGCGGCCACGAGCGGCCCGACTGGATGCCCGCGCCGGATCCCTACAGCCGGACGTCCCCGGCCGACCAGCCGGAGCGGGGACCCGCCGCGTCGGGGACGCACCCGGGCACCGCCTCCGCCCACCGGCCGGCACCCGGGCCCGGCGCGCTGTCCGGCGACGGCCCGCGCTGGCTGGACCGGGAGGCCGGCGACGGCGGCCCCCATCTCGTCGACACCCTCGTGGACGACCTCACCGACACCCTCGTGCACGCCCTCGGTCCCTCCTGGGGCGTCGTCGCCCGGGGACAGGCCGGGACCGGCGCGCTCACCGACGTGGAGCAGCGGATCCGGCAGATGTTCGAGGTGACCCGTCGTCATCTGTTCACCCAGGGCGTGGTCTCGCCCCCGCCGTACACCCGCTCCGCGGACCGGCGCGGCAGCGCCGAGGGCCTGCTCGGCATCGGGCACCAGCGGGTGGCCGACGCGATCGAGCCCGATCCCCAGGGCCGCCGGATGGTGGACCTGGCCTCGGAGGACCAGGCACCGCTGCTCAGCCGGGACCCCCACACCGTGGAGTGGATCAGCTTCGCACCGCGGGCCGTCTGGAAGGCCACGGACGGACAGGAGGGAGCGGGCACCGAGACCCGGGAGTCCCGGCAGGCCCCGGTCGTCGTGTCCGAGGGCGTGCACAGCCGGTCCGTGTGGACACCCGCCGGCCGGTACGCCGGACTGCTCAAACTCGTCCCCCTCCGGCTCGGCGTGGTGACGTCCGTCCGGCTGCGGGAGTGGGCCGAGGAGGGGCCGGCCGCCGCCCGGGACCGGCGTTGGTACGAGGAGGGCGTGTGAGCGACCGGCCGGCAGGGGCCGCGGGGCACGGCACGGCCGCCCAGGACTTCCGTCCGCCGAGGGGCAGCCTCGACATGCCTCCCGACCTCTCCTTCACCACCCCCGGCGGCAGACGCCACCGGGTGCCCACCCGATTCGGGCCCGATCTCCGGCGGGTCGTCCGCCCGCCCCTGCTGGCGCGCGAGGTGCTGCTCGGCGACGCCTGGAAGGGCGTACAGGTGCGGTTGTCCGTCGCCGACGCGTCCGACCAGCAGGAGTACCTGACCCTGGAGACGGAGGTGGGGGCCGCCCTGATGATCCACCGGGCCTTCGGCGGTGGCCCGTACCAGGGGCTGTTCCCGGTGCCGGTCGGCTACGACATGGACGCCGCCGAACCCTTCCTGATCTACTCCGAGCCGCGGGGTGAACCCGCAACCGGTCTCGCCCACGGCATCTCCACCAGCGATCAGCGGATCATCGAGCGCGACCTGGTGCTCGCGGTGCGGCTGCTGGAGAGCCTGGGACTGGTGCACCGCGGCATCGTGCCCGCGGCCGTCCGGTGGGACGGAGAACGGGCCCAGCTCTGGGACCTGGGGGCCGTCGTGCGGATCGGCACCCCGCGCACTCCGTGGGGAGTCCCTCCCTACGCCTCGCCCGAACAACGGTCCGGCGCCGGTGAGACCGACGCCCGCGACGCCCTGTGGAGCACCGCCCAGCTCATGTACCAGCTCGTGGCCGGCCGCCAGGGCAGGCCCGACGGGCCTCCCGCGGACCTCGACGCGTACCGCTCGCTGGCCCAGACCCTCGGCGGAGCCTTCGCGTCCCGCGCCGAGGACCGTCCGACGGCGGCCCATCTCCTCGGGCTGATCATGCCGGACTCCGATCCGGCCGCCATGGTCACCGCCCGCCCCGACCCCCTCGAACCGCACCGACGGGAGTTCGACACGATTCTCGCCCGCAAGCGAGCGGCCGCCGGCGCCGACGGGTTCGGCCACCCCGACGACCCGGGCCACGCCGGCGACCCGGGCCACGCCGACAGCCCCGGTCACCTCCACGGCCCGGACGCCACGACCGGTCCCGGCGGGCCGGTCCGGCCCGGCCGGGGCCCTGGCTCGGCCGACGGGGAACGGGCCCCCCGACGTGGCTGGCTGGGCGGCAGCACCGAACGTGATCGCGGCAGAAGCGGAAGGGGGCGCCGGTGAACAGCACATCGGCACGGCTCGAACCCGGCCAGGTGATGTGCCCGTACTGCCTCGAGATCGTCGTCTACGACGAACGGGCCCTGCACGTGCGCAACGAGAAGCTCCGGTTCGAGCGCCTCGACCTCGCCCGGCACACCAATCCGCTGCGGCGCGCCGACCTCCTGCGCGGCGCCTTCCAGCTGTGCGGCAACACCGACGGGGTCAAGGCGCACTACATCCCCGTCCCCTACCTCACCCACGGCCGCCCCCTGACCGTCGCCATGGTCGGCACCTCCGGCACCGGCAAGAGCCATCTGCTGACCCAGATGGTCGCCGAGATCACCGACGGCGGCCTGGAGCCGTACGGAGTGCGCTGGCAGTCGGTCAACCCCGCCGACCACTCGGAGTTCATACGGGACCGGGTGGCCCTGCTCCGGGAGGGCAAGCAACTGGAGTCCACCGGGCAGACCCCGTTCGCCGAGTTCGTCGAGGCGCTGCTCCTGACGGGGACGGACGGCCAGGTCAGACCAGTGGCGTTCTTCGACCTCGGCGGCGAGGACCTGGTCCGGACGGACACCTTGCTGCGCTTCCTGCTCGGCGTCGACGCCCTGGTGTTCGTCGTGGACCCGCTGCTGGCCTGCGCGCTGCCGCAGCTCGACGAGGCCCGCGATCAGTACCGGCTCGTCGTCAGCAGGAGCGACCCCGCTTTCGAGACGGTGCTGGACCGGCTGCCGCGCACGGGGGCGTACCTCGACGTGGCCACGGCGCTGGTGGTGGGCAAGGCCGATCTGCTGCGTTTCGAGCCCCCCGTCGACCGCTGGCTCGGCCGGCCCACGACGCCGCCGTTCGACCCGCACCGGCTGCGTGAGGAGAGCCGTGACGTGTACGCCTTTCTGCGCCGGCACGCCGCGCCGGCCTGGCTGCGCCCCTTCGACAGCGCGCTGCGGTGCAGCCTGCACTTCGCCTCGGCCACCGGTGGCCAGCCCACCAACGGCTACTTCCCGCACGGGGTGCGGTCCCGGCGTGTACTGGGCCCGCTGCTGTCGATCCTCGCCATGTGCGGCGTGCTGGGCGACCCCGCATCACGGCGGCCGTCCGGGGTGGGGATGTGACGCGTCGTGAACCATGAGGGTGAGCAGAGACTGGACCAGATCGTCTTCCGCTGGGAGGGCAACCGCGGCCGAACCGGCACGGGCATCACCGCCGTGGCGTACTCGTGCGAGCGGGCCCGCGCCGAGGAACTGCGGGAGGAGCTCGCGCCGTTGCTCCAGACGGAGGGGACCGGGCAGCCGAGCCAGGTCCGCCACGTCCGTCCGGGCAACGGCGAGGTCGTCGTCATCAACCGGCGGCGGGGCCCCGACGCCCACGGCAGGGCCAGCACGGAGTCGCACGCGCTGATCGGGAACCGGGACGTCCTGAAGGCCAGACTGTGCCTGACACTCGGTCAACTCCCGCTCCCAGGCCCCTCGGACGGCCTGTACGACGCCGACCCCGCCCGCAGCCTGCCGACCCTCGGGCTCGACGACCTCAAGCACGCCGCCGAGCCGGCCTGGCAGCGGTTCACGGCACGCGTGGGGACGGTACGGGAACCGCTCGCCGCGGTCGCGGCCCAACTGCTGCGCACCCCGGACCATCTGATGTCGGTACGCATCCCGGAGTTCTCGGCCGAGCACACCAACGACACACCGCTGCTGATCTGGGGGCTGTGCGGCATCTTCGGCAGCTGGCTCGGGCGGGACTTCTGGACCTACGCGACCTACGACACCACCGACAGCCACGCGCTGCGCGTCATGGGCGTACCGCACTGGCGGACCTCGGCCGTCGAGGACCTGCGCCTGGAGCGGATCGCACTGCGCAGCGCACCGGACGACGAGGCCCAGTACATCGCGGCGGAACTGGTGCGGAGGTTCCTGCCCGAGCCGATCAAGGCCGCCGAGGTCCGCCGCGTGCTGTCCCAGTGCCCCACCGGGGCCGCGCTGCCGACGGGGGACCGGCTGCGCACCCTGACGAGACTGTTGGAGACGCCTCTCCCGCAGCCCGGCGGCTGGGCGTACGACACGGACGACCGCCCGGCACCTACGGCAGCCCCTGCCGGGGAAGCCGGAGCGGGGTTCGACGGAACCGGGTCCGGTCAGGTCGATCCGGTCGCGGACTGGTACCACGACCAGTCGGCCGCCGGGCAGCTCCACGCGCCCTCGCCCCTGCCCGCCCCGACACCGCCGCAGGGAAGCGACGACGACGGTGCCCCGGTGGTCGGCGCGCACCCGCAGGCCGTACGGCCCACGGGGGACGAGCCGAACGAGGCCCCGTCGCCGTATCTGCCCGACGAACCACTGCGGCCGTTGCCCGAGCCCCTCACCCTGGCCCGCGGCGTGGCCAACGGCGTCCTCCCGCGCGGCGGGCACGATCGCCCGGCACCGGCGGGCGGCCACGGCGGGGCGTCCGACGCGGTGCTGCTCACCCGGCTGGACACCCCGGACCTGTCGCGTCAGAAGGTCGACCGTCTCCTGGAGGCCCTGGCCTCCGGCACGCGACGGCGCACCCTCTGGCAGGCCCGCTACCTCGGTCGTCGGTTGCTGTGGAAACGGCTGTACCTGCGCCACGACCGACGCGCGGGCAGGGAGGGGGCGGACGGGCAGGATCCGCGCCGCGCCGCCGAGACGGCGTTCTGGCTGCTCCACTGGGCCGTGCTGCCGTACGTCGGGTACAAACCCCTCGCGGAACACCTGGTGAGCCTGATCCGTGACGCGTGCAAGGAGGACGGCCCGGTGGAGCGCCACTTCCTGCGGCTGATCGCCTTCGCGCCCGCCTACGGTGTGCCGAACCTCCCCTCCGAGGCGTGGTGGGAGCTGGTGCAGTACCTCCACAGAGCGGGCGCGGGGGAGTTACCGGAGCCACAGCGCGCACCACGGGGCCGCAGAGCGGACCGCCGGCAGGCACGGGCGGAGGCCGAGCGGGCACTGCCGTCGGACGACCGATGGCGGATCTTCTTCCTGGGGATGACCTGCGTCGCGGTCCTGCTGTTCCTGCTGCTCATGCTCACCGTGTGGTGGTGAGGGCAGCCTGTTCGGGGGTGAGGGGACGGGTGGGGTGGCCGTGGAGGAGGAAGAACAGCTTGGCCGTCTCCTCCAGTTCTTCGGCGGCGTCGGCGGCCTGCTCCAGGGTGGCTGCGGCGACGACGGGGCCGTGGTTGGCGAGCAGGACGGCGTGGTGGGTGCGCGCGGTCCGCTCGGCGAGGGTTTCCAGGCTCGTGTCGCCGGGGGCGTGGTAGGGCAGCAGAGGGAGGGTGCCGACGCGCATGGCGTAGTAGGCGGTGAGGGGCGGCAGCACGTCCTCGGGGTCGAGGTCGGCGCGGGTGGAGAGGGCGGCGGCGTAGGTGGAGTGCAGGTGGACGACGGCGTGGGCGGTGGGGCGGGCCCGGTAGAAGGCGGCGTGCAGGAACGCTTCCTTGGTGGGCTTCGGGCCGTCGAGCCGACGGCCTTGCACATCCGCGCGGGAGAGGTCGGTCTCGGTGACGGTGCCCAGGCCGGCGCCGGTGGGCGTGAGCAGGAGGGTGCCGTCGGCCAGGCGGACGGAGAGATTGCCGGTGGATCCGTGGGTCAGGCCGCGGGCGAAGAGGGACCGTGCGGTGGCGACGACGAGGGCCCGGGCGGCGGACTCGTCGGCGTAGCCGCTCACTTGGGCTCCGCCGGGGTGCGCAGGGCGCGGACGAAGAGGTCGGGGGCGCCGAAGTTGCCGGACTTGAGCATCAGGGAGAGGCCGCCTGTCTCGGTGGTGGCGTGGGTCCACGGGACGCCGGGGTCGGCCTCGTCGCCGACCAGGACGCTGCGGACGTTCAGTGCGGTCGTGACGGCGCCGGAGGTTTCCCCGCCCGCGACCAGCAGCCGGCGTACGCCGCGCTCGACCAGGTGGACGGCGAGGGAGCCGAGGAGGTCCTCGACCTGGGCGGCGGCTTCGGCGACACCCAGCCGGGCCTGGATCGCGGCCAGTTCCTCCGGCGGGGCGGAGGCGTGGAGCAGGACGGGCCGGGCGGGATCCTGGTCGTCGTACCAGGCGAGGGCTTCGCCCACGACGTCGCGTCCGGCGGCGGCCGCGAGGACGTCGAGGTGCAGGGAGGGCAGCCCGGCGGCGTGGAAGTGGGCGATCTGTTCCAGGGTGCGGGCCGAGCAGCTGCCGGCCAGGACGGCGGCAGGGCCGTCGAGGGGCCGCGGTTCCGGGGTGGCGTGGGTGGTGGCGGGGTAGGCGTGGCCGAGTCCTTCGGCCAGGCCCGCCGCTCCGGCGACGACGGCGAGTTCGAGGGCGGCGGCGCCGAGGACGGCGAGGTCGTCGTCGGAGAGGGCGTCGGCGATCACATGCCGCGTGCCGGCCCGCTCGTGGGCGATCAGGGCCTCGCGGACGGCTTCGACGCCCTGCCGCACGGTCGGCCAGCCGATGAGGCCGACGGGATGAGGGGTCTGCGCGGACAGCAGGCGCGGCAGTGAGGAGTCCGTCATCGGGTTGAGGGGGTGGTGGCGCAGCGGCGAGTCGGACAGCAGCTGGTCGTGGACGAAGAGGTGGCCCTGGTACACGGTGCGGCCGTTGGGCGGGGAGGCCGGGCAGTGGAGGGTGACGCGGGCGCCCGCGTTCTCCAGGAGCGCGTCGGTCACTTGGCCTATGTTGCCGCGGGGGGTGGAGTCGAAGGTGGAGCAGTACTTGAAGCAGACCTGCGCGACACCCTGGTCCCACAGCCAGCGCTGGGCGTCCAGGGATTCGGCGATCGCCTCGTCGACGGGGGTGGAGCGGGTCTTGAGCGCGACCACGGCCGCGTCGCAGTCCTTGGGCAGGGGCGTGTCCGGGCCGGGGACGCCGAAGACCAGAGCGGTGCGCAGACCGGCACGCCGGAAGGCGGCGGCGACGTCGGTGCCGCCGGTGAAGTCGTCGGCTGTGCAGCCGATGCGCGGGGACATGGTGGGCTTCTCCTAGGGCGTGCGGCGGGGTCGCGCGGGTGGCGCAGGCCTACGGGCGGGTCGTCCGGGACGGACGGGGCGTACGGGCGGCTTGCTCCGGCCGTCCGGGGTGGGTGGCGCGGCGGGCCTGCCTTGGGGTGTGGGTGTCGGGGGTGGGTGGCGCGGCGGGCCTGCCTTGGGGTGTGGGTGTCGGGGGTGGGTGGCGCGGCGGGCCTGCCCCGGAGCGCGGATGTCCGGGACGGACGGCGCGGCGCGCCCGCCCCGGAGCAGGGGTGTCAGTTCTGGCCGGCGCCGGCGGTGACGGCCTTGATGACGGCGGCGGTGAACTCGGTCGTGGAGGCTGAGCCGCCCAGGTCGCGCGTGGAGATGCCGGAGGCGATCGCCTCGGCGACCCCGGCCTCGATGATCTTCGCGACGCGGGCGGCGGCCTCGTCCTCGTGCCGGGCGCCGAGCCACTCGAACAGCATCGCGCCGGAGAGGATCATGGCGACCGGGTTGGCGACGTTCTGCCCGGCGATGTCCGGGGCGGAGCCGTGCGAGGCCTGGGCCATCGCCATGCCGGCGGAGGCGTTGATCGAGGGCGCGGTGCCCAGCGAGCCGGAGATCTCGCCGGCCAGGTCGGAGAGGATGTCGCCGAACATGTTCTCGGTGACGATGACGTCGAAGTCCTGGGCGCGGCGCACCAGGTGGACGGTCATGGCGTCGATGTGGAAGTCGTCGACCCGCACGTCCGGGTACTCCCGGGCGACCTCCTGGCACACCGTGCGGAACAGGCCGGTGGTGAGCTTGAGGACGTTGGCCTTGTGGACGATGGTCAGCTTCTTGCGGCGCGAGCGCGCGAGGTCGAAGGCGACGCGGGCGACGCGCTCGGTGGCGGCCCGGGTGATGATGCCCATGGCGATGGCGACGCCCTCGACGGGGCTGAACTCGCCGGTGCCGGCGTAGGTGTTGCGGTCGGCGTAGAAGCCCTCGGTGTTCTCACGGACGATGACCAGGTCGGCGTTCTCGCACACGGCCTTGGCCCCGGGGAAGCTCTTGGCGGGGCGGATGTTCGCGAACAGCTGGAAGTGCTTGCGCAGGGTGCCGGAGGGGTTGAGGGCCGACTTGTGCGGCTCGGGGTAGCCGACCGAGTCGTGCGGGCCGAGGAACCAGCCGTCCAGGTCGGCCAGGGCCTGCTTGGTCTCCTCCGGGACGGGGGTGTCGTGGGTCTCGATGGCGGTGGCGCCCAGCGGGAGGGTGACCCAGTCGACGGTCACGCCGGCGGCCCGGGCGGCGGCGGTGGCGATCTCGACGGAGGCGGGGACGATCTCGGGGCCGATGCCGTCGCCTTCCAGGACACCGAGGCGGTAGCTGGTGCTCATGATGCGGGTTCCTCTTTCGTCGGCTGCTGTTCGGGGCAGGAGGGGAGCGGGGACGGGGGTCGGGTCAGGGGGGCGGCCGCGTCGTCGAGCGCGGTCCAGGAACGGGCCGCGGCCCTCGGGCTGTCACCGTCCTGGGTGTGCTCCAGGGTCAGCCAGCCGGTGAAACCGGCCTGTCGCAGACCGCGCAGCAGGCCGGGGAGGCGGTGGTCCCCCACGCCCAGCGGGCCGCGGCCGGTGGGAGCGGCGAGCTGCACGCATCCAGTGACCGGGGCATGGGCGCGGACCGCTTCCAGGACGTCGAGGCCCTCGGCTTCCAGGTGGAAGGTGTCCAGCACCAGGCCGGTGCGGGCGTCCAGGCCGGCGGCGAAGGCCAGAGCGTCCTCGGGGGTGTTCCACAGGGACGTCGTCTCGCGGTTCTGCGGCTCCAGCAGGAGCCGGCCGTCGTGGGCGCGGACCTCGTCGGCCAGCCGCCGTACGGCGCGTTCGGCCCAGGTCCGCTGCATGTCCTCCAGGCCGGGAAGAAGCCTTCCGCGTGCCTGGCCGAGGGTGAGCGGCACTCCGAGCGCCCCGGCCAGGCGGGCGGCACCCAGCAGCCGGTCCAGCGCGTGCCGGCGTACGTCGGGGGCCGGGTCGGTGAGGGTGAGGCGGTCCTGGGCGGCGACGGGTCCGGTGCCGACGGCCAGGATGCGCACACCTGCGGCGTCGGCCGCCGCCGTCAGCGCGGGGGCGTCCTGCTCGCTCACCCGGCGCACCTGTACCTCCAGGCCGGTGTAGCCGAGTTCGGCCAGACACTCGGCGGCCTCGGCGAACGGTGCCTGGTACCCCAGGGGGACGGGGGTGCGGCAGTCGTCGGAGGAGACCGTGTAGGCGGTCGGCCAGGGCAGGGGGCCGGTCATGACACCGCCGCCTCGGATGCGGCCCGCTCGCCCAGGAGCAGGGCGCGCAGCTCGCGGGCGGCGGCGCCGGCCCCGTCGAGCACGGGCAGGCCCATCAGTTCGGCGAGGGCGTCACGGGCCGGGGTCAGCGAGTACTGGGCGAGCAGCACGGCCTGCGCCGAGTCGCCGCCGCCCGCGCGGAGGGCGTCGGCGAGCCGGTCGGCGGTCGCTGCGGGGCCGGTGGCCCGCGCGGCGGCTTCGCTGAGCACGGTGGTGATCTGCAGCGGGCGGCCGCCCCGTACGAGCGGGACCAGCGCCTCGAGCTGGGCGACGGCCGCCGGGACGGCCGGGGGAGTGGAGGCCGCCACGGCGATCCGGTCGTACGGACCGGCCAGCGCGGCCTTGAACATCGCCTCGTCCGACTTCAGGATCGGCGCGTCCCACAGGGTGCGGGCGGTGTCCACCACCTCGCCGTAGGAGGAGCAGGTCAGCAGCAGGCCCTGGGCACCGGCGTCCATGACGTGGCCGATCAGGCGGAGCATACGGCGGCGCAGGGAGCCGGTCAGGCCGCCGGCGTCCCGGGCGTCGTCCAGGAGACGGTCGTCGAGGACGTTCCAGAGACGGGCCTCGGGGAATGCGCGGGCGAAGGTCTGCTGGGCGATACGGGCGCCGGACGGAACGGCGTGGATCAGGGCGACCAGGGGTCGGGGCTCGATCACCGGGGTTTCTTCCTCTTCCGGTAGGCGGGGAGCCTAACTGAGCTGCCGCCTGGGCCTGTTCCGGTCGGCGCGGGGCGGTGGACCGAAGTCTGGAAGGGCCTGGGCGGGGCACGGCAGGGTCGTTTCTGCCTCGCCGCCACTGTAGAGAGATTCGGTCAACCGGTCAACCGGTTGCTCTCATGGGGCCGCGCGGGTGTATCGCCCTCCCGTGCGGATCCGGGCTCCGTCAGCTGCCCTCGCGCTGCTCCAGGGCCTCCCTGAGGCGTCGGGACGCGCCCTCCATGTGGGCGGCCATCGCGGCGCGCGCCGCGTCGGCGTCGCCCTTCTCGACCGCTTCGAAGATCGGCACGTGATCGGCGTAGGCGACCTCGCGGGGCCGTACCGCGCCGGTGCGCCGCACCCAGCCGCGCTGGATCATCGCGCGCATCCCCCGGAGCATGTCCCGCAGCACCACGTTGCCCGCCAGCTCGGCCAGCGCGGCGTGGAAGGCGGTGTCCGCCTCGGCGAACTCCTCGTCCGGGCACTCGCGCATCGCGGCGAGCCTGGCGCGCAGCAGTTCCACCCCGGCCTCGTCACGGGTCGTGGCGGCCAGGCCGGCGACCACGACCTCCAGCTCGGCGCGGGCCTCCAGCATGTCGCGGGCGCCGCGTTCGCCCAGGACGAGGCCGAGCTCGAAGAGGCGGTAGAGGACGTCGGAGTCGGTTCCGCGGAAGTAGGTGCCGCTGGACTGACGGATCTCCAGCAGGCCGAGGAAGCCCAGGGACTTGATCGCCTCACGGACGGTGGGCCGGTTCACGCCGAGCATCTCGGTCAGCTGCCGCTCGGAGGGGATCCGGTCGCCGGGCTGCACCTCGCCGGACATCAGGTAGTCGATCAGGCGCCGGGAGACCTCGGCAGCCAGCGGCTCCCGCGGCTCGACGGTGATCCTCGAGAGTTCGGCCATGGAATTCCTCGCTTCGGTATGGACGTAATGGCTGGATTCTATTTACCTACCGGCGATCCGGTAGACCAGTCGTCCGGAGCGTTGGCAAGCGCGCACCCCTTCGCCGCCGACCGGCGCCGCTCGTGCCCCCACCGGCCCGTGTCGGAAGGCCCCGCCCCACGCGGAGTGGAGCGGGGCCTACGTACGCTCGGGACAGGCAGACGCAACGGATGTCCCCGGGATCCAGGCCCGCGGCGGCGGCCTGGTCCAGGAACTGCGTGCGCATGTCGTCCGGGGTGGTCAGCGCGTCGAGCATGATCAGCCCGTCCGGGGTGCGGACGATCACCAGCCCGAGGTAGTCGGTACCGAAGTACCAGGCGTTGTCCAGGAACCGGACTCCCCCCGCGGGCATGGGCCGGGCGTACTCCTTCTAGAAGAAGTCTCCTCGGTGTCGAAGTGACCGGACGGTTCAGGCTGTTGCCGGGTACAGAAGGCAGTCCTCGGGCCGGATCAGCAGGTTGATCTCCTCGCCCTCGTGGCGGACGGTGCTCTCGGCGTGGATCTCGAGATCGCCGACCGTGAGCTGGTACTCGAAGCGGGCGCCCGTGTAGGAGCACTGCTTGATCGTGGCCCGCAGGACGTTGACGTCGTCGCCGGCCACGTCAGCGCGGTCGGCGAGGGTGATGCGCTCGGACCGCAGACCCACGGTCGCGCTCTGGCCCGCGCTGACACCCTTCGTCCGGACGACCATCAAGTGCCGCCCGGTCGTGCCGAGTTCGACCCGGACGGTCCTGCCCTCGGCCGGTGCCGCGTCGATACGCCCCCGCAGCAGGTTGCAGCGGCCGATGAAGCCCGCGACCTCCGGGGTGGCCGGCGTCTCGTAGATCTCGGTCGGGGTGCCCACCTGCTGGAGGCGGCCGTGCATGAACACGGCGATGCGGTCGGACAGGGACATGGCCTCGACCTGGTCGTGGGTGACGTAGACCGTGGTGATACCGACCTCGCGCTGGAGCGACTTGAGCCAGACCCGGGCCTGGTCGCGCATCTTGGCGTCCAGGTTGGACAGCGGCTCGTCGAGCAGCAGCACCCCGGGCGCGTACACGATGCCCCGGGCGAGGGCGACCCGCTGCTGCTGACCGCCGGAGAGCTGGTGCGGGTAACGGTCGCGCAGGTGCAGCATGTCGACCTTGTCGAGCGCCTCGTCGATGAGGCGCTTCTGCTCGGGCTTGGCGACCTTGCGCAGCTTCAGCGGCAGGGCCAGGTTGTCGGCGATCGTCATGTGCGGCCACAGCGCGTACGACTGGAAGACCAGGCCCAGGTTGCGGCCCTCCGGCGGCACCGCGGAGCGCGGGTTCCCGTCGAAGAAGACCTGGTCGCCGACGCGGATGGTGCCGGACTCGGGGTGTTCCAGGCCCGCGACACAGGCGAGCGTGGTGGACTTGCCGCAGCCCGACGGGCCCAGCAGGGTGAAGAACTCACCGTCGTTGACGGTGAAGTTGACGTCCTCCAGGACGGCGTTTCCGCCGAAGGACTTCTTGAGGTTCTCGACGACCAGCTCAGGCATGGGTGTTCTCCTTCCCGCCCTTGAGCAGGAGTCCGGCGAGGCCGGCGACGACGGCGGTGACGGCGATCTGCAGGGTGGCGAGGGCGGCGACGGAGCCGGTCTCGCCCTGGGTCCACAGGTCGATGGCGGTGGTGCCGATGACCTGCGACTCGGCTCCCGCGAGGAACATGGCGGGCGCGTACTCGCGGATCATCTGGGTCCAGATGAGCAGGAAGGAGGCGAGCATCGCGGGTATCAGCAGGCGGATCAGGATCCGGGAGACGGTCCGCCACCAGTCGGCCCCTGCGACCCGGGCGGCGTTGTCGAGCTCGCTGCCGAGTTGCATCGTCGCCGGTGAGATGGCCCCGTACGCCGACGGCAGGGCCCGTACCCCGAAGGCGATGACGAGCGCGACGAGCGTGCCGCGGACCGCGTCGCCGCCGGGCGTCCAGGCGAAGGCCCAGAAGAAGCCGATACCGATGATCAGGCCCGGCACCGCGTGCGGGGACTGCGCGGCGATCTCCAGCAGCCGGGCCAGGCGGAAGTCCGACCGGCGCGCCACCAGGACCACCACCGTGCCGAACACGGTCACCGCGATGGCGCCGACGAAGGCCACGGTGATGCTGTTGGTGATCGACTCGGTGTACGGCGCGTAGGAGAAGATCAGCCGGAAGTTGTCGAGGGTGAGCAGCTTCAGCGGGTTCACCAAAGGGGTGAGCAGGGTGGTGAACGCGCGCAGGATCAGGGCGATCATCGGCAGCAGGGCGCCGAAGACGACGTACACGCCCACGAAGGCGAAGCCCGCCCACTTCCACCTGCCGAGGTCGAGCAGGTTCGAGCGGGTCGCCTTGCCGCGCACCGAGACGAACCGCTGGGCGTGCTTGAGCAGACGGGACTGCAGGACGACCAGGCCGACGGTGGACAGCAGGATGAGCGTGGAGGCGGCGCCCAGCAGGCCGTAGTCGGGGCTGACGGAGTCGATGCCCTGCTCGTACAGGAAGCTGGAGAAGAGGGTGATCTCCGCGGGCTCGCCGAGGATCAGCGGGATGGACAGTGTCTCGACCGCCGTGCCGAAGATCAGCAGACCGGCGTAGAGCATCGGCGGCCGCAGCATGGGGACGACGACGGACCGCAGGATGCGCAGCGGCCCGGCGCCGACCGAGCGGGCCGCGTTCTCCAGCGAGGTGTCCGACGCGGCAAGGGCGTTGGCGCAGAACAGGTAGGCGACCGGAACCTGCGCGACGGCCTCGACGAAGGCCATGCCGGGCAGCGTGTAGAGGTTCCACGGCACCCAGCCGAAACCCTCGCGCAGCGCGGTGGTCAGGAAGCCGGCCGGGCCGTAGACCACGATCCAGCCGAAGGCCAGGACCAGCGGCGAGATGTAGATCGGCCAGCGCAGCACCTGGCCGAACAGCCGGGCCGCGGGGAACCTGGTCCGCTGCAGCAGGATGGCCATCGGTACGGCGATGACGAGGGCGAACACGGTGGTCAGGACCGCGAAGCAGAGCGTGTCGAGGATGATCGTGCCGAACTCCGCCTCGGTGAAGAGGTGGACGTAGTTCGACAGGGTGAAGGCGCCGCCCGCGGCGTACAGCGGCTGGTCGCGCACCGACTGGTAGAGGATCGGGACGACCGGGGCGAGGACGAGCGCGGCGGTGACGAGGAACGTCACCCAGTGGATGGTGACTTCACGGCCGGCGCCGAACAGGCGCCGGTACTGCGGTGTCCCGAGTTCGCCCGCGCGCAGGGTGCGCGGCGGGGCGGACACCGGGGGTGTCTGGGTGGCCATGGCTGCTCCGTACGGAAGGAAGGGCGGTTGACAGGGGTGACGGGTCAGCCCATGGCCTTCTCCCAGCGCTCGACATACGCGTCCTGCGTGTCCTTCGGCACCTCGGTGTAGCGGTAGAGGTGCACGCGGTCGGCGCCGACCTTGCGCCGGATGTCCTGGAGGCTGTCGCTGTCGTCCTGCTCCACGCCCTCGCGGTACGGCGTCAGACCGCCTCTGGCGGCCGCGGCCTGGCCCTCGGCGGAGAGCAGGAAGTCGACGAAGAGACGGGCGGCGTTCGGATGCGGCGCGGTCTTCACGATCGAGGCGGCGCGCGGGACGACCAGCGTGCCCTCCGCGCAGTACGACCAGCCCAGCAGCCCGCCGCTGCCCTCGGCGGCCGGGACGGCGACACCGCCGCTGAGGTTGAAGGAGGCGTCGTACTCACCGGAGACGACCTTCTCCACGAGGGTGCCCGAGGAGTGGTCCGCGCGGGCGAAGGGCAGCAGGCGCCCGAGGGTCTCCCAGCCGCCCGCGACACTGCTCGTGTAGCCCTGGTTGCTGGAGTAGCCGTAGGCGTTGGTGGGGTCGTACACGCCGATCCTGCCGCGGAAGCGGGAGGGCTTGGCCTCGGCGATCTCCGCCAGGGAGACCAGGCCCTTCGGGTACTGGGACGTGTTCAGCGTCTCGCGGTTGTACAGGACGACGACGGGGTCGGTCGTGAACACCCAGACGCCGGGCAGCATCTCCGCCCAGTCGGGCAGACGGCTCTTCTCCGGCGAGCTGTGACGCGCCGCGACCCTACGGGACGCGTAGTCGGCCCAGAGCGGGCCGCCGTTGGAGACCAGCAGGTCGGCGGGGGAACCGCCGGTGGCGGCCTCGCTGTAGTAGCGCTCGTAGACGGCGGAGCTGCCGAGGTTGGTGGCACGCAGGTCCGCCAGCCACGGGTAGTGGGCCGTGAACGCGTCGAAGATCGGCTGCCAGGCGGTCTGTGAGGTGTTCGAGTAGATCAGGAGTTTCTTCTCGCGGCGCGAGGCGTCGACGATCTTCTCGTACGAGCCCGGGTAGTACGCGGGTTCGGCTGCGCGGCGGCGTTCGCGTCCGTGGTGGTACAGCCGCCTAGCGTGCCGCCGGTGACGGCGAGGGCTCCGACGGCGGCGGTACCGCGCAGCACGCTGCGACGGGACTGCCTGCGGGCGGGTTCCGCTGCGGCTGCTCGGCCGAAACGGGTGGAAAACATGGGGGCTCTTCTCGTGAGGGCGCGACGGCGCTGTCAGCTGCATCGAGAGCACCGGATCCTGCGGCTGCCTCCGCCTGGGACGGCGGTGCCGGTGCTGCTCCCTTTGGTTTCGACGACGATGACCGCAACCGGTCAACCTGTCAACCATTCCGCCTGGTTTACTTTTGGATCGTGCGCGTCAGTCCTGCCGCGCCGGTGAACCGCCAGACAGGGAGGGCTGCGGCCATGGCCGGGCTTGCGCGGATCGAACGGGAGGAGCCGCAGGCTCCCGCGGTGGAGGTGGCTCGTCGCCTGCTGGACCACCTGCTGACCTCGGGCCGGCTCGGGGCCGGTGACCGGCTGCCGCCGGAGCGGGAGCTCGCGGAGACCTTCGGCGTGGGCCGCTCCGCGGTCCGCGAGGCACTCAAGTCCCTGTCCCTGCTGGGACTCCTGGAGATCCGGCAGGGCGACGGGACCTATGTGCGAGGCGCCACCTCGGACCTGTTGCCGCAGGTCCTGGAGTGGGGGCTGATGCTGGGCGACCACACGATGGACGAACTCCTCGAGGCACGCGCGTGCGTGGAGGTCGACCTCGCGGAGCTGGCCGCCGTCCGCAGGACGGACAACGACGTCACCGCCCTGGAGGCGCACCTGGCCCGGATGGCCGCCGAGCACGACGACCCGGAGCGCTACCTGGAGGCCGACCTGGCCTTCCACCGGGCGCTGGCCCAGGCCTCGCACAACGGCGCCCTGGCCGGCCTGCAGGCCCGCCTGGAGGCGCTGGTGGTCGTGTGGATCCGGCAGAACATCCGCAGGCCGGGGGAGGGGCGCCTCGATGAGCACGAGGCCGTGCTGAAGGCCGTGCGGGCCAAGAACCCGCGTGCCGCGCGGGCCGCCATGCACGCCCACATGGACTCGGCGACCCGCCGCCTGAGGGCCCGGCTGGGCGGCAGGGGCTGAGGGGCGGCAGCCGTCGGAACAGCCATCGCAAACCGGTTTACCGGTTGATATGCTCCACCGTGTTGCCCCCGCCGCGGAGAGGAGCGTCATGGTGCGGGAAGGGCGCGGCGGACCACGTACGGCAGGATGCCGCCGTGGCGGAGGTAGGTCAGCTCCTGACGGGAGAAGATCCGCAGCCGCAGTTCCGCGGTGTCGTGGCGGCCCTCGGCGCCGCGCAGCCGCAGGGTGACCCGGTTGGTGCCGACGGTCAGGCCGTCGAGTCCTTCGAAGGAGAGCTCCGCCTCGCCGGTGAAGGCGTGGGAGGAGGCGTCGTCGCCCTCGGTGAACTCCAGTGGCAGGACGCCCATGCCGATCAGGTTGCTGCGGTGGATGCGTTCGTACGACCCGGCGATGACCGCGCGCACGCCCAGCAGCGCCTGGGCCTTGGCCGCCCAGTCCCGGCTGGAGCCGGCCCCGTAGTCGCGGCCGGCGACGACGACCAGGTCGTAGCCCGCCTCCCGGTAGGTGGGGGCGGCCTCGTGGACGGGCAGGACCCGGGTGCCGTCGGCCGTGTACGCGTGGCCGCCCGGTCCCGGCTGGTCGTCGAGCAGCAGATTGGTCACCGCCGCGTTGGTGAAGGCTCCGCGCAGCATGACCTCGTGGTTGCTGCGGCGCGTGGAGTACTGGTTGAGGTCGCGGCGGGCGACTCCGCGTTCGGTGAGCCACCGGCCCGCCGTGCTGCGGGCGGGGATGGCGCCGGCGGGGGAGATGTGGTCGGTGGTGACGTTGTCGCCGAGCCGGAGGAGGACCCTGGCGCGGTCGATCGTGAGGTGCGCCGGCGGGTGCGCGGACAGCTCCGTGAGGTGCGGCGGGCGGCGGATGTACGTCGACTCCGGGTGCCAGGGGAAGCGGGTGCCGCCGGGGGCGTCGATCTCCCGCCAGGCCGGGGTGCCCTGCCGGATGCGTGCGGCGTTGGCCCGGAACATCTCCGGCTGTACGAACTTCTCGACGCAGGAGGCGACCTCCTCGTCCGAGGGCCACAGGTCCTCGAGGAAGACCGGCCGGCCGTCGTGGTCCGTCCCCAACGGCTCCTCGTCGAAGTCGTGGAGGACCGACCCGGCCAGGGCGTAGGCGACGACCAGGGGCGGAGAGGCGAGGTACGACAGGGAGACGCGGGGGTTGACGCGGCCCGCGAAGTTGCGGTTGCCGGACAGGACGGCGACCGGTTCGGCCGCGCCGTCCTCGGCGAGGTCCTCCATCGCCGGGTGCAGGGGGCCGGAGTTGCCGATGCAGGTCATGCAGCCGAAGCCGACGATGTGGAAGCCGGTCTTCTCCAGGGCGGGCAGCAGCCCGGCCCTGCGCAGGTACTCCTCGACGACGCGTGAGCCGGGGGAGAGCGAGGTCTTGACCCAGGGCTTGGCGGTCAGCCCCGCCCGCACCGCCCGTTCGGCGAGCAGCGCCGCCTGTACCACGAGGGCCGGGTTGGCGGTGTTGGTGCAGCTGGTGATGGCGGCGATGGCGACGGGGCCGTCGGGGAGCGGTTCGCCGAAGGCGTCCCGGGCCGCGCTCGCTCCGGGGCGCGCTCGGCCTGCGGCCTGGCGGAACGAGTCCGGGACGCGGGACAGCGGCAGCCGTTGGTGCGGCAGGTTCGGGCCCGCCACGCTGGGTTGGACGGTGCCGAGATCGAGGTCGAGCAGCTGGTCGTAGCGCGGGACGGGGCGGTCGGCGGTGCGCTTGAGGCCCTGTGCGGTGAGATAGGCGTCGACGCGCCGGACATGGTCCTCGGTCCGGCCGCTCAGCCGCAGATAGGCGGCGGTCTCGTCGTCGTAGGGGAAGTGGACGCAGGTCGCGCCGTACTCGGGGGCCATGTTGGAGACCGCGGCACGCTCGGCCCAGCCCAGCGAGGTGACGCCGTCGCCGCAGAACTCGACGAACTTGTTCACCACGCCGTGGGCGCGCAGGAGTTCGGTCAGGGTGAGGGCGAGGTCGGTGGCGCCGATGCCCTGCCGCAGCCGGCCGGTCAGGCGCACGCCGACCACGTCCGGGTAGGGGATGGTGACCGGCTCGCCCAGCATGGCGGCCTGTCCTTCGAGGCCGCCGACGCCCCAGCCGACCACGCCCAGGGCGTTGATCATCGGAGTGTGGCTGTCGGTCGCCACCAGGACGTCCGGGTGCAGCCAGGGCAGGCCCCCGTCGGCCGCCTCCGTCACCCACACGACACGGGCCAGCACCTCCATGTTGACCTGGTGGATGATGCCGGTGCCCGGCGGGACGACACGGAAGTTGTCCACGCTGCGCTCGGCCCACTTGACCATCTCGTACCGTTCGCCGTTGCGCCGGAAGTCGATGAGCAGGTTGCGCTCCACGGCGTCGGGGCGGCCGTACTCCTCGACGATCACGGAGTGGTCCACGGTGAGGTCCACGGGGATCGACGGCTGCAGCCGCCCGGGATCCCCGCCGAGTTCGGCGACGCTGTCGCGCATGGCCGCGAAGTCGGCCAGGGCCGGCAGGCAGGTGGTGTCGTGCAGCATGATCCGGTTCGGGTGCACCGGCACCTCGCAGCTGCCGCTGCCGGCGCGGGCCCGGGCCGCCACGTCCGCCAGCGACTCCGGGGCCCGGCGGGCCACGTTCTCCAGCAGCACCCGCACCGCGTACGGCAGCGCGTCCAGCTCCTCGGCCGCGAGGACCCGGTCCAGGGGCCGGTAGCGGTAGGAGCGGCCCTCGACGGTGAGCACGGCGGTGAGGTCGGCGTTCATGATCCCCTGCTGTCGTAGGCGTGGCGAGGTCTCCGCGAGATTGCATCAATGCTCAAGGCAAGTACAAACATGCCTCTCGGCGCCTTGAGGACAGGCTGCGGCGCCCTCATATTGTCTCACTCCGCTTATTGATACAACCTCTGCCATGGAGCTGCCTGGGGAGCCCTCGTGGCGAGGTGACGACTACTCCTCGGGGGCGGTCCCGGTCTTGATCGACCGCACCTTGCTCAGGTGCTCGTGCAGGAAGGACGAGGCAGCCTCGAGGTCGCCGCTCTCCACCAGGTCCAGGAGCCTGAGGTGCTCGCGGGCCTGGTTGGCCAGGCGGGAGCGGTCGATCTGGTGGCGGTACTCGATCAGCCGGCGCAGCCGGTTCTGCCGGCGTACGGCCTCGAGGAGGAACTGGTTGCCGGAGCAGCCGACCAGCATCTCGTGGAACGAGGCGTTGACCTGGAACAACTCGGCGCGCGGGAGCAGCAGGATGTCCCCGTGCAGCAGGGCCTCCTGCTGCCGGCGGTGCAGCGCGAACGCATCGGCGTCCACGGTGAAGCCCGGTTCCAGCAGTGCGGCCGGCTCGATGATCATCCGGAACCGGTAGCTCTGGGCGTGCGCGTCGACCGTCGCCATGACGTGCTGGAACTCCCAGCCCCGGCCGCCCGGCTTGCGCCGGACCAGGTCCTCCGCCTCCATCCGGGCCAGCACCCGGTCCGCCTGACGCGGCGTCAACCGGTAGCGGCGGGCGATGTCGGCCGAGGTGAAGGCGCCCGTGAAGCGCCCCGCGACATAGTCGTCGGCGATCTCGAAGTACGCCGACTGCTCCACGTCCTCGCCCTGGCTCAGGTCCGGCCGGGCCAGGGCGCTCGCGTCCCGCGCGAGGAAGAAGCCCCGGTTGGGAACGCGTTCGAGGATGCCCACCTCGTGCAGGAACAGCATCGCCTTGCGCACCGGGGTGCGGGAGACCTCCAGGGTGTCCGCCGCCCACTGCTCGGTGACGTGCGCGCCCTCCTTCAGCCCGCTGCGGCGGAAGAGGTCCACCAGCCGGGTGGCGAGTGAGGTGGTGAGGTTCGGCCGCGACATCGTTCCTGCGCTCTTCCCATGAGGGATCGGTGACGCCACAGCTTACGGAACGCGCTGGAGGAGGACGCACACCGGAGAGCCGGTGCGCACCACCGTTCCCGTGGGCGTGAGCCCGCCGCCCGCGGTGTCGACGTCGTACGTCACGACGGTGTGGCTGCGCTCGTTGGCGGCGTAGAGCCTGCGCCCGTCGGGGCTCAGACAGAAGAACCGCGGCCGGATGCCCTGGGTGGAGATCCACTCCACGGGCCGCAGCCGCCCTGTCCGCGCCGACACCTGGAACACGCCGATGATGTCCGGCTCGGGACCGCCCGGGCTGCTGTCCCCGGCGCCGCCGCGGTTGGAGGCGTACACGAACCGCCCGTCCGGGCTGACCGCGATCTCCGCACCCCGGCTGTCGCCGGTCATGGTGGGTGCGGTGCTCGACAGGATCTGCAGCGGCTCCAGCGCGCCCTTCCCCGCGTCCCACCCGTAGGCGGTCACCGTCGAGCGCAGTTCGTCGATCGTGTACGCGTACGGCAGGCGCGGGTGGAAGGCGATGTGCCGTGGCCCGGCGAACTCACGGGTCGCCACGGACGAGGCGAGGCCCAGCTTTCCGGACCCCGCGTCGAGGGTGAGGGTGAAGATCCGGTCCAGGCCCTTGTCCGGTACGACGAGGAAGCGGCCGTCGGGTGAGAAGGGCACGTGGTGCGGCTTGCAGCCGGTCTGCTCCGTGCGGTGCGGACCCGGAGTGCCGGGCAGGGGCAGCAGGTCGGCGACCGGGCCGAGCCGGCCGTCGTCCAGCAGCGGCAGGGTCGCCACGCTGCCCGAGGAATGGTTGGCCACCACCAGGAAGCGGTTGGTGGGGTCGACCGCGAGGTGCGCCGGGTTGCGTCCGCCGGTGTCCTGGTGGCCCAGGGCGGTGAGCAGGCCGGTGCCGGGGGCGATGCGGTAGGCGCTGACGTAGGTGAAGTCGCCGTGCACCGCGTACAGGAAACGCCGGGTGCGGTCGGTGGCGAGGAACGTCGGATTGTCCAGCTCGACGGTTTGGAGCAGTGTGGGGTCGTCGCCGTTCGGGCCGAGGTCGTACACCTCGATGCCCTTGCCCTGCCCCTCGCGCGCGGCCGTGGTCCGGGAGCCCACGTAGGCGACGGTCCGTGCCCGTCGCGAGGAACGCGAGGAACGGGCTGCCGCCGCCGACCTGGCCTGTACGGCTCCCATGGCCGCGATCGGGAGGGTGACCATCGCCCTCCGGGACAGCGCGGCGGCTGTCCTGGGCTGTCGCTGACCGAGGCTGGTGGATGAGGTCACGTCCGCTCCCGTCCCTGGAAAATGATCGACGCGGACTAATTGTATCGACCGTGTTTTTGATACAAAAGGCTCGGAGATGAACTCGAAGAGGTTGGAGCCCGCGCCCATGTCCACGACACCGCCCATGTCCACGACACCCGTCCCCACCGCCGATCTCGTCGACGAACACGGCGACCGACTGCGCGTCTGTGACGTGCAGTTCACCTCGTACGGCGCCCTGCGCTCCTTCGCCGGACCGATCCGGACCGTCTCCTGCCGCGAGGACAACGCCCTGCTGCACGCACTCCTGCGCGAACCCGGTGACGGACACGTCGTGGTGGTCGACGGCGGGGCCTCCCTGCGCAGCGCCCTGCTCGGCGACCTCATGGCCGAGCGGGCCCGCGGCAACGGCTGGGCCGGCCTGGTGATCCTCGGCGCGGTCCGTGACGTCGCCGTGCTGGCCGGGATATCCGTCGGCGTGCAGGCCCTCGGCAGCAATCCGCGCAAGAGCGGCAAGGCCGGCAGCGGGGCGGTGGACGTGCCGGTGAGCTTCGGTGGGGTCACCTTCGCGCCCGGAGACGTCCTGCACGCCGACGAGGACGGGGTGGTGCTGCTCCCCGCCTCCGCGCCGGCCGATCTGAACCGGACGCCCCGGGCGTGACACCTGGGGCATCCGACGTGGGGCGCTCCGAGGCGCGACCCCTACCGCGCCCCGCCCGGGAACAGGGTGCGGGCGCGGTAGGGGCCGGGTGAGACGAAGACGCCGTCCGCGGTGACCAGCGCGACCGAGGGACCGTCCTCGACTGTGATCGAGCCCGCCACGAAGATCCTGCCCGAGGGCGGGAGATTGCGGTCCGTACCTCCCCCAAGTCTCGGCTTCGCTCGACCAGGGGGGACCCCCATCGCGGTACCACCACGGGTTCCTGTTTCACAGGCCACCGCCGACCGGTGAGGGTCGGTCTTACAGGGCCTCCGCAGGCCTGACTTCCCGCCCGTCCGGCAGTAGGTCCCCGGGCCCGGCCTGGGGCGTCAGAGTTCTGTTCGGTGGTGCGTTCATCGGGTTTCTCGACCGGGGTGCGGTCGGTTCGCGCGGCGCTCGGTCAGCCGACGGAGCGTACGAAGACGGGCTTCAGATGCTTTTCCGGCAGCGCTTCGGGCAGGTGCTCCCAGTCGAGGACATGGGAGACGACGCGCTCGGGTGCGACCTTTCCGGAGGCGGCGAGCTCCAGCGCGTCGGGGATGTGGCCCCGGACGTTGTCGCGGGCGATGCGCAGGGTGACGCCGGTGAGGTACATGTCGAGCAGCGGCAGCTCGCCGGGCCGGAAGTGGTTGCCCGCGCTCTCGCAGAATCCCTCCGGGGCGAGGCACTTGACGGCGAGGGCGAGCTGGTCGACGCGACCGGTGGCCTCGACCGCGAGGTCGAAACCGTGCCGGACGGGCTCGATCGACTCCGCGGTACGGGCCCCGAACGTCTCGGCCAGCGCGCGGTGTCCGGGGTCCGGGTCGACGTACAGCACGTCGGAGGCGCCGAGCGCGCGGGCGATGTCGCACACGTACAGGCCGATGCTGCCCCGGGCGACGACCAGGACGCGGGCGCCCGGCCTCGCCTTCAGGTGAGGGGCGACCAGGCGCCAGGACAGGGACCAGTTGTCGCTCGCCGATGCCATGGCGACGGGATCCAGGCCGTCCGGCAGTGGTACGAGCATGGCGTCGGCGTACGGGACGCGGACCAGGTCGGAGAAGAGCCCGCCCCAGTCCCCGCCGATCGGTGCGCCGTACATGGCCATGTGCGGTACGGCCGTGCAGTGGGCGGTGAGCCCTGCGCGGCAGTGGTCGCAGGTGCCGCAGTTGACGGACCAGGGCACGACCACCAGATCGCCCGGTACTACGGATGTCACCTCGTCGCCGGTGTCCACGACCCGGGCCACGCATTCGTGACCGAGGGCGAAGGGCGGGTCGACGAAGCCGTGCCCGGCCAGGATCGCGGAGTCGACGTCGCAGGAGGTGGCCGCCACCGGCGCGACGATCGCCTCCTGCCCGGACCGGAGCCGGGGGTCGGGCGCCTCGCGCCACTCGACGGTGTGCCGGGCGACGTAGGTCAGTTCACGCATCCGCCCGCTGCCCCTTCGCGAGGGCGACCAGGTCGGCGTAGCGGATGACGGAGCCGCCGGCGCCCCAGGTGCCGTCGGGCTGCTCGTGCACCAGCACCCACACGCGCAGGGAGTCGTCCGGGGAGAGCCCGGCGGCCGCGAGCACGGTCCTGGTGGCGTCCTCGACCAGGCCGGCCTTGCGGCGCTCGGACAGGGCGCCCTCGGGCACGGTCACCTCCACGAGGAAGCGCGGCGCGTCGTCCTCGGCGGTGGTCTGGGCACCCTCGGGCAGTTCGACGAGGTAGCTCCACGCCTGGGCGCGGAAGAACGCGGTGTCGGGCGCGCCCTCCCAGCGCAGCAGCACGGCGGCGAGGTCGCGCTGCACGGTGGCGCGGCCCCGCTCGGTGAGCGCACCGGCGGGGACGCTGAGGCGAATCATCGGCATGACGAAGTCTCCCTTCGACGGACATGGTTTATGACGGTCGTTATAGACGGAGGTCACGCTAGACTATGACGACCGTTATAGCCAGAGGGGGAGTCAGGTGCCGCGTTCGAGGACGACGTAGCCGTGGGCGGCGTCGGCGATGGTGTAGCGGGCGTGCGGGTGGAGTCGGCGGACGTACGCCTCGATGTCACCGATCCGCTTGCCGGTGTTGTCGAGGGCGATGTAGTCGGGCGTGATTCCCCGCGTGTTGCCGAGCCAGAGGACGCGGCAGCGGGAGGTGAGGCGGCTGATGGGGCCGATGTTGGCCTCGACCGTCGCGCCGTCCGGGATCCGGTCCAGGGCGCGTTCGACGCGCGCGACGTACTCGGGAGTGTCGTAGGCGGCGGACTCCGTCAGCGCGGACAGCGGGAGCGAGGTCGTCAGGGCCAGCGCGGCCCCGGCGACGGCGGCGGGCAGGTGATGGGCGTACGCACGCAGCCGCGGCCGGGAGCTCAGGCCCGCCCGGGCGAGCGCGTCGACGAGGGCCAGCGAGACGACCGGCATCAGCACCGCGCTGTAGTGCCAGTAGGTACCCCAGTAGTGGTCGTCGGAGGAGAGGAAACGCCAGCCCAGCGTGGGCAGGGCGACCACGAGCAACGGTGACCGCAGGGCCAGCAGACCGCTGGTCGGCAGCAGCAGCCACAGGAGGGTGCGGACCTTGGTGTCCACCCCGTCGAACAGGGAGAACCCGCTGTCGACCTTGGTCCAGTAGTCGTAGCCGCCGGACGTGTTGAACGCCGGGACGACGACGGCGAGGGTGACGACGGTCGCGGCGACGCCGAGCACCGCCACGGCGAGGGCGCACAGGGCCGCGCGCGGCGCGGAACGGCGGGACCGCAGCGCCACGACCAGGGCGAGGGCCGCCACCGTCAGCCCCAGGTCCTCCTTGACCAGTACCAGAGGCAGCGCCCACAGCAGGGCCGGAAGCCACCTGCGGGCCAGGACGGCCTCCAGGCCGAACGCGACGAGCGGTACGGCGAAGCAGATCTCGTGGAAGTCGAAGTCGACGGCCCGTTGCACACCCCAGGACAGTCCGTACGCGATCCCGATCGCGAGGCCGCGCCGGCGGCCCAGCAGCGCGGTGGCCGCACGGGTCACGGGGACCGCCGACAGCGCGAAGAGGGCCGCCTGGGCGACGAGCAGGGTGAGCGGGGAGGGGAAGAGCCGGTAGAAGGGGGCGAGGAGAGCGAGGACGGGACTGAAGTGGTCGCCCAGGACGTTGAACCCCGGCCCCTTCAGATCGACGACCGGCGCCCGCAGCTGGGCGTAGGCGCGGATCGCCTGCTCGAAGATGCCGAGGTCCCAGGACCGGGTGGCCAGATACCGGTACCGGGCGACGGACAGCGTCGCGTACGCGGCGAACAGGGCCGCTGCCAGGAGCCAGGGGGCACGCCGGCCGGGCGGACGGGGGCGCCGGTCACGCGGGGGAGGCGTGACCGGCGCCGGTACGGGGGGCTCGGGCAGCAGCGGAGCCGGAGCGTCCTGCAGGGTCTCGGGCACAGGGCGGGTGTCCTTACGAGCCGGAAGACGGTACGACGACCACGGCCGCGGACTCCTCCGCGGCGCCGGTCGGTGTGGGGCTGACGTACGGGGCGCCGGCGGAGCCCGCACCGCTGTCCGCGGACGGCTCGCCCGCCGCCCGCTGCGAGGGCTCTACGGAGGCGACCGGGTCGGCCGTCGCACTGCGGCCCGCCGCCGGGCGGTCGGACGCCACGCCGGTCGAGGAACCGGAGCCGGCGGGCGGCCGCACGGCGGAGGAAGCCGACGAGGCCGGGACGGACGGAGAGGGCGTGAGACCGCTCGCCGTCGCCGTCGGTGTCGTCGTGGGCGTGTGCGTGACCACGGGCGCGGCGGGCCGCGGCGCCGGCTCGAGCCGTACGGCGGCCAGGGCGCCGGCTCCGCCCAGTACGCACACGGCACAGGCGGCAGCGGTGATCAGGACCCGGCGTCGACGACGCGTACCCAGGGCCTCGACCCGGGCCACCGGCACGGGCGTCAGCCGATCGCGCACGTCGGCGGCCCGCTTGAGGGCCGAGGCCAGGGCGAGGTCCTGACCGGGGTCGTGGGACTCGGTGGGCTCAGACACCGTGGTCCTCCTTGAACGCGGCGTCGGACAGCTGGGGAGCGAGGGCGGCGCGGGCCCGGGAGAGATGCGTCTTGACCGTGCCGGTCGCTATCCCGGTCTCGGCGGCGACCTGTTCCACGGTGAGGTCGCAGACGTAGTGCAGGACGGCGATCCGGCGCTGTCGTTCCGACAGCCGCCGCAGCGCGGCCACCAGGACGACCGTGCCGGGATCGGGGCCCGCGGCGCTGTCCGCCTCCCCGCCCGTACGGCGCCGCCAGGCATCCAGGGACCTGCCGCGCCTGCGCCACCTGCTGACGGCGAGCCGCCAGGCGACGGTCCGGATCCACGCCTCGGGCCCGGCGTTCCGGTCGAGTCGCCCCCGCCTGGCCCAGGCCCGCACGAACGCCTCCTGCACGACGTCCTGCGCCTCGTGGAGGTCACCGGTCATCAGGTACAGCTGTCCCACCAGGGACTGCCGGGAGTGCGCGTAGAACTCCTCGAACTCCTCGACGGTCATGGGGCTCCCCGATGGTGAACACGTGGCATGAGCTGTACGCCCGGGGAGGCGGAACCGGTTGACACCGGGCCGAAGTTTTTTCCGGAGCGCTCGGCGGCCCCGAACGGGGCACCGCCACCCCGGTCGACAGCGCGCTCACGGTACAGGCGGTGGCTGTGGCGGGTTCGGCAGCTCGAAGCGGGGCGGCGTGTGCCCTATCGGGCAGCGGTGGCTGCACCCCCGTGGGCAGCCGCACGCCTGTACCCGGTGCACGCGCTGAGGCAGTGTCAGGGTCGAAGAGGTCTGCCGCTGGACGTCCCAGGGAGCGAGAATGCCCGATCACGTACACGAACACGACCAGGACCACGACCACCAACAAGCCGGCCACAGGCAGCCCCAGACCGACGACTCGCGGCTGTTCAAGGCGGCAGCCGCGGGTCGCCCCGATGTTCTGGGCCCGTCCGGCATGGGCACGCTGCAGCGAGCCGTCGGCAACAGCGCGGTGGGCGCCATGCTGCAGCGGGAGCAGGACGAGGAAGGCACCGCGCCGCAGCGCTCGCCCGTGCACGACGTCATCGGGTCCGGCTCCGGGCAGAGCCTCGGCGGCGATGTCCGCTCCGACATGGAGGCGAGGCTCGGCGCGGACTTCTCCGACGTGCGGGTGCACACGGGCGACGCGGCGCACGAGTCCGCGAAGTCCGTCGGCGCGCATGCCTACACCGTCGGCAACAACGTCGTCTTCCAGCGGGATGCCTACGACCCGTCGTCCCATGCCGGGCGCACGACGCTCGCCCATGAGCTGACCCATGTGATCCAGCAGCGCAGCGGCCCGGTCGACGGGACCACGGCCCCCGGCGGGATCCGGGTCAGCGACCCCTCGGACCGGTATGAGCGGGAGGCCGGCGCGAACGCCGAACGCGTCATGTCCGCCCCGGCCCCGGCCGCACCGACCGTGGAGGGGGCGGCGGCCGCTCCCGGATCGTCCGCGGTGGTCCAGCGGGAGGCCGAGCAGGAGGACGAGGAACCCGCCGACGTGCAGGGGCTGTTCGTGCAACGCGCCGAGGAGGAGCAGCAGGAGGAGCCGGGCGACGCCTGACCGGCGGCAGGGCCCCCGGGCACGTACCCGGGGGCCCTGCCGGTCCCGCCGCCCTCGGCCGGATCAGCCCGCGGCGGGATCAGCCCGCGGCGGGGGAAGGGGAGGGAGAGGCGCTCGTGCTGGGTGCCTCGCGCAGCGTCCCGCCGACCAGCACCGACCCGTCGCACTGGGACGGCGTCGGACCGCCCACCGGCTTTCCCACCTCGCTGCAGGTCACCGTCATGGTGATCCGCCCTCCGGCGGGCACCACGATCGGGGTGACGAAGTGGTAGTCCTGGTCACGGAAGTTCTGCAGCGCCAGCCTCAGCAGGGTCCGGCTCCCGGCGGAGATGACGACGGTGCCGGAGTCGCCCTGCGGGTTCTGCACCACGAGGTCCGTCAGGTCGAACGTCTGACCGGCCGGGACACGGTAGACCGTGCCGGACGTCGGGTCGCCGCCCACCGAGTCCTTGACCCCGGCCTGAGCACTGCGCGGATCCCCGCCACCCCCGCCCGCACTTCCCGCCGTGCCCGCGCCGCCCGTGCCTCCGCCGGTACTGCCGGCCGATCCCGCCGCGGCGCCGGAGGTCGGTGAGCCACCACCCGCCGCGTCCTCTCCCTTCCCGGCGCCGGCCGACGCACCGGACGAGCCACCGCCGCTCGCGGCGCCGGACGCGCCGGGGCTGGGCGACATCACGGCGGCCACCTGCTTCTTGGACTCCTCCCGCGCCGCCGACCGCACCACCGGGCGCAGCAGGGCGAACCACACGATGGCCAGGGCCACCACCGCGGCCACCGCCGCCATCAGGGCGCGCGGCAGCCAGCGCGGCAGTATCGCGTCCTGCTGGTAGGTGCCGTCCAAGGGGACCGGCTCGTGCGGCACGTCGCCCGTGGGCGTCACGACCACCTGGAAGGGATGCACGACGGGAGCGCCGCGCCACAGCCGCCGCGCCGGACGCGCGGTGAGCCGCGACAACTCGGCCGCACCCGGCGCCAGCTCGACGGTCTCCCGGGAGAAGCGCAGCCGCACCCGGGAGCTGTCACCCTGGGCCGCCAGCCGCACCGTCATCGGGATGTTGCCACGGTTGTCGACGGCCACGTCCGTACGGCCGCGCCAAGCGCCCTCGAACCCGCGGGGCACCAGCTCCCCGGTGATCTCGGCGAACGGCAGGACCGTGACGACGCCCTCGGGGACCACTGCCGTGTCGGGCGCGCCGGTGGGCACCACCCGCACCCCGAACGGGACGTCCCCGGCCGGCACCTCCGAGCTTCGGGGCGGGCTCAGCGCGAGAACCGCGGTGCCCGTACTGTCCGGAAACAGCGAAAGGCTCGTTGGTTCGACGGTCGCCCAGGCCGCTGCCGGGCCCACGACCTCGAAGCGATACTCCTCCACCGTGCTGCCGGAGTTGCGTACCTGAAGGGGGACGTCGACCCGCCCACCAGGCTCGGCGGTCACAGCGGTCGTGTCCAGGCTCGCCGCAGTTGTCATGATCGGCACAATATGGCCGGTGGTGACGGCGGACACGGGCCTCTCAGGAAGACTTTCGGGAAGCTGAGGTGCCCATTGACACCTTGTTGACTTTGCGTGGAGTCGCCTCCCGCATACTGCTCGACGCGCCGCGAAATGCGCTCGACCAGGGGGGAGACTGGTGTGGACCGGATAGTGGTGTGCCTGCGGGCGGATGACCCGATCTCCAGAGCGGGGGTCGCCACCCAACTGCGGCCCCGGCCGGAGATCCGGCTGCAGGAGGAGGGGGAGGAACCGGCCGCCGCCGTGGTGGTGGTCGTCGTGGAAACCATAGACGAGGAGTCGCTGCGGACCCTTCGTCACATCCGGCGGACGACGGCGGCCCGGGTGGCGCTGATCGCCACCCGCATCGACGACCAGCAACTGGTCGGTGCCGCCGAGTGCGGGGTGGCGGGCATCCTGCGCCGGTCCGAGGCCACGCCGGAGCGGCTGGTGCAGGTGATCAACGCGGTGGCCAGGGGAGAGGGAAGCGTCCCCGCGGACCTGCTGGGCCGTCTGCTGGAGCAGGTCGGCCAGTTGCAGAGCCAGGTGCTGGCGCCGCGCGGACTGAACTTCAGCGGGCTCACCGACCGGGAGATCGAGGTCGTACGACTCGTCGCCGAGGGATACGACACCGGGGACATCGCCACGAAACTCGCGTACTCCGAACGCACCATCAAGAACATCCTGCACGACCTCGTCACCCGGCTGCACCTCCGCAATCGCTCTCACGTCGTCGCCTATGCGCTGCGGCAGGGGCTGATCTGAGGGGGCGGTCCGCCTCGACGGCGGGGGGAGAGGCCGACTGCCCGGAAGGGCAGAGCGCACTTCCCAAACGCGTGTCCCGTGCGCCGCCCCGCCGAAGAGCGGCGCCGGGGACGGTGGGGCAGACACCGATCTGGGAGGGGATGTCGTGCGGTTGTTCCGGCTGCGGGCGGGGCTGATGGCCTCGCTCCTCGCGTTCGGCGCGGTAGGGGCCGGCATCGGAGACACGGCGCCGCGGGCCCGGCCGGCGGCTTCGGCCTCTCCTTCGCCCTCCGCCACGTCCTCCGCCTCGCCCCCCTCTTCGTCATCCTCCTCCTCGCCCCCGGCGGCGACGGTCCCGTCGTCCCCGGTCACTCCGTCGCTGGTGGAGCAGTCGCTGAATCCCGGCGCCTCCATCACCGTCGCCAAGCGGGTGCAGACCCCGGCGGTGCCGCCCAAGCCGGACGTGGTGCTGCTGGTGGACAACACGGGGAGCATGGGCAACGTCATCGCCAATGTGAAGGCCAACCTGCCCACGATCGTCGACCGGGTCTTCGACGTGCAGCCCGACTCCCGGTTCGCCGTCGCCAGCTTCGGTGACCAGGCCGACCCGGAGGTCGGCACGGACTGGCTCTTCCTCCTCCACCAGCCGTTCACCAACAACCGCGACGCCATCCAGCGCGGCGTCGATCAGCTGGAGGCCGACCACGGCGACGACATCCCGGAGGACTGGGGCAACGGTCTGTACGAGGTGGCGACGGGGGCGGGCGGCCGGAACCCCTTCCGGGACGGGGCCACCCCCATCGTCGTCCTCGTCGGTGACGCACCCACCCACGAACCGAGCAACAACCACTACATGGCCGACGTCATACAGACGCTCAAGAACCACGGCGTCAAGGTCCTCGCCGTCGGCGTCGGCGGAGACGGGCTCGACGAGTACGGCCAAGCCACCCAGGTCACCCAGGCCACCGGCGGTACGTACCTCCAGGGCATCGACGCGGGGCAGGTGTCGGACGCCATCGTCCAGGGCCTGACGAACCTGCCCGTCACCGTCGGCCACCGGCTCGTCGACTGCGACCCCTCGCTGGGCGTCTCCCTCTCCCCGGCGAGCGTCCAGGTGACCAGCGGCCAGACCGCCTCCTTCAGCGA
Organism: Streptomyces sp. NPDC096132; assembly: GCF_044763345.1. NCBI lineage: Bacteria > Bacillati > Actinomycetota > Actinomycetes > Kitasatosporales > Streptomycetaceae > Streptomyces > Streptomyces sp. NPDC096132. The sequence continues at coordinate 164,268 of NZ_JBIWGA010000011.1, forward strand.
GCGGATCACGGTGTCCCCGGACGCGCCGCAGGGCGCCACGCTGTCCTGCACGGTCCAGTTCACCCTCGGCCCGGCGGCCGACCCGGACTACCGGGAGCAGATCCGCATCACCGTCAACGACGTGACCGCCCCGGCGGTGACCGTCGACGACCGCACGGTGGAAGCCACCGGCCCGGACGGAGCGGTCGTCGACTACACGGCCGCCGCGCGCGACAACGTCGACGGCGACGTCAAGGTGTCCTGCGAGCCGCCCTCCGGGACACGCTTTCCCCTCGGGCGGGCGACGGTCACCTGCACGGCGACCGACAGGGCGGGCAACACCGGCCGCGACACGGCCGTGTTCACCGTCGTCGACACCACCGCGCCGGTCGTGAGCGTGGACGACCGCACCGTGGAGGCGACCGGCCCCGACGGCGCCGTGATCGAGTATCCGGCCACGGCCAAGGACCTCGTGGACGGCGACGTCCCGGTGGTGTGCGAGCCGCCCTCCGGTTCGACGTTCCCGATCGGGAAAGCCACCGTCACCTGCACGGCGACCGACAAGGCCGGCAACACCGGCCGCGACACGGCCGAGTTCACGGTGACCGACTCGACCGGCCCCGTTGTCACCGTCGAGGACCGCACAGCGGAGGCCACCGGCCCCGACGGCGCGGTCGTGGAGTACCCCGCGTCGGCGCAGGACACGGTCGACGGGAACCTGCCCGTCACCTGTGAGCCACCGTCCGGCTCGGTCTTCCCGATCGGGGAGACGACCGTGACCTGCACGGCGACGGACTCCCGCGAGAACACCGGTAAGGACACCGGCGTCGTCACCGTCGTCGACACCACCCCGCCCGTCGTCACCGTCGACGACCTGACCGTGGAGGCCACCGGTCCCGACGGCGCGGTCGTGGAGTATCCGGCCACCGCGGTCGACACCGTGGACGGACCGACGACGGTCAGCTGCACACCGCCCCCCGGCTCCACCTTCCCGGTCGGGAAGACCACCGTCACCTGCACGTCGGCGGACGCGCACGAGAACACCGGTACGGACACCGCCGTGATCACGGTGGTCGACACGACCGCGCCCGTCGTCACCGTGGACGACCGCACCGAGCCGGCCACCGGCCCCGACGGCGCCCTGATCGACTACACCGCCACGGCCCAGGACCTCGTCGACGGACCCCTGCCCGTCACCTGCACGCCCGTGTCCGGTTCCACCTTCCCGGTCGGCGAGACCGTCGTGACCTGCACCGCGACCGACGCCGCGGGCAACATTGGCACCGACACCGCCGTCTTCACCGTCGTCGACGACGGCAAGCCCGTCGTCCAGGTGGACGACCGGACCGTGCGCACCCTCAGCCAGGACGGCGCACCCGTCTCGTACACCGCCACCGCCCAGGACGTCGTCGACGGCACCCTGCCCACCACCTGCACCCCGCCCTCCGGTTCGACCTTCCCGATCGGGAAGACCACCGTCACCTGCACGGCGACCGACGAGGCGGGCAACACCGGCACCGACACCGCCGTCTTCACCGTCGTCCTGATCCCGCCCGTGCCGGTCGCGCCCGCCGCCGACCTCGCCGTGACCGCTGCCGCGAGCCCGCAGCCGGCCTTCACCGGCGGCACCGTCACGGTGACGTTCACCCTCACCAACGCCGGACCGGACCCCGCGACGAACGTCGTCCTGACCGCCCAGACCCCCGGGACCGCCACCGTGGTGAGCCCCCAGGACCGCTGCACCACCGCCCGCCCCTGCACCCTTCCGGACGGCGGCCGGATCCAGGTCACCACCCGGCTGTCGTACGACAAGGCCACCAGCGGCACCCTGACGGCCCGGGTCGCCGGCACGCCGACCGACCCGCGCACCGCCAACAACACCGACACGCTCCGGCTCCGCGTCCTCAAGCCCGTGCTGACCGTCGGGCCCGTCGTCGCCCGGCTCGGCGACGTCGTCCTCGCCGAGGGCCGCGACTTCCCGGCCGGAACCGTCGTACAGCTGAAATGGAGCCAGGGCATCACCGCGGGGACGGTTCCGGTGCGGGTGGGCGCCGACGGCACGTTCCGCACCCAGGTCCTCGTCCTGCGCAAGGACCGGACCGGACCACGGCTGCTCCGCGCCACAGGACCCGGATACGACCCGGTCACCGCGAAGGTCCTCGTCGTGCCCCGCAGCCTCCAGCCACCCGACTTCATCGGCCGCGGATGAACCGCGCGGAGGTGGAACCGTGATCCACGAAGTGGACGACGCACTGCGCGCCCTCGTCCGTAGCGACGCCCTGGGCGGCACACAGGTCAGCGTCGTGTTCGACGCACCCACCCGCGAGTGGGCGGCCAAGGTCAACGCCCCCACCGTCAATCTGTACCTCTACGACATCCGGGAGGACATGCGCCGCCGCTCCCGCGGTCTCTCCAACGAATACGACGCGCGCGGCACCGTCGTCGCCCGGCACCGCCCGCCCCGGTACTTCAAACTGTCCTACCTGATCACCGCCTGGACCCGGCGCCCCGAGGACGAACACCGCCTGCTGTCGTCCCTCCTGCTGTGCCTGCTGGACAGCGATGCCATGCCCACCGAACACATGACCGGCTCCCTGGCCGCGCTTCCGTTGTCGGTGCCGATGACGATCGCGCTGCCGCCCCCCGAGGACCGGTCGTTCTCCGATGTGTGGAGCGCGCTCGGCGGTGAGCTGAAGCCCTCCCTCGACCTCGTGGTCAGCGTCCCCCTCGTCGGCACGGGAACCGTTCCGGCGGCGCCCCCGGTCACCGAGGAGGGCGGCCTGCGGCTCGGCTTGGAGGACACCCGTCACACCGACCAGGGCCCCACCGGCCCACGGGCAGCCGCCCCAGCGGACGAGTCGCCACCGCGCCGCCCACGGCCGACGCGGTACCGGCGTGTTCGCGAGTGAGCGCGGGCTGGTGGAAGCTCGGGTGGGCAGGGCGTCCGCCGGGACCTGGTGCGGGGCGGGCACGGACGAGTCGGTGGCGGGTGCCTGCGGTCGGCGCGGTATCGGCGTGTTCGCGAGTGAGCGCGGGCTGGTGGAGGCCTGGGTGGGCAGGGCGCCTGCCGGGACCTGGTGCGGGGTGTGGCGGCGGACGAGTCGGTGGCGGGTTGCCCGCGGGCGGCGCGGTGCCGGCGTGTTCGCGCGGGGGCCCGGCGCCGGCCCGCGAGTGCCGCGCTCGCGGTCATGCCGAGGGTCCGGCGCGGCACTGCGTTCCGTGAGGGGCGTGTAGGACCACGCGGCCGGCCACGCACGATCCGCGGTACCCATCCTGCGTCCAGACCGAGCGGAGCGAGGAGCATCCCATCGCCGAGAACCCCAGCCTTCGCCACCTGTTGGACCGGGTGGTCCTCGTCGAGGAACGCGTACGCCGCGCGGTCGCCGCCCGCAGGCAGACCGACCCCAACCCCGACGACGCCTTCCGGGGTCTCTACCTCACCGACGACGCCGTCGACCGCCTCCTCCACGCGCCGCCCCGCCCCGCGGCCCCCGACCGTACGGACGCCGCGCGCCACGCCGAGGCCGAGGCGCGGGCCGACACCGCCGACCCGCCCACCAGCCTGCGCCGCCTCACGGCCGGCCTGGGCCTGACCGACCTCGACGTCGAGATCCTGCTCATCGCCCTCCTGCCCGACCTGGACGCCCGGTTCGAGTCGTTCTACGGCTATCTCAACGACGACGTCACCCGGCGCCGCCCCTCCATCGGCCTGGCCCTGACGCTGTGCGGGCTGTCCCCGGCGGACGCCTCCGCCCGCGCCCGCCTCGGCGCCACCGCGCCCCTGCTCTCCGGCGGCCTGCTGATCGTCGAGGACCCGGACCGCCCGTTCCTCGGGCGCGCCCTGCGCGTACCGGACCGGGTCACCGCCCACCTGCTCGGCGACGACACCCCCGACCCCAGGGTCGCCGACCTGCTGACCCCGGCCTCGCCCGTGCCCGGCGCGGGCGACGCCGCCCCGCTCGCCCGGGCCCTCGCGGCCGAGGTCCCCCTGGCCTACCTGCGTGAGGACCAGGGCGGCGCGGGCCCGGCCCTCGCCGCGACCGCTCTCGCCCGGGCCGGGCGCCCCGCCCTCGCCCTGGACCTGGCCCGCCTCGCCCGCGACCCGGCCCCCGCGGACGCCGTGCGCACCGCCGTACGCGAGGCCCGCCTGACCGGCGCCGGCCTGGTCTGCGCGTCGGTCGACGCCCTGGACCGGGACCGTGAACGGGCCGTGCTGCTACGGCAGTTGACGGACGCGCCCGTCCCCGTCGTCCTCGTCGGCCGCGTCCCGTGGGACGCCGCCTGGTCCACCCGTCCCCCCTTGCTGCTGCGCGCCCCGCGCGTCGAGCCGACCGCGCGAGCCGCGCTGTGGCAGGCCGCGTACGGCACCGCCGTGCCCGCTGCCCTCGACATCCCGAACCTCCTGGCTCCCTTCCTCCTCACCCCCGAACAGATCACCCTGGCAGCCCGAAGCGCCGCCCAGAACGCGCTCCTCGACGACGGAGAGCTGCGCCCCGAGCACATACGCCGCGGCGCCCGGGCCCAGAACTCCGCCGGACTCGACCTCCTCGCCCGCCGCATCGAACCCGCCGTCGGCTGGGACGACCTCGTCCTGCCCCTCGACACCCTCTCCCAGCTCCGAGAACTCACCGCTCGCGCCCGCCACCGCGACCGCGTCCTCGGCGAATGGGGGATGCGCCCCGGCGGCGCCCGAGGCCGGGGCGTGGTCGCCCTGTTCGCGGGCGACTCCGGTACCGGCAAGACCATGTCGGCGGAGGTCATCGCCGCGGACCTGGGCCTGGACCTCTACACAGTCGACCTCTCCACCGTCATCGACAAATACGTCGGCGAGACGGAGAAGAACCTCGAGCGCATCTTCTCCGAAGCGGCCGGGGTGAACGGCGTCCTCCTCTTCGACGAGGCCGACGCGATCTTCGGCAAGCGCTCCGAGGTCAAGGACGCCCACGACCGCTACGCCAACGTCGAGAGCGCCTACCTCCTCCAACGCATGGAGTCCTTCGACGGCCTCGCCATCCTCGCCACCAACCTCCGCGCCAACCTCGACGACGCCTTCACCCGCCGCCTCGACCTCGTCATCGACTTCCCCGTCCCCGACCCCACCGAGCGCCTCGCCCTCTGGCACCGCTGCCTGGCCCCCCTCCTCCCCGGCGCCGACGACCTCGACCTCCCCTTCTGCGCCCACTCCTTCGAACTCGCCGGCGGCAACATCCGCTCCATCGCCGTCACCGCCGCCTACCTCACCGCCGAGGCGGGCTCACCCCTGACCATGCGCCAACTGATCCACGCCATCCAACGCGAATACCAGAAACTGGGCCGCCTGACGCTGGCCAGCGAATTCGGGCCGTACGTCGATCTGCTGGTCCTGTGAACCGACCGAACCACCGAACGGCACGCCTCATCGGCCGAGGCGTCACTCGTCCTCGGTGGCGTCGTCCAGGGGCCGCAACTCGGCGATGTGCGCGAGGAACTCGGCGTAGGAGCCGAAAACGGGGTACAGAGAACCGCGCACCGGCCGTCCGGCGAGCTTGTTGTCGCGCAGATCGGCGCCGGAGAAGTCGAAGATCCGCTGGTCCTCCGGATTCAGGAGATCGACCCCCAGATAGCACCCCTCGCCGTCCCACGACCCTCCGATCCGATAGATGCGGGCGTCGTCCGAGAAGAGTGCGCGCTGTTCCTCACCGTGGTACCCGAATCGCAGGTCGTACCAGATGTCTTCCACGTCATCGGATCGCGGCGAGTTGTACCACTGGAAGTCGTCGACCTGGAGCAGCGCCGGTGGATCCACGAACGCGAGTGTCGATCGCACCTCACGCAGCCATGGGGGAAGCGTCACCCCGTCCGTTTCGGCGTAATGGTCGAAGACGGCGTCGTCTTCCTTGACGAACGTGAGTGAGGGGAAGTTCGCGACGAACCGCAGCAGGTCGGCCTTCTGGTCCTCGGGCAGGGCGGAAGACTCAACCCAGGAGCGGGCGGTGTCGGCATCGCCCTTGACGAGGTGTCGCTCGTAGTCGAAATCGTTCATGTCTTCCTACCCGTCAGACGAACTTGCGGAAGAGCGCTGCGATATCAGCCACGTGGGCGGCCTGGCCGGCGGCCGTCACGCGGTTGCCATTCTTGTCCACGCACAGAGGGTGGATGTCCGGCGACATGGCCGATCCGTCCCAGACCCATCTGGTCGCGACCGCGTGTGCTGCCTGCGCGGCCCCCTTGACGGTGGTCGCCCCGGTGAACGCGGTGCGGAGTTCGTTGTGGAACGTGGACGATCCCTCGGTCTTCTCCTGGCCCGACCGCCTCGGGTAGTAGACCGCCCCGACGTGCCCGTGCGGGACGCTGTACGGGCGCGCCGTGGTGTCTCCGGCACGCTTGTACTGGACGATCAAAGGTGCCGCCAACGCGGGACTGTACACAACCCGGAACGTCTCCGTGCGGAGTTGGTGCTGCAGGTCTATCCACTTCGGGCCTTCGACGAGATCTCTGGACGCGCGCTGGGTCACCTCAAGAATGTAGTCACTCGGCAGCCATTCATGATGGCCCTTCATCGCTCCACGGAACCTGTTCTTCAGGAAGTCGACGTTCTCCTGTTTCGTCCACGCCGCCTCGAGTTGCGGCATGCCGATCGAGCCGGTCACCGTGCCCTGAGTAACCGTCATAGGAGTGCCAGAGGCCATGTTCTTGAGGAACTGCACAATGCCGACCTGCGTCACCGCTATGCGCAGGATCGCCTCATCCGTCGGCAGACCGGCGATTTTGGCCAGTCGCACCCGCGGGTTGATGTGTCCCCAGATCTCGGCCTTCGCGCCCTGCTTTTCCAGTGTCACCTTCGAGACACCGGTCTGGCCGGCGAGCTGTGAGCCGAGCGCGGAGAGGGAACCGGCGCTGCCACCGGAAAGTCCGGGCAGGGTGAGTGTGCCGCTGGTCTTGTCGTATGCGGCGTCACCATGCTGGGTCAGCAGGGCCTTGGTGACCTGTTTCGGGTCGCCGCCGTTCTGGTGGATGGCCTGCCCGTCGGGCGCCTGCTCGATCTCCTTGGCGAGTTCGGGACTGACCTGGCCGATGGTGAGCTCAGCCGGTTCGACCAGCCGCCTGGGTACCTCGACATCCTTGCTTTCGCCTGGCTTTCCGGTTTCGCGCGCCTTGTCCTTGCTGGATTTGCCCTTCAGTTTTGCCCAGAGCTTCTTCGCTGTTTTCGCGATGAAGTCCACGATCTTGTCGATCGCCTTGTTGACCGGCTTGGCGACCGCGTGGAAGACCTGTTTGACCTTGTTGGCCAGGTTGCCGACGCCCAGGAGGGCGGCGAGGAAGCCGATGAGGACCGGGATGGAGGCGGCGAGGGCGCCCTCGATGAGGGCGGGGACGCCGCCTCCGCCGCCGCTTGCGATGGCGATGACCGCGTCCAGGATCGAGTTGACGAACTGGATGATCTGGGCGCCCTGGGTCACGACGAAGGTGACGATGTCGATGATGCCCTTGACGGCGCGGACGAAGGCGGAGGCCGGGTTGAGGAGGGAGATGATCCAGGTGATGCCGGCGACGATGACGGTGGGGATCAGGTAGGACGTCAGTTTCTGGAGGATCGTCGACTTCAGGTCGCCGACGGAGGCCTTGATGTGGTCCACCGCGCCTGCCGGGCCCTCCTTCTGGAGAGCCTGCGCGACGGGGACGGACTGTTCGGCCGCGGTGACCGCCCGGTCGGGGACGCCCTTGCGGGTGATGCGGGCGCGGATGTTGGCCCAGGTCAGCCCCAACATGCCGGCGATGAGCTGGATGATGCCCTTGAGGTCGAACTTGGCGGGGAGGTTCAGGCCCGCGCTGACCGCGGTGCCCAGCAGCCAGGAGATCAGACCCTTCTTCAAGTGGTCGGCGATGTTGCCCATGAACTGCTTCAGACCCGCGCCGACCGCGGTGACCAGGTTGCGCAGGAACCCGATGGGGTCCTTGATGATGTTCATGACCGCCGTGGCGGCCTTCGCCAGGACACCGAGCAGCATGTTCTTCAGCTCGATGATGGTCTGGATGACACCGACGACCGCGTCCTTGGCCTTGGCGATGAGGCCCTTGTTCTCCTCCTGGAGCTTCTTGATCTCGTCGTCGACCGCGTTCAGCGCCTGGGTGTACTTCTGGGCGAGATCCTGGACCAGTTGATCCGATTTCGCGTTGACGTCGGCTTCCAGCCCGTCGAACTTCTCCGTGAAGTCCTTGGCGGCGTCCTGGCCGAACTTCTTCAGGTCGGCGGGAAGCTTGTCGACCTCGGCCTTGAGTTCGGCCCGGCCGCGCGCGATGCGGTCTTTCGCCTTGCCGAGTTCGGTGCCGACGACATCGGCGATGGACGAGATGACCTGCTGCATCTGGGCGACGTAGAGCTTGCGCGACTCCTGGAAGAGCTGGTTGGCCTCCTCCGGCATGCCCGCGAACTTGTCCTTGACCCATTTGAGCTTGCCGGTCCAGCCGGAGTACCGCTTGTCCTTGTAGGCGTCCATCCGGCGTTTGTGATCCGCCGTGAACGCGTCCCGCGCGGCCTTCTCGCCGGCGGTGAACTTGTCGTCGACGAGTTTGTCGAGGCCCGACAGGGTCTTCTCGACGTCGGTCTTGGTGGCGTCGAAGACCTTCTGGAGACGGGCGGTGACCTCTGCCCGTTTGCGTTCGTCGGCTGACTTGGTGGCGCTCTTGCCGCCGTCGACCTGCTTGCCGGTGGCGGTCCGGGTGGCGGCCAGGCCGGTCATGGCCTGGGCGCCGGCGGCCGCCGCGCCCTGCTTGGCGGCGGCCAGTTGCTTGGCCTCGGCGCCGCGGGCCTGCCCCGGCGCCGCGGCGGAGTGCTTCTCGCCCTCCTTCTTGGCGCTGAGGGCGTCGGTGAACTGGGGCTCGTTGCTCTTGGCGAGCTGGTCCTCCGTCACCTCGGCGTCGGCCATCTGCTGGTTGACCTGAGCGGGGCCGCCGGAGAAGTCGGTGACCGTGTCGGGTTGCCTGGCAGGCACGGAGCCTGCCGGGTTCGGGGCGCCGAGGACGGGCGGGGGAGCGTCGGGGGTGAGCGGGGTGACCGGCTTGTCCTGGGCCTTGGACAGGTCCGGGGCTGCCTTGGTGGTGGAGTCGATCTCCTTGGCGGAGGCGGCCTTGCCCTGACTGACCTGGCCGCTGACCTGGCCCTTGACGGCCTCCGCCTTGCCGGACCCGGAGAAGTTGTCGGCCTCGTCGAGGTTCTTCGGCGCCTGGGCCGCGATGGCCTGGTTGACGGCGGCGATGAAGGCGGCCTTGTCGAACGTGCCGGGTTTGGCGGCGTTCATCTTCTCGGCCTGAGCCGCCTTGCCCTGGGCCTGCTTGTCGTCCGGCGGGGCCACGGCGGCGTCCTGCGCGGCCTTCGACTCCGTGGCGGCGGGGGCGTGCCGGGAGGCCGCGGTCTTCTTCGCCCGCACCTCGGACTTCAGATCCTGGAAGGCGGGCGACGCGGACGGCGGCGGTTTGACCGGCGGAGCCGGGGCGTCCGTGGGAGGCGCGGCCGCGGCCTGGCGTTGCACGACCAGCCGGGCCACCGCAGTGTTCCCCACCCCCGCCTGCAGCAGACGCAACTGCTGCGGGGTGAGGCCCGTCGGAGGGGCGGTCTCCGGCCCGGTCGCCGTGGTGGGTGAGGTGGATTCCTCGGCCGTGGACCGGGCCTGGACCGTGGCAGGGGCTGCCGGGACCGCCGGCGCCGCGCTGGTTTTCGCGTTGGCCTTCGCGTTGGTCCTCGCGCTGGTCTTTTTGTCCGGCGCTGCCTTCATGGCTGCAAGTGTTCGGGTTCGTGGCCACTCGTACACGAGAAGGGTGGGTACGGCCGGGGGAAGGACGACGTGCCTGATCGGGCAGTGGGCTGTGCACCGCGCCGCGGACGACGACACGTTCCAGGTGATCGCGGCCGGAGTCAGAATCTGGTTCGGCCGCAGGTCAAGGAGGAGTTGATATGCCGTCGTATCTGTCCCCGGGCATCTACGTCGAAGAAGTGGAGGCCGGGGCGCGACCGATCGAGGGAGTGGGCACCTCGGTCGCCGCGTTTCTCGGCTTCGCCCCGCAAGGGCCCCTGAACGAGCCGACGCTCGTCACCAACTGGAGCCAGTACGTGGGTGTCTTCGGCGACTTCGTCGAGGGTTCCTACCTGGCGTCCGCCGTGTACGGGTACTTCGCCAACGGGGGCGGGAACTGCTACGTCGTCCGGATCGGAGACGGCGGGAACGGCGTCGCGGGAGAGCTCCCGAACGGGACCGCCGGCGCGACGGCGGACGGGGCGTCCGCCGCCGAGGCGCTGCTCGGCGGATTCCGGGTCCGCGCCCTGCCGGGCGTCACCGGTGAGATCACCGTCGAGGTCGGCGGGGCGGACGGCGAGGCGCCGCCGAACGAGGCGTTCAAGCTGGTGGTCAAGGTGGACGGGGAGGAGAAGGAGACCTACCCCTCGGTGTCCACCCGCCGCGGCAAGGACAACGTCGTCACCAAGGTCAAGGAGAAGTCGCAGCTCATCGTCCTGGAGGAGGTCAGCCGGGCCGCCGCGTCGACCAAGCCCGACACCGGTACGGTCGTCCTCGCCGCCAAGTCCGGCACGGCCCCCGCCCCGGCCGGGTCCGGCACGGTCGCGGTGTCGGCCGACCACTACATCGGCGACGCGGACGAGCGGACGGGCTTCGGCGGTCTCGAGGCCATCGACGAGATCACGATGGTGGCCGTGCCCGACCTGATGAGCGCCCACCAGCGCGGCATCATCGACGCCGAGACCGTCATCTCCGTGCAGCAGGCCCTGATCGCCCACTGCGAGTTGATGGGCGACCGGGTCGCCATCCTGGACGCTCCCCCCGGGCTGTCGCCGCAGCAGATCAAGAACTGGCGGATGGACACGACCGGCTTCGACTCGAAGTTCGCGACGCTCTACTACCCGTGGATCAAGGTCTTCGACCCGTCGGTCGGCCGCAACTCCTTCGTCCCGCCGAGCGGACACATAGCCGGGGTGTGGGCGCGCAACGACGAGTCGCGCGGTGTGCACAAGGCGCCGGCGAACGAGGTCCTGCGGGGCGCGGTCGGTCTCCAGACGCAGATCACCAAGGGCGAGCACGACCTGCTGAACCCGATCGGCGTCAACTGCGTCCGCTCCTTCCCGGGCCGCGGGATCCGGGTGTGGGGTGCCCGCACCCTCTCCTCCGACCCGGCCTGGCGCTATCTGAACGTACGCCGGCTCTTCAACTACCTGGAGGAGTCGATCCTGACGGGTACGCAGTGGGTCGTGTTCGAACCGAACGACGACGCCCTGTGGGCGCGTATCCGACGCACCATCTCGGCGTTCCTGGTCAACGAGTGGCGCAAGGGCGCGTTGTTCGGGCTGACCCCGGACGAGGCGTTCTACGTCAAGTGCGACCGGGAGACCAACCCCGCCGAGAGCATCGACGCCGGCCAGGTCATCTGCGAGGTCGGGGTCGCTCCGGTCAAGCCCGCGGAGTTCGTGGTGTTCCGGCTGGCACAGCTGTCGGGCGGCACGGGATCGGTCGACGAGTAGTCACACCGCCGCAGAACGGCAGGCGGGTCATGGCCCGAAGGCAGTGGGCCGCCCGCAGATCGGCGCAGGTCGGTCCCGGGGCGGTGGAAGACCGCCGCTCCCCACACGAGTTGAGTTCACGAGTTGAGCTTTGGAGGCTGGGATGGCACTCCCCGAACTTGACAGCTCTGTCGGCCACTCCTTCGGGCTGGAGTTCGACGGCGTGGTGATCAAGCAGATCACCGAGGTCAGCGGCTTGAAGATGGAACAGGACGTCATCGAGCTCAAGCAGAACACCACCGACGGAAAGTACGCCGTCAAGAAGCTGCCGGGCCGGCCCAAGGCCGGCGAGGTCACCGTCACCCGCGGTCTGACCGAGGACAACAGCTTCGAGGCGTGGATCAAGTCGTCCCGGTTCGGGAAGATGGGCGACGCCCGCAAGAACGGCGCGATCATCGTCTACGACTACGAGGGCATGGCGATCAAGCGCTACCAGTTGATCAACGCCTGGCCGAAGTCGCTGGAGATCGGCACCCTCAAGGCGGGCGACACCTCGGTCCTCACGGAGAAGCTCGCGATCACTTACGAGAGCATGGAAGTTGAGTGATGCGCAGGGGAACGCCCGCTCCGGTGCGGCAGGCGGCGCAGCCGTCCCCGGGCGCACCGGAGCAGAACCACACGGGGGGACAGCGCGAGAGCGTGAGTGGTGCGGGGCCTGAGCGGCTCCGCACCGAGTTCCCCTTCGAACTGCCCCGGGGATACGTGGACGATTCCGGCACCGTCCACCGGCACGGTGTGATGCGGCTGGCCACCGCGCGGGACGAGCTCATCCCGCTGCGGGACGACCGGGTGCGGGAGAACTCCGCGTACCTGTCGGTGGTCCTGATCGCCCGGGTGATCACCCGGATCGGCACCGTCGAGGACGTGCACGCGGGCATCATCGAAGACCTGTTCGCCTCGGACCTCGCCTTCCTCCAGGACTTCTACCGGCGGATCAACGCGGAGGGCCACACCCGCGCCGCGGTCACCTGCCCTTCCTGCCAGGAACACTTCGCCGTGGACCTCGCCGGGGGCCGCCTGGGGGAATCGTGACGTACGCGGTCGACCGCCTCTACGAGGAGATCGCGTACCTGGCCTATCACTTCCACTGGCCGCTCGAAGAGCTGCTCGATCTGGAACACCCCGAACGGCAGCGGTACGTCGAGCAGATCGCCCGTCTCAACGGGCGGTGAGAGGACACCGAGATGGGACTGCTGTCCTGGCTGACGAGGAACGGTGAAGGCTCGCGGGGCGCCACGGAGCCCGGGACGCCGGCGCGCGCCGACGCCGGGACCACGCCACCCGGACCGGACGGGGCGGACGGGGCGACGTACGCGCAGGTCACGGCCGGGTGGCGGTCGACGCCACCCGTGCAACGGACCCTGAGCGCGCCCATGGGGCTGCTCACCGACCCCCGCCGGTTCGGCGGGCGGCTGGGTACCTGGCAGGACCCCACCGTCACCGGACCGCTCGGCCATCTCGTCAGCCCGCAGGCGCCGTCCGGCGTCGGCCACGGACTCGCGGAACCCATGATGCCGGTGCAGCGGACGGGCGTTCGGCCGGAGGCGCATGCCTCCGGCGTCTCTCGGGGCGCGCAGGATCCCGTGCAGGCGTGGGCGGACGAGCCCGGTGTGGCGGCGGCCGGTGACCCCATCGTCTCCCGGTCGGTGTCCCCGGCCCCGGGCACGGCCCCGGTCACGGCACAGCACCCGGACCCGAACTGGGGCGCGGGCCGTGGCTCGTCGGTTCCGGACGGCGTACGGGCGGTGATACCGGCGCCGCTTCCCCTGGTGCCGCTCCAGCGGGCGACTGTTCCGTCGACCGGGGCGGAGCCGGACATGGCATCGCCCGCCCCGGTGACGGTCATGCGGGTACGGTCCCTCCCGGCAGCTCCCGCGCCCGCCACCCGCCCCTTGGTCGTCGCGGAGCCACCGGACGTACCGGCGCGGGAACTCACGGCGCTCCCTCCGTCCGAGCCGGACGCGGACCCCGGCCCCCTGGCCCCGGGCACCCCGGACGAGCCCGTCGCCGAGCTGCTCGCCACGCCCGGCCCGCCTGCCGGGCAGGACGAGGAGGGCGGTGTCGTCCAGCGAACCGAAGCGCCGGTCGCCGACCTGCCGAGGGCAGTACGGGACACGGCCCCGCTCCCACTCGCCACGCCGCGCACCGGTACGCCCGCCGCCCCGAGTCCGGACGCCGCCCCCACCGCTCCGCTCATCGGCGGCGGGGACGGCGCCGGGCCTGCCGTACAGCCCTCCGTGCAGCCCGTTGTGCAGCGTGACGTCGCGGTCCCGTCGCGTCCGCGTCATCGGGGTCTCGGCGAGCCGCTCGCCGCGCTGCCGCCCACCGCCCTGCCGCTGCCGGGTCCGGTGGCGCCGTCGGCAGACTCTGCCGTGCCCCCTTCCGTCTCCTCCGTCGCGCACGTCTCCCGAGCCGTGGAGGTTCCGGAGACACCGGCGGTCCCGGAGGAACTGCGCGTCCCGCACGCTCCGGAAGAGCCGCCGGTGCAGGAACTAGCGGCAGGCCCGGTTGAGTTCGGGGTGCCGTCGCCCGACGGCGAGGGCACCGCGCCGCTGCTCGGCGACACGCCACCACTGACCACGGACCCGGTGGACCTCGGCACAGGGCTCTCGCCGGAGACGGCGACCGGTGCCGGTGCCGGTGCGGTGGAAGTCGGCCCGATGCCCGCAAGGGGAGCCGGCCGAGGCTCGGGCACCGGTCCAGGTCCAGGTCCAGTATCGGATGCCGTCTCCGGACCCGTCTCTGGACCCGCCGCCGCGTCGCCGGGGCCGCTCGCGGTGCAGCGACTCGACGTTCCCGGCGGCCCGTCCCCCGCACCCCCGTCGACGGATGCGACGCCCGTACCCCCGTCGACCGACGCGACGCCCGCAGCCCCCTCGACCGATGCGACGCCCGTGCAAGCGGAGGCCGACCCGGCACCGCTGCTCGGTGACGCCGAACCGCTCGTGGTGAGTGACACGGTGGTGCTCGAGGCGCCCGGCCCGGGAGAGATGGTGACGGCCTCGACGCCCATGCCGATGCGGCGGCTGGACGCCGTGGACGAGGCCACGCTTCCCGGCACGGTGCCCGAGGCGGGGGGCGGTGCCGGGTCGGTGACCCGGGGTGCCGGACCCGTGTTCCCGCTGGTGGCACAGCGGTCGCTGCCTCTCTACACGGTGCCGGAACCGGCACGGTCCGCCGAGGCGCCGGTCGCATCCGAGCCTCCCGACGCGGTCCCGGTCCGATGGGAGCCGGTCGGGGGCGGGTCGTACGCCCCGGGGGCCGGCCGGTCCGGAGGCAGTGCCGGGCCCACCGACGCCGTATCCGACAGCTCCGGCGGCTACGGCGACCACGGCGGCCCTCGCAGTGGACATACCGCGACCGGCGGCGGCAGCGCGTACCCCGGCGCCGCCTCCGGCCACGCGGGTGGCGTCGCACAGCGGGCGGTGGGTGGCGGTCCGGCGGCCCTCGCCGACGGCGCCCCGCCCGCCTGGTCCTACGGCGACACCGGCCGCCCCGGAGTCTCTGGGCTTCCCGGCCTTTCCGGACTCCCCGGCCTTCCCGGTGTCTCCGGATTTCCCGCTGCCTCCGGTGTCTCCGGGCTCCCCGGCGTTCCAGGCGTTCCCGCCCTCCCCGCCCTCCCCGGCGTCTCCGACCTCCCCGGGCCCCCAGGATTCCCCGGCGGCTCAAGCGCCGGTGCCGTACTCCCCGATCTCGCCCCCCACTCGTCCCCCCGGGCGTTTCAAGGCCCGGGCCCTCTAGGCCCCGCGGTCCCGCTGCAGCGGCTCGAGACGGTGCCCGGCGTCGCTCCGCCGGCCGTGAGCCACTCTGCCCCGACGGCGCCCCTGTCCCCACCCCTTCGGGGACAGGCGCCGTCGGTCTCCAGTGCGTCGCCCGGCGTCAGCGCGGGGGCCGCGGCGGTCGCCGCCGGGGTGGCCCGGTGGATGCCGGACGGCTCCGTGGAGTTCACCGCGCCCTCCGTGCAACGCGCCGAGGACGGCCCGCCGCCCACCGACGCGCCCACCGACCCGTCGGCGCAGCCCGAGCCGTCCGACGCCACGGCACCACCGGCCGTCGCCGACGGCTCCCCGGCCTCGGCCGCCACCCCGGCGAAGACAGGCGGGACCGGCGCCCTCAAGGTCACGGACGAACTCGTCCGAGCCCTGGTGGCCCCCCTCAGCAGGCTGCTCAGGGCGGAGCTGCGCATCGAACGTGAACGCGCCGGGACCCTGCTCCACACCCGGCATTGACAGAGCACCGGCACCGACAGAAAGGCAGGGCATCCGATGTCCACGACCCAGGACCCGGCGGTCACGGTCTGCTTCGTCGTCACGATCGACGGGATCGAGCTGGGGTCGTTCAACACCTGCGAGGGGCTGGGCTGCGAGGTGGTGCTCGAACCCCGCGAGGAGGGCGGCAACAACGGCCACGTCTGGCAGTTGCCGACGCGCCTGAAGTACCCCAACGTCAAGCTCTCCCGGCCGCTGACCAAGGACACCCAGAAGGTGGCCAAGTGGTTCGCCAGCATGACCACCGGGTTCGCCCGCAAGACCGCGCACATCGAGGCGCGTACCGGCGACGACATCATGGTCGCCCGCTGGGGCCTGCTGGAGGTGGTGCCGGTGCGCTGGACCGGGCCGTCGTTCAATCCCGAGTCGCCCAAGGTCGCCACGGAGACCATCGAGATCGCGCACCACGGGTTCACGATGGAGCCCGGAGCATGAGCGGGCCCGTGGCGTTCAGCGCGGCAGGCGGCGGGAAGTCGGCGTCGGCCGCGGGCGGCAACGCGCGGCCCAAGCTGGAGCACGCCTACCTCGAACTGCGCACCCCGCCCTCGGGCGGCAGCCTCACCCCCGGTGGACCCTGCGGCCGGATCGACTTCCAGTTCAATCCCAAGGAACTCAGCCTGGGCAAGTCGGCGTCCTGGAAACGTACCCCCGCCAAGGGCGCCAAGAGCGCGGGCCCGCCGGAGTACCAGGGGCCGCAGCCCAGCAAGCTCACCGTCGAGATGTTCTTCGACGCGAGCGACACCCAGGACACCAGTGTCGTGAAGGCCGTGGAGAGCCTGTTCGCCTGCTGCGTGCCGACCAACGAGACCCGGCAGGCGCAGCGGTCGTCGCCGCCCTGGGTGGTCTTCCACTGGGGCGGCATCACCGGCTTCCCCGGCTACGTCAGCCAGGTGCAGGTCAAGTACACGCTGTTCACCACGTCCGGGGTGCCGATCCGCGCGGTGTGCCAGGTGACGATGGAGGAGATCAGCGGGGAGACGGCCGGCCAGAACCCGACCTCGGGGGCGCTCACCGCCCGCCGGGTCCACCGGCTTCGCGCGGGCGACACGCTGCAGGGCCTCGCCTGGGCCGAGTACGGCGACGCGGGGGCCTGGCGGGCCATCGCCGAGGCCAACGGCATCGACGATCCGATGCGGCTGGCCGAGGGGCGGGAACTGCTGCTCCCCTCGGCCGACGAACTGGACACGGTGCCGGGCGGGACGGCGGAGCCCGCCGGGTACGGGGCCGGGGCGTCCGGCGGCCGGAGGGACGTCTGATGGCCCATGACACCGTCGCCAAGATCCTGGTCATGGAGGTCGGCGGGACCAGGCTCCCCGCCGACCTCGCCAACACCCTGGTGGACGGCTACGTCGACGACAGCCGCACCCTGCCCGACACGTTCGTCCTGCGGTTCCGCGACCCCAGCCGGGTGCTGCTCGACAAGGCCGGTATCAAGATCGGCTCCGAGGCGCGGCTGCTGGCCTCGTCCGGCGCGGGCGGCTCGCCGAAACCGCTGCTCAAGGGTGAGGTGACCGCGCTCGAGCTGGACTTCGACGAGACCGGCACGTTCACCGTGATCCGCGGGATGGACAAGGCGCACCGGCTCTTCCGGGGCCGTAAGGTCGCCGCCTACCAGAACATGACGGTCGCGGACATCTGCCGCCGCGTCGCCCAGCGCGCCGGGCTCGGCACGGGGACGATCGACGTCTCGGGGCCGGTCCTCGAACACGTCGCCCAGGCGAACGTCTCCGACTGGGAGTTCGTCCGCGACCTGGCCGAGGACGCCGGAGCACAGGCCTATGTGATCGACGGCGCCCTGCATGTCACCAGGCCCACCGCGGCGTCCGGGGCGCCCGGCTCCGCGGCCCGCGCCGACCGTGACCCGCTCGTCCTCGAACTCGGGAAGAACCTGGTGCGCTGCCGCGCCGGGGTGACCGCCGCCGAGCAGGTCTCCCAGGTCCAGGTGCGCGGCTGGGACCCCAAGACCAAGCGGGCCCTGGTCGGCACGGCGGAGGCGGGCAAGGCGGACACCGTCCAGCTGGGCATCGCCCCGGCGGACGCGGCGCGCCCCTTCGGCAAGGCCGACTACCTCGTCACCGACAACACCTACGGCGCGCAGGCCCGCGTCGAGCAGGTCGCCAAGGCGCTGGCGCAGCGGATCGCCGGGTCGTTCGCCGAGATGGAGGCGGTCATCCAGGGCAATCCCGATGTGCGGGCCGGCGGCGCGGTCGCGCTGTCCGGGGTCGGCGCCCCGTTCGAGGGCCGGTACACCGTCACCGCCTCCCGGCACGTCTTCGACGCCCAGCGCGGCTACGAGACCTGGGTGACCGTCTCGGGCCAGCAGGAACGCTCCCTGTCGGCGCTGGCCGGGCACGCCGGGGGCCGGGCGGGCCGGCTCCCCGAGGTGGACGGCGTCGTCATCGGGCTGGTCTCCGACACCAAGGACCCGGACAAACTCAGCCGCGTCAAGGTCAAGTTCCCCTGGCTGTCCGACGACTACGTCAGCGACTGGGCCCGCTGCGCGCAGACCTCCGGCGGCGGGGGCAAGGACGGCAAGGGAACCTCCGCGTTCGTCCCGGAGGTGAACGACGAGGTGCTGGTCGGGTTCGAGCAGGGCCGCCTCGACCGCCCGTACGTACTCGGCTCTCTCTTCAACGGGCAGGACAAACCGTCCACGGCGAGCGGTGAGCTGATCGACGGGACCAGCGGCGCCGTCAACCGGCGGTCGTTCTCCTCCCGCAGCGGCAACCAGCTGGAACTGCTCGACAACGCCTCCGGACCGCAGGGCGTGAAGGTGGTCACCGGCGACGGCAAGCTCACCATCGACCTCGACCGCAAGGGCACCAAGATCATCGTGCACAGCGACGGCACGGTGGAGATCGACGCCAAGGACAAGGTCACCGTGAAGGCGGGCAACGGCGCGCTGATGGACGCGGGCAACGGCACCCTCGAACTGACCGGCAAGTCGGTGAAGGTGACCGCGCAGACCGGCGTCCAGGTGGACGGCGGCAGCGGCCAGGTCGGGCTCAAGACGAGCGGGGGAGTGGAGGTGAAGGGCAGCCAGGTCGCGGTCAACGGCACCGCGCGCACGGAGATCAAGGGCGGGGCGACCTGCACGATCAACGCGGGCCTGGTCCGGATCAACTGACGACCACGACGAAGAACCGCAAGCCGACGAAAGAAGGAGCCTCCGCCATGCCACCCGCCGCCCGCGTCGGCGATCCCACCGGCCACCCGGGGACGGTCGGCCCGCCCGGTGCCCCCACCGTCCTCATCGGCGGCATGCCCGCCGCCACCGTCGGTACCACCCATATGTGCGCCTTCCCGCCGCCCGCCGTGCACCCGCCGTCCGTGATCATTCCGCCGGGGTGTCCCACCGTCCTGATCAACGGCAAGCCCGCCGCCCGCATCGGTGACACCGCCGCCTGCGGGGCCCCGATCGTCGCGGGCTGCCCGACCGTCCTGATCGGCGGGTGACCGGCTGATGGGACAGCAGTTCGTCGGCGCGGGCTGGGCCTTCCCGCCGCGCACCGACGCCACCGGGAGCATCGCCCTGGTACGCGGCGAGCGGGAGATCGAGGAATCGATCCGGCTCGTGCTCGCCACCTCTCCGGGGGAGCGCCCCATGCGGCCGGAGTTCGGCTGCGCCATCCACGACTACGTGTTCGCCCCCGCCGACGCGAGCACCGCGGGCCAGGTCGCCTACGAGATCCGGCTCGCCCTGGACCGCTGGGAGCCGCGGATCGAGGTCGTGGGCATCGACGTCCGGTTCGACGCGGTGGAGGACGGCGTGCTGTACATCGACATCAGCTACACCGTGCGCGGCACGAACGACCCCCGCAACCTCGTGTTCCCGTTCTACGTGATCCCCGCGCACGAGGAAGGAACGGGTCCGTGACGCTCCCCAGCCCCAATCTCGACGACCGGAAGTTCCAGGGACTCGTCGACGACGCCAAGCGATTCGTCCAGCAGCGGTGCCCCGAGTGGAGCGACCACAACGTCTCCGATCCGGGCGTGACCCTGATCGAGGCGTTCGCCACGATGGTCGACCAGCTCCTCTACCGGATCAACCGTGTGCCGGAGAAGAACTACCTGGCCTTCCTCGACCTGATCGGTGTCCGGCTGCACCCGCCCACCGCCGCCCGCACGGACGTCACGTTCTGGCTCTCCGCGCCGCAGCCCGAGACCGTCCGGGTCAGGGCCGGCACCGAGGTCGCCACCGTGCGCACCGAGACCGAGGAGGCGGTGGTGTTCACCACCGTCCGCGATCTGCCGATCGTGCCGTGCGGGCTGACCCGGCTGGCCACCTGCCCCGCCGGAGGCGGCGCCGACGACCGTACGCAGGAACTCGCCCTCGGCCGTGACGTGCCCTGCTTCGACACGGAACCCGCCCCTGGCGACGCCCTGTACGTCGGTCTGACCAACCCCGTCCCGGCCGGGGTCGTCGTGCTGCGGCTGGACTGTCGGGTGGACGGCGTCGGCGTCGACCCGCGGCGCCCGCCGCTGCGCTGGGAGGCGTGGGACGGCACGGCCTGGGCGCGCTGTGACGTCGAGGAGGACACGACCGGCGGCTTCAACCGCCCCGGCCAGGTGATCCTGCACCTGCCGGGCCGCCACACGGAATCCACCATCGCGCGCCAGACCGCGGGATGGGTGCGCTGCCGGCTGGTCTCCGCGGAGCCGGACCAGCCCACCTATCTGCAGTCGCCGACCATCCGTGAGGCCGAGGCATTCACCATCGGCGCCACCGTCGAGGCCGTGCACGCCGAAACGGTGACGGACGAGGTCCTCGGGCTCTCCGAGGGCGTGCCCGGCCAGTCCTTCCATGTCGCCCGGCCACCCGTCGTCCCCGGCGACGAGCCGTTCGTCGTGGAGGTGGCGGACGGCTCGGACTGGTCGCAGTGGCAGCGCGTCGACGACTTCGCCCACTCGGGCCCCGGCGACCGGCACCTGACGCTGGACCCGAACTCCGGCCGGATCGACTTCGGTCCGGCCGTGCGCGAGCCGGACGGGACGATCCGCTACTACGGCGCCGTGCCGGCCAAGGGCGCCCCGGTGCGGATCCGCGCCTACCGGACCGGAGGCGGCAGCCCGGGCAACGTCGCCAAGGGGACTCTGCGGGTGCTGCGCACCTCGCTGCCGTTCGTCGCGCGGGCCGAGAACCGGCGGGCCGCCGTCGGCGGGGTCGACGGGGAGACCGTGGAGAGCGCCAAGGTCCGCGGCCCCATGACACTGAGCACCCTGTACCGGGCGGTCGTCCCGCGCGACTACGAGGTGCTGGCGCGGGAGGTCGCCCCGGACGCGGCGCGGGTCGCCTGCGTACCCGCGGGCGAGGGCGAGGAGGGCGGCGTACGGCTGTTGCTGGTGCCGGCCGTGCGCAGCGACGAACAGGGACGGCTGCACTTCGACGACCTGGTGCCGCCGCGGGAGACGCTGCGGAGCCTCGCCGACTACCTGGACGAGCGCCGCACCATCGGCACCCGGCTGGTGGTCGAGCCGCCCTACTACCAGGGTGTCACCGTCGTGGCGTCCGTACTCGCGGCCCGCGGCGCGGCTGCCGACCCGGTCCGCACCGCGGCGCTGGCCGCCCTGTACGGCTATTTCAATCCGATCACCGGAGGACCGAGCGGTCAGGGCTGGCCGTTCGGGCGGCCGATCCACGCCGGCGAGGTGTACGCCGTCCTCCAACGGGTGCCGGGCGTCGACCTCGTCGAGGACGTCAGGCTCTTCCCGGCCGACCCGCTGACCGGGCAGCGCGCCGAGCCGGTCACCAGGATCGTGCTCGACCCGCACGCCCTCGTCTTTTCCTACGAGCACCAACTCCGAATGCGGGAGGCCTGAATGCGCGGAACAGTCGAGGGACTGCCCACGCCTCACCCACTCATCTACCAGCTCCCCGCCGTGTATCTGGGAGAGGACTTCATCCAGCGGTTCCTCGCGGCGCTGGACGACGTACTGGCGCCGACGCTGCTGACCATCGACAACCTCCCCGCCCATCTCGACCCGCGCACCGCCCCGGAGGACTTCCTGGCGTGGATGGGCGACTGGGTGGCCGCGGGCCCGTCCGACGGTCAGCCGGCCGGACAGCGCCGGGCCGCGGTTCTCGGGGCGGTGGAACGGCACCGCAGACGCGGCACGAGAGGCGGCCTCGCCGACGCCGTACGGCTGGAGTTCGGTGCGGAGGCGGAGATCGAGGAGACGGGCGCAACGTCGTGGTCCGAGACCGCGCGCAGCCCCCTGCCCGGGCCGGCCGGTGCTCCGCCCCGGGTCACCGTACGGGTGCGGGTGGCCGACCCGGACGCGGCGGGCGCGGAGCGGCTGCGGCGGCTGGTGGCCGGTGAGGTGCCGGCGCACGTCGGGTACGACACGGAACTGCTGCCCCTCGCGGACGCGTCATGAGCGGCCAGGGCGGGATGGTCTGCCCCGACTGCGGCCACCACAACGCGCAGGGCGCGGCGTTCTGCGCGTCCTGCAACACCTTCCTGGAGTGGGAGCAGAGCGGCGTCGGCGCCGCGAGCGGCGGCCAGGGCACGGGAACGGCGTCCCGCGCGGCCGTCGCGGAGCCCGCGGTGTCCGGCCCGGCGGCCCCGGGCCCCGTGACAGCGGACGCGGCCGGTTCCGGGCCGTCCGTCCAGGGAACCGCCACCGCCGGTCCCGCGCCGGAGCCGACGGCCACCCGGACCGCTTCCGTCCTGCCCCGGACGGAGAATTCGGCACCCGCTCCGACACAGCCCTCCGCTGTCACGCCGGAGCAGGCCGTCGCCCATCCGGCGGGCCCGTCCGCCCCCGCCGCGGCGGGGCCGGTCCGGCCGCGGACGCCGGCGGAACCCGGGGCCTCCGGCACCGTACGGCGGCCCGGTGAGCGGTCGGCGGACCCGGACGACGTGCCCGCGTCGCCGGGCACGCAGGACACCACCGCCACCGCGCCCCGCCCCGGGACCCCGGTCCACGACCTGATCTGTGCGGCCTGCGCGCACGCCAACCCCCGTACCCGCACCCTCTGTCTGCGCTGCGGCGCCGTGCTCAACGCGTCCATGGTGGAAGAGCAGCGGCTCTCGTGGTGGGCGCGACTGCTGCGGCGGCTCCGCCGCCGTCCGCCGCGTCGGCTCGCGGCCGGGCAGCGTCCTGCGGCCCGGGCCTGGCGACGGCCGAGCCTCGCGATCCCCCTCACGCTGGTCGTCCTGCTCGGCGGTGGCTACCTCGCCCGGCCCCACCTGAGCAGCCTCATCGACAGCGTCCGGGACCGTACGGCCAAACCCACCCCCGTGAACCCGAAGGCGGCGGAGGCGTCCAGTCATCTCGAGGCCCATGGGCCGAACCTGGCCTTCGACGGGGCGAACAACACCTACTGGGCGCCGGCGCCGGCCGGCGCGGGCACGGGGGAGGATCTGGAGGCGCGCTTCGAACAGCCCGTCACGCTCAAGACGGTCATCGTCCAGACCGGGGTCTCGGTCAACAAGGACGAGTTCCTCAAACAGGCCAGGCCGTCCGTCCTCGATGTCGAGCTGGGCGGACCGGGCGGTGAGGTCCGGAAGAAGCGGCTCAAGCTGGAGGACAAGCCGGGGCCGCAGACGCTGGACCTCGAAGGGAAGAACGTGAGCTCGGTGCGGTTCATCGTCCGGTCCAGTTACGGAGTCGAGGGGAAGGGCCGGCACACGGCGATCGTGGAAGTCGAGTTCTTCGGTCTGCGATGACGTCCGCCCGGGACGCGCGGGTGTCACGGTGTCGCCCCTCCCCGGTGGCGTCCGGCTCGCGACGCGCTCCGGAGCAGGCGGCCCGACGCCGCGCGCCCCGGAGCCCGTCGCTACATCGGATGGGAGAGCCCGCCGGACGGCGGGATCCCCAGGGAGGCCAGCATCGCCGAGTAGCCACGCCGGGCTCGCGCACTGTCGGCCGCGAGCCCCGCCGCGTCGCACGCTCGGATCAGGACCCGCCACGCGGCGTCGCGGTGCCCGTCGATCTCCAGGCAGCGTTCGGCGGCCTCCACGGCCTCCACGGGCCGGTTCCGTTCGAGACGTATCTCGGCCAGAGCCACGGCGGAGTTGGCCGCCTCCCGGCGCAGCCGCTCCCGGTCGGCGGCCACCCACTCGGCCTGCCCGTCCTCGGGCAGCAGCTCACCCGCGTAGTGGTCCAGGGCGATACGGAACGCGTCCGCCGCCTCCTCCGGCCGCTTCTGCGCCCGGGCCCGTCGGCCCTCGCGCACCGCACGCTCGAACGCCGCGACGTCGCTCACATCACCGGGCGCCAGCACCAGCCGGTAGGAGTCGCCCTGTCGCGCGATGAGCCGCGAACCGCCCCGGGGACGCTCCGGTTCCAGGAAGGAACGCAGACTGGAGACCGTCACCTGGAGGTTGTGCAGGGTGGACGGGGTCGTCACGCCGTCCCAGAACGCGATGATCAGATGGTCACGGTGGACCGCCTGGCCGGCGCGCACCGCGAGGAGCCGCAGGACCGCCTGGGCCCTGGGGCGCAGCTTCGCCCAGTCGTGCTCACGCCCGGCCAGGGTGAACTCGAAGCCACCGAGGCAACGCACCGTCAGGACCGGCGCCGACCGTGCTGCGAGGACGCGTCCGGACGCGGCGGTGTGGTATCCGCCGGCTTTGGTCCTGCCCGTTGCCGCTCCGCCGTCCCCGACCGGGCCGGCGGGCGCCGCGAGCGCGGTGAGCCAGGAGCGCAGCCCGGCCTCCGGCAGGTGCGCGGACCGGGCCGTCGACCAGGCGGCCTCCTGCAACTCGGCCCGGCTCGCCGCATCGGGCGCCGCCAGAGCCATCGCGCCCATGGCCAGCGCTCGTGCGCCCGGTACCCCCGCCGACCGGGCGAACGCTTCCGCCTGGGCGGCGCGCTGCCCCGCGTCCGGCAGGTCGTGCGCGACCTCCACGACCGCGAGGGCGGCTCGGCCCCACGCCTCCAGCGTGCCCCAGCCCAGCGCCCGGAACCGCCGTACGACGTCCTCCAACTCGCCGATGCCGGGGCGCCCCGTCCGCACCGAGCGCAGGCACACGGCCAGGGCGGCGAGCGCCGCCCCTTCGGCGTCGCCGAGCCGGGTGCACTCGTCCAGCACGACGACCGGCTGCCCGGAGTCCTCGGGATGCGGCCCCAGGCCCAGCAGACATCGGGCGGCCCGGCTCAGCCACAGGAGGTCCAGCCGTTCGGCGTCGTACGCGATCCGCTGGAGTTCCGGGTAGGGGATCGGCCTGGCCGGTCCTCCCGCCAGCACGGCCAGCGCCACCCGGACCAGTTGCCCGGACAGCGCGGCCAGGGCGTCGTCCGTCGCCTCCGCCAAGGCCCGGTGCAGGGTGGTGCCGGCCGTCCTGTCGCCGGTCAGGGCGGCGGCGATGCCCTGGACGAGGAGGGCGGCGGAGCCGCCGGAACCGCCCTCGGTGACGCGCCCGGCGGAGCGGTCGAGGTAGGTGTCCGGGGCGCCCGCGACGACGATGCGCAGCGGGTCGGGCCAGTCGGCGGACCCGAGGCGGCGGCGCACCGCCGAAGGCGGCGGTTCCTGATGATCGCCTGCGGCGGCGCAGGCGGCGGCCCGGCCGCGCAGCCGCGCCAGTTCGACGTCGGTCAGCGTGCTGGTGAGCCGTGCGCGCAGACACTCGCGGAGCAGGGGCTCGGCGACGTACGTCCGTCCGTCCGGGTCGGCGCGCAGGACCCCGTGCTCGTGGGCCAGGGACCACAGCATCTCGGCGCTGTCGGCCCGGCCGGTCAGCGCGTGGCAGGCGTCGGCGGTGAGCCGGCTCAGCAGACAGGTCTCCGTCAGGAACCGTCTGAGACGGTCGGGGAGCGGGGCGAGTACCTCCCGCTCCAGGTATTCGCGGCCGAACATCCCGTCGGCCAGGATCCGTTCCTGTCCCGTGCCGGGGCGGGCCGCCACGGCACGGGCGAACAGCCTCAGCGTCGCGGCCCTGCCGCCGGTGGCCCGGACCAGGGGCAGCGCGATTCCGGGGCGCAGCGCCGTGTCGTACAGGTGCGGGAACAGGTGCTCGACCTCCCAGGAGCGAAAACGCAGCGCGTCGGCGTTCACCACCGTCGCGCTCGACGCCTCCAGCGCGGCCACCGACAGCCCGGCGGCGGGGCGCGTCCCGATCAGCACCCGGGGGTGTGGCGGTGCCAGCTGGCCGAGCCGGACTACAAGCGCCCGTGCGGCCGCCGAGAGCAGGTGCATGTCATCAATGACGACCAGTCGCCCGACGGCTCCGCCGTCCCTGGCGTCTCGGCGCCGCGGCAGCTGTGGGGCCGTGCCGGGTGGTCCGGCGGAACCCGCCAACACGTCTGCCGGGTATCCGAGCGTGGTGAGCAACTCCCGCTGGTCGGCACCGGGCCGGGACTGATACCACGTCACCGGGCCCGGATGCGCCCTCGCCGCCTGAGCCAACAGCGCGGTCTTTCCGAAGCCGGGCGGGGCGACCACCAAGCCCAACGAGCAGTGGGTGAGCTGTTCGGTCAGACGGCCCCGGGACATGGCCTCAGAGGCCGGTATCCGGAATCCGGTCCACTGCTGAGCCGGTAACAGACTCGTCATATGCCCTCATCTCCGTGGTTCCCGGACGCTCTGACAGGGGTGTCCCATTTCGACTGTTTCTTCTTTTGTGCTGTTTTTTGGTACTGAAAAGCCTGGCGGGTTATGGGGCGTGGAGGTTGCGTGGTCGTGAAGTGTCATTTTCGTGCTTTTCCCTCGTCCGGCGCGCCCGGAAACAGCCAATGGCAAAGAGAGTGTTGTCTCGGGGTCAAAGGGGCGATCGGCACGCCATCGACGGGCGGGCGCATGCGACATTTCGCCGACTCGTGGTTCGCCCTTTCGTATGCGACGGGCCACTTCGTCCATTGCGTCAGTGGTGGCCATGGCCGAATAACGCTGGTCAGGCATGCCTGCCAGGTCACGATTCGGTAACCCGTGGGCTGTACGAGGTGATGCTCCGTCAGGTGGAGCGGCTGGCCCGGGCTACGGACCGAACAGTGGCGGGTTCGACCAGCTGGGCCTCGGAACCCTCACTGCGGGGCCCTCCCGGTCGGCATGCCGCGTGCCCGGCGCGGCGGCCATCGCGCCGTACAGGACCTGGAAGTCCTCGACCGCCAACGGTATGCAGCCCAGGCGGAGTCGGTACCCCCAGTGGCGGTCCTGGGTCAGGCGCAGCTGGTACGTGACGTCCCGCAGGTCCAGGGGACGGACGGACAGGAAGTCGACGCGGCGCCGCCAGGGTCGCAGGATTCCGTGGGAGCCCATGTTCATCACCTCGTCGGCTTGGTAGGGCTCGTCGTCGGCGATCACGCCGAGGGCCGTGAACGCACGCAGAGGAGTCGCGCCTCCGCGGCGCTGGGTGGGGGAGTAGAAGACGAAGCCGTCGCCGCGGTGCATACGGGCCAGGTTGTGTCGCTTGCCATGGTTGATCTGGATCATGGCCTGGTTGACGGCGTGGCGGGCGTGCTCGCCGGAAACGATTCCGAGCCAGGCCTGCTCGGGCGGGCCTGGAGGACGGGTCACCAAGGCAGTGTCATCCTTTCTCCGTTGCTGGTGGAGTTGTCATCCTTCAGGCAATACTTGACACATAGCGTCATGTTTTCGGCTCGTAGTGGTGTGGACAGTGGACTGCGGCCGATCGGATGGCGTCACTTCTCCGGCGAAATCGAGGCTGTGGCGTCAGATTCCCGGGCTTCTCCCGGCCCTGGCCGGCTCTGGCTGTTCGGCCCGGCGGAAGGTTGCCGCCGAAGTCAGCCGATCGCAGCACCCCACGCTGCAAGGGAGAGCACGCCGGCCTGAACCTGGACGCCGACCGGGGGCGCGCCATGGCCGCCCTGTCCGAGTCCTTCCTCGACGGACTCCAGTGGTGCCTGGTGATCGCCGCCGTGCTGACCCACCTCGCCGCCGCGGTCGGCCTGGTCCTGCTGAGGGCACCGCGGCACACCCCCTGGCGCGGCCGGAAAGGGCCCCACGGCCCCCGGCGGCCACGCCGCCGGCCAACCCGGCACCATCGCACCGGTCGGCGCGGAGCCGCACCGAGCGGCAGCGCCCTCCAGCTGACGCCGAGCGGCTCGTACACGCCCCGGGACGGGAATCGTCCCGGGGCGTGCCGCATGCACTATCCATCTCGCCGCACGTATCTCGGAGCAGGAGAAAGTCATTGGAGTCCCACAACCCCTCGACACCCTCGACCTGAAGCTGCTCCACGCCCTCCAGTTGGACGGACGGGTACCGTTCAGCCGGATCGCCGAGGTCCTCGGAGTGTCGGACCCGACCGTCGCCCGGCGCTTCCGCCGACTGCGCACCAGCGTCAACCTGCGAGTCGTGGGCATGACCGAGGAGAGCCTGCTCGGCCAGGAGAGCTGGATCGTCCGCCTGCGCTGCACCCCCGACGTGGCCGAGCGGCTCGCGGGCGCCCTGGCCCGGCGCCCCGACACCAAGTACGTCGGCCTGACTTCCGGCGGTACCGAGGTGATGTGCGCGATGATGCCGCGCAACCGGCGGGACCGCGACGAACTTCTCTTCGAGCGCCTGCAACGTACGCCCCGGATCACCTCCGTCGACGCCTACCGCATCCTCCACACGTTCTACGGCGGCCCGCTCGGCCGGCTCAACAAGAACCGGGCCCTCGAACCCGACGAGGAGGCCGCCCTGTGCCCGCCGCCCGTCGAACCGGCCGCCGCTCCCGTCACCCTCGATGAGGCCGACGAGGCCCTGCTCACGGTGCTGAGGCGCGACGGCCGAGCCACACTGAGCGAACTCCGGAACGGCACCGGGCAGTCGGAGTCCGTGGTGAAGCGGCGCCTGGAACGCCTGCGTTCCTCGGGCGTGCTGTACTTCGACGTTCAGTACGACACCGCACCGCTCGGCCAGACCGTCGACGCGATGCTGTGGCTCACCGTCGCTCCCAGCGCCCTCGACGCCGTCGGGGGCGCACTCGGTCAAGCAACTCACCTACGAGCCGAGCCGCTGAGCATCCGCAGGTGATTCTCCGCGGGGTACGGGACGTGACCTCTTGCAGGCCTGGAAGCAGGGGACGTAGCGTCCTCCTGACAGAAAACGTTTACTACGCCACCATCTGATCATCTTCGGACTCGCATCGGAGCACACCTCTCATGCCCACACCTCATCTCCGCTGGGGGAACGACGCCCTCTCGCTGCTGCTGCGGCTCGATCCGGCGGGTCCTGCGCGGCTGCTTGCCGCCGGTGCGGCCGCGACGCTTCCCGATCCTGAGCGTGAGCCCGAGGTCTGCGCCCGGCTCGCGCATCGCGCGCTGCCCCTCGTCGAGATCCAGACCACCGGCAGTGGACGCCTGGGCACGTCCGGCAAGCGCCATGTCGACGGCGCGGCCTCGCGCGCACTGCGGTGCATCGGGTACGAGGAGGAGAGCGGGAAGGCGCGGATCCTGCGCATGAGGATGGCCGACGAGACCGGCACGCTGCGGGTCACCGCCGAGTTCCGGCTCCACGACGACGTGCCGGTGCTGCATGCCGAGACGGAGGTGGAGAACACCGGGGACCGGCCCGTCACGTTGGAGTACGTCTCCTCCTTCGCGTTGTCCAACCTGGCTCACCGCTTGCCGAAGGATCAGCACTGGGAGGACGGCCTGACCCTGTGGCTGGCGGCCAATCCCTGGAGTGGGGAGTTCCGCTGGGCCGGCGGAACGCTCGCCGAGCGCGGTCTCCACGACGTCGGGATGGTGACGTTCGGGCAGACCGGCTCGAAGAACCGGATCGCCGTGACGAGCACCGGCTCCTGGTCGTCGTCGGAGTACCTGCCGATGGGATGCCTGGAGGAGACGACGACCGGCCGGGCCCTGATGTGGCAGATCGAGCACAACGGTTCCTGGCACGCCGAACTCGGCGACCGCTTCGACGACGTGTACCTGGCGCTGTCCGGGCCGACGGACCGGGAACACCAGTGGCGCCGCCGACTGGCGCCCGGGGAGACATTCCGTACGGTCCCGGCCGCGGTCGCGGTCGTCGACGAGGGCGGATTCGAGGCGGCTCTCGCCGCCATGACCGGCCATCGCCGCGCCGTCCGCCGACCGCACCCCGACCACCACCGACTGCCCGTCGTCTTCAACGACTTCATGAACAGCCTGATGGGTGAGCCCACGACCCAGGCCCTGCTGCCGCTGATCGACGCGGCGGCGCGAGCGGGCGCGGAGGTGTTCTGCGTCGACGCCGGCTGGTACGACGCCGAACCGCCGGGTGCCGTCGGTCCCGGTGGCGTGCCGGGCTGGTGGGACGCCGTGGGGGAGTGGCGGGAGTCGGTGTCCCGTTTTCCCGGCGGCCTGACGGAGGTACTGGATCGTATCCGCGGGGCGGGCATGATTCCGGGGCTGTGGCTGGAACCGGAAGTGGTCGGCGTCCGCAGCACGGTGGCGACCGCGCTGCCCGACGAGGCGTTCTTCCGCCGCGACGGGGTCCGGGTCGCCGAGTGGGGCCGCCACCAGCTCGACCTGCGGCACCCGGCCGCCCGCGCCCACCTCGACACGGTCGTGGACCGGCTGGTGCGCGACTACGGAGTGGGCTACCTCAAACTCGACTACAACATCGACATCGGCGCGGGCACGGACGGCCCCGGCGGCGCGGACAGCCCCGGCGACGGGCTGCTCGGCCACAACCGCGCCTACCTGGACTGGCTCGACGGCGTCCTCGACCGCCACCCCCGCCTGACCCTGGAGAGCTGCGCGGCGGGCGGCAGCCGCACCGACCACGCCATCCTGTCCCGGCTGCCCATCCACTCCGTCACCGACCAGCAGGACTTCCGCCTGCTGCCCGCCATCGCCGCCGCCGCACCCACGGCCGTCACCCCCGAACAGGGCGCGATCTGGGCGTACCCGCTGCCGGAGCACACCGACGCCGAGCTGGGCATGGTCATGGTGTCCGCTCTGCTGGGCCGGGTGCACCTCAGCGGCCGCCCGGATTTGTTGACGCAGGCCCAGTTGGACGTCGTACGGCGGGCGCTGGACACCTACAAGACGTATCGGCACTCGCTGCGCGAGGCGCGGCCGCACTGGCCGCTCGGCCTGCCGGGCTGGCGCGACGGTTGGCACGCCCTCGCGCTGACGACCGCCGACGGATCCACCCTGCTGGCCCTGTGGCGGCGCGACGGCGCCCCCGAGGAGGTGGAGCTGCCGCTGCCGTGGATGGACGAACGCCCCTGTCCTCGCGTGCTGTTCGAGGCGGGTGCGCGCGCGAGGCTCGACTGGAACGGGGACGCACGGCGCCTGCGTGTGAACCTGCCCGTCGAGCGATCCGCGGTACTCCTCGCCTCGGGCCCGCTCGCGGCTTTGAACCCGGCGGGTCGGTGACCGGTCCTACGGTCACAGGAAACGTTTACTTCTCGGCGGGCGGGTCGACGACCGGGGCCGGGCGTACCAAGTGCCGGAGCGGCAGAACCCCTTCGCCGGTGCCAGGATCACCGTGGCCTCCAGGCTCAGCGAGAGGCTGGTCCTGCGTGCCGGTTACCCGGCTCAGCCGGGTGGGCGCACGAAGGTGGAGTACTTCGTCGACGAGGCGCTCAAGGAAGCCGGGTTCAAGGTCCGGTCCGCGCTCAACCCGTCCGGCGTGAAGATCGTCCACGAGCCCGATCTCCGGCTGCTCCCCGGCAACGGCCCCCAGGCCATCGACCAGCAGGCCATCGACCAGCAGGCCGAGAAGCTCCGGAGTCTGCTCGCCGCCGACCGGCCCACCGCGAGGCACGCACGGCAACAGGCCGCTTGACGTGAGGTGTTCGCCGGCGTCACAGAAGGGGGGGGGGCGGGGGGGGGGCCCCCCGGCGCCCCCCGCGCGGGGGGGGGCGGGGGGGGGGCGCCCCCCCGGGGGGCAGGCCCGGCAACCGGCCGGTTGCGGTGTGGTGTGCGCGGGCGACACCGAGGCCGGGGCCCGGAGTGGATCCACTCCGGGCCCGGCCTTCTGTGTGCCGAAGGAGTCGGACAGGCCCTATGGCTGGGCACGCAGACCCGTGCGGACCACGTCGATCATGCGCCGACGGGCCTCGGGGTCGAGGGCCTGCTGTTCCCGGGCGAGGCAGCCGACCATGAGGGCCTTGACGTCGGCCCGCGTGATGTCCGGCCGTACCGCCCCGGCTTTCTGGGCGGCGGCGAGCAGTTCGTCCTCCACGGCCAGCAGGTTGTGCTCGGGGTCGAAGGCGACGGCCTCGACGTCGAAGCCGGTCCCGCTCATCGCCTGGGACAGTCCGCGGTTCACCGCGATCTGCTCGACCATGTGGGCGAAGAACTCGAAGAACGCGGTGCCCGGATCACGGGTGGCGGCCAGCTCGCGGGCCCGGTCGACGATGCCACTCACCAGGTGCAGCACGATCGCCTCGTACAGCGAGTCCTTCGTCGGGAAGTGCCGGCTGACCGTCCCGGTGCCGACACCGGCCCGCCGGGCGATCTCGGCCACCGGCACGGCCAGACCCTCGGCGGCGAACGTGTCCAGCGCCGCCTCCAGGACGCGCTTGCGGTTGCGCTGGGCGTCAGCACGCATGAGGCACCTTCCGGTTCGGCATATAAGCGGGACAACTGTCCCGATTGTAGCGGATCAGTATGCCTGCGTGCTGCGGGTGTGGGTGGTCAGGCCGGTGAGGACCAGGGCGAGCCAGCGGGTGCGGGTGGCGGGGGGCTGGTCGGTGGGGGCGGTGTTGAAGAGCAGGTAGATGTCGTCGACGGTGACGTCCTGGTGGATGTCCCCGTCGGCTTGTCCTGCCTGGATCAGGGTGGCCAGCGCGGCGCCGGCGCGGGCTTCGGCGTCCCCTACGGCCAGGTCCGCGCCGAGCGTGTGGGCGGCGGCCTTGACGGCGCGGTTGGTCGCGGTCGCCTCGATGACGTAGGCGAGGAAGCCGGTGATCTCGTCCATGGCGCGCGAGCCGGAGGCGGCGCGTTCGCGGGCGGCCTCCGCGACTTCGGCGACGTGCCTGAGGTATTCGGCGATGACGGCGCTGACCAGGTCGGTCTTGTTGGGGAAGTGGCGGTAGAGGGTGCCCACGGCCACGCCCGCCGCGGCGGCGATCTCGTCCATTCCGGCGTCGGGTCCGTGCAGGGTGATCTGTTCGCGGGCGGCGTCGAGGATCTTCTTGCGGTTGCGGACGGCGTCCGCGCGAGGCGCTCGGGCCTGGGTCATGGCTCTCCTGCGGGTGGGGCTTGCATTAACGTGAACCATGGTTCATGATGGATGGTGAACCGAAGTTCATCTTACTCCCCAAGGATTCGGTATGACCACCAAGACCGCTCTCGTGACCGGCGCCTCGTCCGGCATCGGTGAGGCCACCGCTCTGAAGCTGCAGGCCCTCGGCTACACCGTCTACGGCGCCGCCCGCCGCACCGACCGCCTCCAGGCCCTGGCCGGCCAGGGCATCCGCCCGCTGGCCATGGACGTCACCGACGACGACTCCATGCGCTCCGGCGTCGAACGGATCGTCGCCGAGACCGGCCGCGTCGACGTCCTCGTCAACAACGCCGGGTACGGCTCCTACGGCTCCATCGAGGACGTGCCGATGGACGAGGCCCGCCGCCAGTTCGAGGTCAACGTGTTCGGTGCGATGCGGCTGGCCCAGCTCGTCATGCCGCACATGCGCGCCCAGCGCTCGGGCACGATCCTCAACGTCACCTCCATGGGCGGGAAGATCCACACCCCGCTGGGCGGCTGGTACCACGGCACCAAGTTCGCCCTCGAAGGTCTCAGTGACGCCATGCGCCTGGAGGCCAAGCCCTTCGGCGTCGACATCGTCGTCATCGAGCCCGGTGGCATCAAGACCGAGTGGGGCGGCATCGCCGCCGACAACGTGGAGAAGATCTCCGGCGGCGGCGCCTACGCCAAGCAGGCCGAGGCCGTCGCGGCCGGGATGCGCTCCGAGGCCAACATCAAGCGCAGCTCCCCGCCCCAGGTCATCGCCGACGCGATCGGCAAGGCCGTCACGGCCCGCCGCCCGAAGACCCGGTATGCCACCGGCTTCGCCGCCCGCCCCATGATCGGTATGCGGCGCGTCCTGTCCGACCGGGCCTTCGACGGCCTCATCACCCGCGTCATGGGCATGCCCAAGTCCGCCTGAGGCGGCAGTCGGTACAGCCGGCCTCACGCCGCCTCAAGACCGGGACCGCTCTGAGCGGGTGCGGTCCCACCGCGCCGAAGCCGTGGGGACGGGATCGGCGCACCCCGGGCCCGACGGCCGGACCCATCCCCCTCCGGTCCGCCACCGGGCCCGGGGCCCCTCTCCGCAGTTTTGGGTGGCGCGATCGACGCCCGCCCCGCCCACCGGGGCTGGGGCTCCTCTCCGCAGGTGGGTGGCGCGATCGACACCCGCCCCGCTGAACACGATCGGCGCCCCGCTGATGGCCCGGGTTCCGGCCCGGCTGCTGATGGGCCCCGGCTTCCTGGTCGCCGCGTCCGGCATGTTCCTGCTGACCCAGCTGGAGACCGGCTCCTCGTACGCGGGGCTGATCCTGCCCGCGATGCTGCTGCTCGGTCTCGGCATGCGTACGGCGTTCATGCCGGCGATGTCCCTGGCCACCCTGGGCGTCGAGCCGCGTGACGCCGGTGTCGCCTCCGCGATGGTCAACACCTCGCAGCAGGTGGGCGGCGCGATCGGCACCGCCCTGCTCAACACCATTGCCGCCTCCGCCACGACCGCCTACGTCAAGGACCACATCGGCTCCGCGGCCTCCCGGTCGCAGCAGCAACTGGTCCAGCTGGAGGGCATGGTGCACGGCTACACCAACGCCGTCTGGTTCGCCGCCGGCATGCTGGTCCTCGCCGCCGCGATCGTCGTCACCTTGGTCAATGTCGGCGCCCCGGCTCCACCACCGTGACCGGCGCGACCGCGGGCGCCGAGGACGAACTGCCGGTGCCGGTCATCGCCCACTGACGGCGCCTTCCGGGTGGTATCCCCTCGGGCCGGCCGTGCCAGGGGAGGGGACGTCTCCTGCGCACGACTTCCAGGGTCTGCCCTGGCCTGCTGAACGAGCGGCTCAGCGGGCCAGGGCCCGTCCCCAGCCCGGACTGCCCATGAACCGACCGGGCGAGTCCAGGGCCGGGGACAGCCTGTGGACATCTCGGGCTCAAACGCCATTGCGCTTGAGACGGTTCAACCTGTCATGGCCTCGCGTACGAGTGCCGTGTCGACGAACTGCTCGAAGCGGACGATGAGTCCACCGCGTACCACGAAGTGGTGGGCGACACGGACGTCGATCGACTTGCCGGTCGCCTTGTTGAGGGCGGTGTAGCGGGCCAGGACGACGACGTTCTCGCCGTCGACGACGTACGTGTCGTCGTGGGCGGCCCAGCCGTCCCAGTCCTGACCGAGCTTCTCCATGACGTTGGAGGTCACGCCCTCGGGTGTGCGGTAGGTGCCGGCGAGCGGGAAGCCGGCCATCTCCGTCCACTCCACGTCCGGGGCGAGAGTGGCCCGCAGGGCTTCCAGGTCGCCGGCGGCCGAGGCCAGGTACTGGCGGCGTACGACGTCCGCGGGGGCGGTAGAGGTCGCGAAGTCGGCCATGGTCAGCCCCACTTCATCTCGCCCTTGGCGACCTTCGCACCGATCTGGGCGGCGATCAGCATGCCGTTGTCCGGGTAGCGCTTGATGAGTGCCTCGGTGAGCGCGGCGCCGTCGGCGGCCTTGCCGAGCTCCTCCTCGAAGGCGAGGAGGTAGTCGCGGGTGGCGGCGATGGCGGAGGCGTCCGCCGGGGTGCCGGGCAGACGGTGGCCGGGGACGACCAGCTCCGGTTCGAGGGCGGCCATTTCGTCCAGCAGGTCGATCCAGGTGGCGCGGTCGCCGGGGGTGGGGGTGTCGGCTACCCAGACGTGCTCGCGCTGGAAGAGCAGCACGCCGCCCAGGAGGGCGCGGTGCTCGGCCTGCCACAGGTAGTGGCGGTCGGGCAGACCGGCCGGGCCGCCCTTGAGCTCGAAGCGGTGGCCCTCCAGGGCGAGGTCACCGGTCAGCGGCTCGATGTCGACGAGGCGGGTGGGCAGGTTCGGGCCGAGCGCCGCCCAGGCCTTGAGCTTGCCCTCGTAGGAGTGCTGGATGTGCTCGATGACGATCGGGGTGGCGACGAACTTCGCCTCGGGGAAGGCGTCGGCGACGACCTCGGCGCCGAAGTAGAAGTCCGGGTCGCCGTGGCTGATGAAGACGGTGGCCAGCTTCTTGCCCGAGTCGAGGATCTCGGCGGCCAGACGGTGCCCGTCGGCCCGGGTGAAGCCGGCGTCGACCAGCAACGCCTCGTTCTCGCCGGTGACGAGCGTGGCGGTCTTGTTCTTGCTGCCGGCCGGGAAGTCCAGGTCGAGGACCTTGAAGGACAGGGTGCTCATGGATGACTCCTTGCGGTGAGAGGGAGAGGGGAGAGGGGAGAGGGGTGGCGGGGACGGGGGATGTTCAGCGGGTAGGAAGGGTCGCCAGCCGTCGGTCGACCTCGTCGGCGGTGGCATGGCCGTGGGCCACGGGGGTGACCAAGTCGCCGTCGACGGCCAGCAGCGTGGGGAAGCCGGTGACACCCAGCGAGGCGGACCGGTGGAAGTCGGCGCCGGCCGCCACGCGCACCTCGGACCCCTCGAAGGCGGTGACCACGGCGTCGGTGTCCAGCCCGGCCTCCTCGGCGACTTTCCGGTAGGTCGCGGCGTCGGAGAGGCTCAGGCCGTCGACGTAGAAGGCCCGCTGCAGGGCGACGGCCAGTTCCGCCGCACGGACCGGAGCCGCCTGGCGCAGGGCGGCGACCCCGCGCGCGGCGGCCTCCGAGTCCATCACGAACGAGCCGTCCGCGATCAGCCGCTCGTACGGCTCACCGAACTCGGCGCCCGTCAGCTCGGCGATCTTGGCGTTCGCGCCCTGGACGTAGCCGAACTCGCGGATCGGCACCCGGCGCGCTCCGGTGAACAGGCCGCCGGACACGATCTCGACGGGCAGCTCGGGATGGCGCGAGGCGACCTCGCTCAGCGTTCCGGAGAACCCGTGAGACCAGCCGCAGTAGGCGTCGAACACATAGACGAGCTTCATCGAAGACCTCGGCAGAGGAGCGGCGCCCGCCGGTTGCGAGCGATTCACCTGACAGAACAGTAGCTGACGCGTCAGATATTTCTTCGGCCGTGTGAGCTGGGACACGTTGGCGTGGCTGAGATCATTGCGTCAGCGTCGTCGCTGGTCCGCAGGTCAGGTCAGGTCGGGTCAGATCAGGGCAGGCGTGGCAGCAGATCCCGGGCCGTGTGGCTGAGGATGCGGAGATCCTCCGCGAACCGCTTCCGGTCGGCCGCGGGCAGGGGGTCCACGAGATACCGCTTGATGTTCTCCAGGTGGACCCGGGACGCGCGGACGACCGTCTCCTCGCCCTGCGCGGTCAGCCGCACCAGTTTCCCGCGCCGGTCGTGCGGATCCTCCGCGCGCTCGACCAGCCCGGCCGCCTCCATGCGGTCCACCAGCCGGGTGGCGCCGCCCGTGGTCAGGACCTGCTCCTGGGCGACGGCCCGCATGGAGAGTCCCGGCTCGCCCGCGCGCCCGAGGATCAGCAGCACCTCGAACATCAAGTGGCTGATGCCGCACTCCACTTCGAGCGCCCGGCCGAGAATGTACTCCAGCCGGTTGGCCGCGCCCTGCAGCCGGCCGAACGCCAGGATGAGCTCGTGATCCGCGGCCTCCTTCGCCGTTGTGATCTCCGCCTGCTCGTCCACGGTCGCGCCGCCCCTCTGGTCGTCCCGGTAGCAGCGTACCGATCATGCCTGGGAGGGCCGGTGCGACCACGGACACAGCTGCTAGGACCCCGGGTGCAGGCCGAGCCGGCCGGGTGTCCGGTTTCCCTTGACCTCGCCGAAGTAGAGGGCGAAGGTCTGCTTCCAGCGCTCGACGGCGGCGCGGTCGGCCATCCGCAAGAACGGCGGGTTCCAGCTCGACGTCGAGCTCCCGCCCCCAACACCACGGCGGAAGTCCGCGTGCCCACCGATGGACGCACAGTTCAAGTAACGGGGGACGGCGCGGTGTTCAAGGGCATGCGGGGCGACCGAGCCGCCTACGGCGTGACCTCGGGGAGGCACACGTTCTTCGCCTGTGACGAGCACCCTGGATCGCGTCGCACTGGAACGGGTAGCTCAGGGTTCTCCGTCGGTCCGCCACCGGTGCCGCTCCACTGGCCGACGATCGTGCCGGTCGCGGTGGAGGCGTTCGGGATCTCCAGGTACCTGCCTGTGACACGGTTGGTGATGGTGTAACCGCCGGAGGGCGCGGGAGCGACGGCCCATTCGTGGTCGAGGGTGCCGTCGTCGTCCCACTGGAGGATCTTGGCGCCGTCGGCGGTGGACTGGTTCTCGACGCCGAGTACCTTTCCGCTGGCGACGCTGAGGATCTTGAAGTAGCCGGAGGGCTGCTGGACGAAGCGCCACTGCTGGTCGGTGGCGTTGCTCCGGTCGCCCTCGGGCCGGCTGGACCGGCGTTCACGGGCGAGGGCCCGCGGGGTGAAACCGCAATGCCGACCTGGCTCGTCCGCCGCGGCGCACCAGGCCACCCGGTGCGCCTGGACCGTTGGCAAGCGCCACCGGCGGCGGCACCGCGTTACGGGATGGCCCTCGGGTTGGTGAGCGTTGCCCGACCCGCGCTCCGTCGCCGTATGAGCGCTGACGTGGTCGCGTGACCCGGGCGGGCTCGGCCTTCCACCGGGCCCGCCACGTCGGCTCCCTACCGGAGCCGGACTCGTGCCACGCCGTCAGCGCTGCAGTGTCAGCAGGCCCGGACGGTAGGGCAGGAGGCCGTAGTCGCCGCCGGAGTTGGGGCTGCGCCCCTGGTAGAGCAACCGCAGATTGCAGGGATCGACGGTCATGGTCTGATCGGCGCTGGTGCGGATCAGTTCGCCATGGCTGATGTCGTTGGTCCAGGTGGCGGCGCTGTTGGCCTTTCCGGCGAAGGGATTGCTCTCGGTCGCGGCCTGGGGTGTCCATGAGCCGTTCAGACTGGTGGCCGTGAACGAGCGGAAGTAGCGGCCCTGCGAGCCGATCGCCTCGACGATCATGAGGTAGCGGTTCTGACCCTGCAGCTTGTAGACCTGCGGGGCCTCGAACAAGTTGTTCTGGGTGTCGCTCATGATCGTCGTGTACGACGAGCCGAAGCTGCCCGGGAAGTTCCCGATCGGCATGCTCGCCCGGTAGATCTTGCCGTTGTCACCGGCGAAGAACAGGTACATGTTCGTCCCGTCGGCGATCAGCGTCTGGTCGATGGGTCCGGTGCCGGAGCCGGAGATGCTTCCGGTGAAGAGCACCTGCGGGGATGACCAGCCATTCGGGTTGGTGGGGTCGCTCGACGTCCGGTAGGAGAAGGCGGTTCCGCCCCACTGGTAGGCGAGTACCCAGATGTTCTTCGGCGCGAAGTAGAAGAGCGTGGGTGCGACGGTGGAGGATGACATCGTGTTCTGGCTGGCCGAGGCCATCTCCGACCAGTTGGTGAACAGGCCGAAGTTCATCGAACCCCAATTGGTCCCCGTGTCGTGCGTCGTCGCATAGACGAGTTGCCTGCCGTTGTAGGGGACGACGGTGAAGTCCTTGAGCGACACCCACCCTGGCTTGGGCTGCGCCAGTGCGCCCGTTGACGTCCAGCGGTATGTCGACGGAAGATCGCACGGGCCGGGGGTGTCGCCGCCGACCTTGACGAGCTGCCACTGCTGGTTGGTGCCGCCCCAGTCGTCGTACTGGACGATGTTCGCGTTGTCGGTGGTGGCACCGCCTTGCACTTCGAGAGCCTTGCCGCTGTGGCGCGAGATGAACCTCACGTGGCCATCCGAGCTGTCGGCCAGCCGCCACTGCTGATTGGTGCCGTTCAGGTCGGCCCACTGGACGATCGAGCCCCCGTTCGCGTTGGACAAGTTGTAGACATCCAGCACCTTGCCCGAGTGGCGGGACTTGATGCGGTAGTAGCCGCCCCCGGAATCGACGAACTGCCACTGCTGCTGGGTCTGATCGTTCCTGGTCCACTGGGTGATGCGGGCGCCGTCGTCAGTTGCCCTGTTGTAGACATCCAGGGCCTTGCCGCTGTTGCGGTTGACCAGCACATACGAGGCGTTGGGGTCTACGGTCGCAGCGGCGGCGGGCTGGGCACCGAGGAAGGTGGCCACGAGCAGCAAGGGCGCGAGGACAGCGAGTAAGGGTCTTGGACGGAGCGGGGACGGGTGGCGAAACCACATCAGAGGGCTCCCTCTCGAAACATTCGAAGAATTCCCGGATACTTCGACGCCACAAGCTAGAAATGTGGAGCCCTCTGGTCAAGGCCTGTCGCCGATCTGTCCACAAACAGCACCTCCTCTTCCGGCCAAGGACCCGTCCCCGGCTCGACGTGTCCGAATGTTTCGAGCGAGGGACCGAAATTTTTTCTGCAGAGAGTATTGACGATGCATCGTCAACGCCTCAATCTCCCTGTCTGAGAACCCGGCGATAGTTCGAGATATCGAATTGTGACGCCGTGTGGCGGTCCCCCCACTGAGCCGCGTTGGAGTGCCCCCATGCCTGTGTCGCAGCACCGTCGCCGCCCGGGTTCCGGCAGCCCGCCCGGCCCGTCTGCCGGGTGGGAGCGGACGGCGCGTCCCCTGCGCTTCAGTCCTTCCGTGATCTCTTCCTTGGAGGCACAGCCATGGGCTCGTATGCCCTTCCCGGATCCCTTGTCCGCCGGAAGATCCGCGGCCTGCTGCTGGCGCTGGTCGTCGGCGCCCTCGGTACGTCCGCCGCACTGGTCGCGCCGCGGCCCGCACACGCGGCCGAGAGCACGCTCGGCGCCGCGGCGGCGCAGAGCGGCCGCTACTTCGGCACCGCCATCGCCTCGGGCAGGCTCGGTGACTCGGCGTACACGACGATCGCGGGCCGTGAGTTCAACTCGGTGACGGCCGAGAACGAGATGAAGATCGACGCCACCGAACCGCAGCGGGGCCAGTTCAACTTCACCGCCGGTGACCGCGTCTACAACTGGGCGGTGCAGAACGGCAAGCAGGTGCGCGGCCACACCCTGGCCTGGCACTCCCAGCAGCCCGGCTGGATGCAGAGCCTCAGCGGCAGCACGCTGCGCCAGGCGATGATCAACCACATCAACGGCGTGATGGCCCACTACAAGGGCAAGATCGTCCAGTGGGACGTCGTGAACGAGGCCTTCGCGGACGGCAGTTCGGGAGCCCGGCGCGACTCCAACCTGCAACGCACCGGCAACGACTGGATCGAGGTCGCCTTCCGCACCGCGCGCGCAGCCGACCCGGCCGCCAAACTCTGCTACAACGACTACAACGTCGAGGACTGGACCTGGGCCAAAACCCAGGCCATGTACGCCATGGTCCGAGACTTCAAGCAGCGCGGCGTGCCGATCGACTGCGTCGGCTTCCAGTCGCACTTCAACAGCGGCAGCCCCTACAACAGCAACTTCCGCACCACCCTGCAGAGCTTCGCCGCCCTCGGCGTCGACGTGGCCATCACCGAACTCGACATCCAGGGCGCCCCGGCCACGACCTACGCCAACGTGACCAACGACTGCCTGGCCGTCCCGCGCTGCCTGGGCATCACCGTCTGGGGTGTGCGCGACAGCGACTCCTGGCGACCGGAGCACACGCCGCTGCTGTTCAACGGCGACGGCAGCAAGAAGCCCGCCTACACAGCGGTCCTCAACGCACTCAACGGCGGCTCCACAAACCCCCCTTCGGACTCCGGGCCGATCAAGGGCGTCGGTTCGGGCCGCTGCCTGGACGTGCCCGGCAGCAGCACCACCGATGGCACCCAACTCCAGCTGTGGGACTGCCACAACGGCACCAACCAGCAGTGGACGTACACCGCCGCCGGCGAGCTCAAGATCTACGGCAACAAGTGCCTGGACGCCGCCGGCACCGGCAGCGGCACCAAAGTCCAGATCTACAGCTGCTGGGGCGGCGACAACCAGAAATGGCGCCTCAACTCCGACGGATCCATCGTCGGCGCCCAGTCCGGCCTCTGCCTCGACGCCGTCTCGGGCGGCACCGCCAACGGCACCGTGATCCAGCTCTACTCCTGCTCGAACGGCAGCAACCAACGCTGGACCCGCACCTGATGGGGCGTGCCGCAAACGAAAGGGTGAATCGATGAAGACCTACGGTGCGGCTTCCCCCGCCCCTCCACGAAGAGATCGCTGGTGGTCCCGGGTCGCCGCCGTGGTGGCGGCGACCCTCGCGATCGGCATGCTCGCCGCGGTGAATCCGGCGCCCGCCGAGGCGGCGACGGTGGACACCCAAGCCTGGTATGTCCTGGTCAATCGCAACAGCGGCAAGGCGCTGGACGTATCCGGCGCATCCACCGCCGACGGCGCGCGGGTCAACCAGTGGACGCGCACCGACGGAGCCAACCAGCGGTGGCAGTTCGTGGACTCCGGCGACGGCTTCTACCGCCTCAAGGCCCAGCACTCGGGCAAGGTTCTCGACGTGGCCGGCGCCTCGACCGCGGACGGTGCCGGGATCCAGCAGTGGGCCAACCACAACGGGGCCAACCAGCAGTTCCGCCTGGCCGACTCCGACGCGGGCCACGTCCGGCTGATCAACCGCACCAGCGGCAAGGCGGTGGAGGTGCAGGGCGCCTCCACCGCCGACGGCGGCAACGTCGTCCAGTACGCCGACTGGGGCGGCGCCAACCAGCAATGGCAGATCATCAAGCTGTCGTCCGGTGGCGGCGCATGCGGCAGCGCCCCGACTCTGGCGAGCGGTACGCACACGATTCAGAGCGGCGGCAAGAGCCGCAGCTTCATCCTCAGGGTTCCCGCCAACTACGACAACAGCCACCCCTACCGGCTGATCTTCGCGTTCCACTGGCGGGGCGGAACCGCCGGCGACGTCGCCTCCGGGGGCACGAGCGGGAACGCCTGGTCCTACTACGGCCAACAGGAACAGTCGAACAACAGCGCGATCCTTGTCGCCCCCAGGGTCTGGGCAACGGCTGGGCCAATTCGGCTGGCGAGGACGTCACCTTCGTCGACGACATGATCCGGCGCATCGAGGGCGGCCTCTGTGTCAACCCGGCACAGCGCTTCGCCACGGGATTCAGCTGGGGCGGCGGCATGAGCTACGCACTCGCCTGCAGCCGGGCGAACGTCTTCAGGGCCGTCGCGGTCATCTCCGGCGCTCAGATCAGCGGGTGCAGCGGCGGCACCCAGCCCGTCGCCTACTTCGGAATCCACGGCATCAGCGACTCCGTCCTGAACATCGGGCAAGGACGGTCCCTGCGCGACAAATTCGTCAGCAACAACGGCTGCACCCCCCAGAGCCCGCGCGAGCCCGCGCCGGGCAGCCGAACGCACATCACCACCACCTACGCGGGCTGCCGTGCCGGATACCCGGTCCAATGGGCCGCGTTCGACGGAGGCCACGCACCCGGTCCGGTCGACGGCTCCTCCGGCGAAAGCGGCGTCGCCACCTGGACCAAAGCAGAGATCTGGAGGTTCTTCGCACAGTTCCAGTGACACGCCCGCACTACGGAGTGGAGCCAGGATGATCCTGGCTCCACATCCGTCGATGTCTGTCCCAGATTGAAGGACGGAGGGGGCACGCCCGTCCCTAGTCGTTCCACAAGGACGTCGCTTGGTCCGCGGCTGGTCGCCGACTGTGAGCTCTAGAAGAACCCAAGCTTCTTAGGGCTGTAAGAACAAAGAATGTTCTTCGTCTGCTGGTAGTGCTCCAGCATCATCTTGTGTGTCTCCCGGCCGATACCCGACTGCTTGTACCCGCCGAAGGCGGCGTGCGCCGGGTAGGCGTGGTAGCAGTTGGTCCAGACGCGGCCCGCCTGGATCGCCCGGCCCGCGCGGTACGCCGTGTTGATGTCGCGGGTCCACACGCCGGCCCCGAGGCCGTACAGGGTGTCGTTGGCGATCTTGATGGCGTCGTCGAAGTCGTCGAAGGACGCCACGGAGACGACCGGTCCGAAGATCTCCTCCTGGAAGACCCGCATCCGGTTGTCGCCCTCGAAGATCGTCGGCTGGACGTAGTACCCGCCCTTCAACTCGCCGTCGTACTCGGCGCGTTCACCGCCGGTGAGTACCTTGGCGCCCTCCTGTCGGCCGATGTCGATGTAGGAGAGGATCTTCGACAGCTGCTCACCGGAGGCCTGCGCGCCGATCATGGTCTCGGTGTCGAGGGGGTTGCCGGGCTTGATCAGCTCGGT
The DNA here is from genome assembly GCF_044763345.1 of Streptomyces sp. NPDC096132. Classification (NCBI taxonomy): domain Bacteria; kingdom Bacillati; phylum Actinomycetota; class Actinomycetes; order Kitasatosporales; family Streptomycetaceae; genus Streptomyces; species Streptomyces sp. NPDC096132. The sequence goes on from NZ_JBIWGA010000011.1 coordinate 208,123, forward strand.
GCGGGCGACGGCCGCCTGGAGGAAGTCGCCGTAGTTGCCGCGCTGGATCAGACCGCGCGACGGGCAGGTGCACACCTCGCCCTGGTTCAGCGCGAACATCGTGAACCCTTCGAGGGCCTTGTCGCGCAGGTCGTCGTCCTTCTCCCAGATGTCGTCGAAGAAGATGTTCGGCGACTTGCCGCCCAGCTCCAGCGTGACGGGCTTCAGGTTCTCGGCGGCGTACTGCATGATCAACCGGCCCGTGGACGTCTCGCCCGTGAACGCGACCTTCGCCACCCGGGGGCTGGACGCGAGCGGCTTGCCCGCCTCCGGGCCGAAGCCGTTGACGATGTTCACGACACCCGGCGGGAGCAGGTCCGCCACCAGGCTCATCCAGTAGTGCAGCGAGACCGGGGTCTGCTCGGCGGGCTTGATGACCACCGCGTTGCCGGCCGCGAGCGCCGGCGCGAGCTTCCACGTGGCCATCAGGATCGGGAAGTTCCACGGGATGATCTGCGCGACGACCCCGAGCGGCTCGTGGAAGTGGTACGCCACCGTGTCGTCGTCGACCTCGCTGAGCGAACCCTCCTGCGCGCGCACCGCCCCGGCGAAGTAGCGGAAGTGGTCGATGGCCAGCGGGATGTCCGCCGCCAGCGTCTCCCGGACCGGCTTGCCGTTCTCCCAGCTCTCCGCGACCGCGAGGGGCTCGAGATAGGCCTCCATGCGGTCGGCGATCTTCAGCAGGATGTCCGAGCGCTCGGTCGCCGACGTACGGCCCCAGCCCGGCGCGGCCGCGTGCGCCGCGTCGAGCGCCCGCTCCACGTCCTCCTCCGTGCCACGAGCCACCTCGGTGAACGGCTGCCCGTTGACGGGAGACGGGTTCTCGAAGTACTGCCCGCGGGCCGGCGGCACGTACTCGCCGCCGATGAAGTGGTCGTAGCGCGCCTGGTAGGAGACGATCGCGCCCTCGGTGCCGGGCGCCGCGTAACGGGTCATGCCGGTGTGCCTCCCTCAGCAGGGCCGCCCGCCGTTGGACGGCTCTGCGCGGGAGGCTAGGGACGCGGACGTTGCAGCGACGTTGCGATGATCCGCCTCCGCCCCAGGGCGACTTGATCCGCCGGACGCGGCTAGCGGCGTGCCCAGCCCCCCGGTGCCGTCAACTCCCGCTCCAGCGATGCGAGGCGCGCCCGTATCGCCGCCGTCGGGCGGGCCGCCGCCAGCGCCCGCCATACGTCGAGGTCGTCCTCGCCCCACGGCGCGTGCGCCCAGTCCGCCAGCAGGTCGGGGTCCTGGCCGGCGATCAGCGCGGCGCGCAGCCCCTCGGCGAGACGCTCGCGTAGCCGTACGACCGCCGGAGCCTGCGACGCCGGCAGCAGCGGCCCGGTGTACGCCGTCACGGCCGCCGTCACCGCACCGGCCGCCAGACGCCGTTCGACCACCGAGACGTCCGACTCGAGGGGAACGGTGAGCCGGTAGGGGCGCGAGGCCAGCAGCCCGGGGCCGAGCACCCCGCGCAGCCGGGCGAGTTCCGCCCGCAGCGTCACCGGTGTCACCGACTCGTCCTCGTACAGCGCGCACAGCAACTCGTCGCCGGTCAGGCCCTCCGGGTGACGGGCCAGCAGCACCAGGATCTCGCTGTGCCGGCGGCTGAGCCGGATGCCGCCGCCGGCGGTGACCAGGCGGGCCTCGTCACGGCCGAGCGCGGTCAGTTCCGGCGTGTCTGGCTGTGGCCGCTCGGGGGCGAGCAGCGCCAGCTGGGACTCCGCGGCCCGCGCGACCGCCTGGACGAAGCCCAGGCTGTGCGGATGGGCCAGCCCGTTCCCGCCGGTGATGTCCACCGCCCCCAGCACCCGCCCGGTCCGCGGATCGTGCACCGGCGCGGCCGCGCAGGTCCACGGCTGCACCCGCCGGATGAAGTGCTCCGCGGCGAACACCTGCACCGGCCGGTCCAGCGCGACCGCGGTGCCCGGCGCGTTCGTCCCGACGGCGCTCTCCGCCCACCGGGCACCCGGCACGAAGTTCATCAGCCCCGCCTGCTTCCGCGTCGCCGCATGGCCCTCGACCCACAGCAGCCTGCCGTGCGCGTCGCACACCGCGAGGAGGTGCTCGCCGTCGGCGGCGAACGTGCCCATGAGCTCCCGGAACAGCGGCATCACCCGCGCCAGCGGATGCTCGGACCGGTACGTGCCGAGATCGCCGTCGGTCAACTCCACACTCGCGGTGCCGTCGGGACCGACACCGGCCCGCGCCGAACGCCGCCACGAGTCCGCCACGACGGCCCGCACCGGCCTCGGTACTGTCCCCGCCTCGGTGAACGTCTGGTGCGCCCGGCGCAGGATCCGTACCCGCTCGGCTGGGTCGGCCCCCGGCTCCAGGGCCACCCATGGATCGCTCGACAACTCGCCCTCCCGGAAGACGACACGGCTGGGGACATCGTCACTCCGCGTGCGCGGGGCGACAACCGTTTGGACGCGGGTCGTCCGAACCCGGCCGTCCGGTTGCGATCCGGACCGCGTCCGCCGGCCGCAGGTTTCGGTCCGGACCGGGTCTGCCGCCCTTCAGACGCGGTTGACGAGTCTCAGATAAAGCCCCCAGTCCCAGTTGGGCCCGGGATCGGTGTGGTCGGTGCCCGGCACCTCGTAATGGCCGATGATGTGCGCGCGGTCCCTGGGGATGCCGTACCGCTCGCAGACCGACGCCGTGAGCCGGGCGGACTGCTCGTACATCGCCTCGGTGAACGAGGCGGGCCGGTCCACCCATCCCTCGTGCTCGATGCCGACGCTGCGCGTGTTGTAGTCCCAGTTCCCCGCGTGCCACGCGATGTCGGACTCGCGTACGCACTGCGCCACATGGCCGTCGGCGGACCGTACGACGTAGTGCGCGGACACCTTCTTCTTCGGGTTCTGGAAGATGGACAGCGCCTTGGCGTAGTCGGTCTGTGTGACGTGGATGACGACACGGTCGACGGGGTGGGTGGCGGGGCGGTCGGACGGGGTGCGGTTGGAGTCGGTGGCGGGCTGCCACTCGGCGAGCCGGTAGTCGACGGCCTGGGTCTGGGCGCCGGCCCGAGCGTCCGGGAGCAGGGTGTACGGGACGGCGACGAGGGCGGCGCCCTTCAAGATCCGCCGCCGGGTGGGGGAGGGCAGGGGTCGTGCTCGTGTCACGGGGGAAGTGCCTTTCGCGGGGAGTCGCCTTGTACGGCGGGGAATTCAGCTCCGCAGCGCCGCCGCGGTCTCGCGCAGCCGCGCGTGCACTCCGCGGTGGGTCTCGCGAGCGGGCAGCCATTCCTTGCGGAGCTTGGCCACGCACGTGTAGTTGGTGTCGCACACATTGGCCAACGGCGATTCGACGGCCTGGGTTGCGAACTGGTACGCGTCCAGCTCACCGAACCCGTAGTCCCGCACCAGCCAACGCACCAGGTCGAGCTGGGATATGCGGAACGCGTCCTCCAGGGGACGGGCCGAACCCGTCGAGATGATGTGCGTGTCCGACTCGATGCGCGGCCAGGGCGTGGCGAGTCCCTTGAGGAGTTCGACGATCACGACGGTGTTCATCGCGCACTCCACGGCGACCCCGCAGGTCTCGCCCTCACCCTGCCGCGCGTGTCCGTCGCCCAGGCTCAGCAGCGCCCCCTCGACGTTCACCCCCAGGTAGCAGGTGACGCCGGCCCGCATCTCGGGTGTGTCCATGTTCCCGCCGTGCGCGTCGGGCACCAGCGCCGAGCGCACCTCCAGGTTGGCCGGCGCCACCCCCACCGTGCCGTGCATCGGATCCAGGGGCAGTTCGAGCTCGATGTCACTGTCGTGCGCCCGGAACAGTGCCGTACGGCGGGTCCGGTCGAGCTGCCAGATCCAGACCCGCTCCGGGAGCGGGGGCTGCAGCGTGGCCGTGGTGTGCGTCGACGTCAGCGCGCCGAACAGCGGGACCGTGGTCGAGGCCGCCCAGTCGCGGGCCGGCTCCACGGACACGAAGTGCACGGCGACGGTGTCGCCCGGCTCGGCCCCCTCGATGTGGAAGGGCCCCGTCTGCGGGTTGAGGAAGGGGAACTCGCACACCTCGGACACCAGGTCCTTCTCCGAGCGCACCCGCCCGGCGAAGCAGTCCTCGGTGTAGAGGTCGAGGACCGTGCCGGGCGCGATGCGTGCGACGGGCGGCACACCGCCGAACGTCCAGGCGTAGTCGCCCGGTTCGGGCCGTACGGTCAGGATCCGAGGGTCGCTCATGGCTGCGCTCTCCGTTCTGCGGAGGCCGACGGCTGCGCCCCGCGTGGATCACGTTACGGCGGCCACCGGTCGTACAGAGGGACGCTGTGGATTTCGGTGGACGAGCGCCCGCCTGTGGACAACTCGCTCACCCGAACGGGGAGTTCCGGCCCGGCGCGTCCCTCGGAACGGTGCCTCGCCTTCCTCGGAACGGTGCCTCTCCGTCCTGGAGCGGTGACTCGCCACTCTCGCGGCGGTACTTCGCCGCCCGCTCAGGCGCTCTCCGTCGCCACCGCCGCCGGATCGTCCAGTACGGCCCGGACGACGGAGTGCGCGGCCCCCAGCAGCGGCCCCTCGGGACCCAGCCGCGAGACGGACACGGGGCGAGCGGGGCCGGCCGTGCGCCGGGCGAGTTCGGACTCGAGTGAGGGCAGCAGCCAGGGCGCGAGCCCGGCCAGAGCGCCGCCGAGTACGACGCTCTCGGGGTCCAGCAGATTGAGCGCCCCGGTGAGGGCGATGCCGAGGGCCGTTCCCGCCTCGTGGAGGGCCCGCCGTACATCGGGGTCCCCGTCCGCAGCGCGCCCCGCGAGGAGCCCGACGCGGTCGCCGCCCGGCTCGAGTCCGGCCGCGCGCAGCACCGCCTCCTCGCCGGCGTACTGCTCCAGACAGCCCCGGCCGCCGCACACGCACTGCGGTCCGTCGGGGTGGACCGGCACATGACCCAGTTCGCCCGCGAAGCCACGTGTGCCGCGCAGCAGGCTGCCGTCCACGACCAGCGCGGCACCGATGCCGATCTCGGCCGACACGTGCAGGAAGTCCCGCGGGGTGTGCTCACCCAGCCAGAGTTCGGCCAGCCCGCCGAAGTTGGCCTCGTTGTCCACCGTCAGCGGGTAGTCGCCGGGCAGCAGCGAGCCGAGGTCGGTGTCGTGCCAGTCGAGGTTCGGGGCGCGGACGACGGTACGGGCGTCGCGGGCGACCAGGCCGGGGACGGCCACGGCGAGCCCGGCCGGCCACAGCCCCTCGCCCTCGGCCTCGGCGACGACCTCCCGCAGCAGCCCGGTCAGCTCCTCGATCACCGGCTCGGGGGAGCGGCCCCGGTTCGTACCGTGCCGCACGGCACGGGCCCGCACCTCGCCGCGCAGGTCGACGACGCAGACCGCGAGATGGTCGACACCGACCTCGGCGCCCAGCCCCGCCGGGCCGCGTCCGCTCACCGCCAGCGCCGATCCCGGTCGGCCCACCCGGTTGGGCCGCTCGGGGCCGAGTTCCTCCAGCAGGCCGGTGCGTATCAGCTCGTCGACGAGCGTCGACACCGCCGCACGGGTCAGGCCGATGCGTGAGGCGACCGCTGCCCGGGACAGCGACCCCTCGGCGCTGACGGCGTGCATCACCCGCGCCAGGTTGCGCCGGCGCATGCCCTGCTGGGTGTCGGGCAGCGCGCGCCCCGGGCCGGTGGCGCGGGCCTCGTGCAGCGGTGCGGTCATGCCTCCGTCGATTCGTCGGGCGGTCAGTGGGTGTGCGTGCTCCGCCCCAGCAGCGGGGCCGCGTCGGAGAGTACCCCGGCGATCCTGGCCAGCGTCGCCTCGTCCCGCTCGACGGCGTCGAGCACCGGCCCTCGCGCGGTGTTCCAGCGGCGTGCGACGGCGGCCGGGTCCTCGCCGGTCAGCAGCCCCGCGGCCTGCGCCGCCGCGCCGAGCGCGACCAGTTCCTTCGCCTCGGGGATCTGCACCGGCCGTCCCGACAGCCGCCGTACGGTCTGCTGCCAGGCCGTGCCCCGGGCGCCGCCGCCGATCAGCAGGAGCGGCGCCGAACGGTCCGCCTCCTCGTCGAGGACCAGGTCGAGCGCGCCCAGCAGGGAGTGCACGGCACCGTCGTAGGCCGCCTGAAGGAGCTGCCCGGCCGTGGTGTCGTGGCGCAGGCCGAGCAGCAGACCCGAGGCGTTCGGCAGGTTCGGGGTGCGCTCGCCGTCCAGGTAGGGCAGGAGCGTGAGCTCCCCGGTGGGCTCCACGGCCTCACGGTCCAGGCCCAGCAGGGCTGCGAGCCGGTCCACCGCGAGCGTGCAGTTCAGGGTGCAGGCCAGCGGCAGCCAGTCGCCGTGGGCGTCGGCGAAGCCCGCCACCGTGCCGGTCGGGTCGGTGGGCCGCTGCTTCGCCACCGCGTACACCGTGCCCGACGTGCCGAGGCTGAGCACCGGGGTGCCGGGACGCAGCCCGAGGCCGAGCGCGGCCGCCGCGTTGTCGCCGGTGCCGGGGGCGACCAGGGTGCCCTTGGCGAACGGCAGGTCGTGGCTGTCGCGCACGGTGCCCGCGACCTCGCCGGGCCGCACCACGCGGGGGAGCAGCGCCGGGTCGAGACCCACGCGCGCGAGGATCCCCTCGTCGTAGCCCTCCGTCGCGGACGCCCACCAGCCGGTGCCGGAGGCGTCGCCGCGGTCGGTCGTGCCCTCGCCCGTGAGGCGCTCGGTGAGGTAGTCGTGGGGGAGGCGCACGGCCTTCGTCGCGCGTAGGGCCTCCGGCTCGTTCTCGGCGAGCCAGGCCCACTTGGTGACCGTGAAGGACGCGGCCGGGACGGACCCGGTGCGCTCCGCCCAGAACTTCGCCCCGCCCAGCTCCTCGGTCAGCCGCTGGGCCTGCGGGGCCGAGCGCACGTCGTTCCACAGGAGTGCCGGCCGCACCGGCTCACCGTGCTCGTCGAGCGTGACGAGCCCGTGCTGCTGCCCGCCGATCGACACCGCGGCGGCCTCGCGCGCCGCGTCACCGCACTGGCGCAGCGCCTCGTGCAGGGCGTCCCACCACTGACGCGGGTCGCTCTCGCGGCCGGCCCCGGAGGACACGGTGTGCGGGGCCTGGCCGCTCGCGACGACCTCGCCGGTGGCCGCGTCGACGACCAGCGCCTTCGTGGACTGGGTGGACGAGTCCACGCCGACGACGAGCGGACCCTCGGCTGCTGACATCGGGCTCTCCCTCAAGTTTTTCCGCGGCTCTGCGGGATCTGTCTTCCCAGAGATGCGTCCGCATACTAATTTGTAAACGGCCATGACGAAATAGTCAGCGACACAGTCTTCAAGCAAGGAGCCGCGGCATGAGCTACCAGCCCACCCCCGACGACAGGTTCACCTTCGGCCTGTGGACCGTCGGCTGGCAGGGAAGGGACCCGTTCGGCGACGCCACGCGGCGTGCCCTCGACCCGGTCGAGACGGTGACGCGCCTGGCCGAGCTGGGCGCCTACGGTGTGACCTTCCACGACGACGACCTGATCCCGTTCGGGTCCTCCGACAGTGAGCGCGAGGAGCACATCAAGCGCTTCCGCCAGGCCCTGGACACCACCGGCATGAGCGTGCCGATGGCCACCACCAACCTGTTCACGCACCCCGTCTTCAAGGACGGCGCGTTCACCGCGAACGACCGCGACGTGCGCCGCTACGCCCTGCGCAAGACGATCCGCAACATCGACCTGGCGGTCGAGCTCGGCGCCAAGACCTACGTCGCCTGGGGCGGCCGCGAGGGCGCGGAGTCCGGCGCCGCGAAGGACGTACGCGTGGCCCTCGACCGGATGAAGGAGGCCTTCGACCTTCTGGGTGAGTACGTCACCTCCCAGGGTTACGACCTGCGCTTCGCCATCGAGCCCAAGCCGAACGAGCCCCGTGGCGACATCCTGCTGCCCACCGTCGGCCACGCCCTGGCCTTCATCGAGCGGCTGGAGCGCCCGGAGCTGTACGGCGTCAACCCCGAGGTCGGCCACGAGCAGATGGCCGGGCTGAACTTCCCCCACGGCATCGCCCAGGCGCTGTGGGCGGGCAAGCTCTTCCACATCGACCTCAACGGCCAGTCCGGCATCAAGTACGACCAGGACCTGCGCTTCGGCGCGGGCGACCTGCGCTCCGCGTTCTGGCTGGTCGACCTGCTGGAGAGCGCCGGATACGCGGGCCCGAAGCACTTCGACTTCAAGCCGCCGCGGACGGAGGACCTCGACGGCGTGTGGGCGTCCGCCGCGGGCTGCATGCGCAACTACCTGATCCTCAAGGAGCGCGCGGCCGCGTTCCGCGCCGACCCGGAGGTCCAGGAGGCCCTGCGCGCCTCCCGTCTCGACGAGCTGGCCCAGGCCACCGCGTCCGACGGCCTGCAGAGCCTGCTCGCCGACCGCACCGCGTTCGAGGACTTCGACGTCGAGGCCGCCGGCGCCCGGGGCATGGCCTTCGAGCGGCTCGACCAGCTCGCGATGGACCACCTGCTGGGCGCCAGGGGCTGAACCGCTCCCCGCTGAGCCCTGCCTCCGCACGGAATACGCCGGAATCATGCCCTCCACGACATGAGCCGGTACCAACTTCCGTGCGGAGGTCGTGCCCTGAACGGTTCATGGGGACGCTGGACGTATGGCCACGCCACCCGTACCGCCCCAGCCGCCCGGACCGCCGGGTGACCTGCCGCCGACCGGCGGCTTCGGACCGCCTTCCTCCGGCTACGGACCGCCCCCTCCGGACTACGGCGCCGGTGGCCCCCGGCGGCGCAGGAACCCGCTCTTCGTGGTGTTCGCGCTGCTGGCCGTCGCCGGAGCCGTGCTCGCCGTCGTGCTGATGGCCTCGTCCGGCGACGACTCACCGGACGACGAGCCGACCTCCGGGAGCAGCACCGGCTCCTCTCCCGCCCCCTCGATCAGCCTCCCGGTGGAACTGCCCAGCGAGTTGCCGAGCGTGCTGCCCTCCGAGCTCCCGAGCACCCTGCCGACGGAGATCCCCAGCGATCTGGAGTCACTGCTCCCGTCCCTCACCGCGCTGCTGCCTTGAAGCCCCCACGCGCGCGTGGGGCCTCCGACCCTGCTCCACGCGCGTGGAGGAACCCAACCAGGCCACGCGCGCGTAGCGATGCCGGACGTGGTCCGGCCGTCACACGCCCCGCGGCAGCCTGACGTAGGTCACGGTCGTCTCGATGCCGCTGTCCACGAGCCGGCCCTGCGCGTCGAACGCGCCCGCGCCGTCCGTCATCCCGAAGTCGTTGTCGTTGATCAGGGCGAGCGTGTCGTGGTCCACGCGCGCGACGCCCTCGATCTTCCCGGGAACCCCGGCGACCGTGCCCAGGTCGACGACCAGCCGCTTGGACAGCACTGGGACACCGGAGGCCGCCGGGTCGTCCAGCTGTTCCAGTGAAGGCGACGTCGTGGTGTCGTCCCAGCGGCTGCCCAGGATGTTCGCTGCCCTCCCCAGACGCACGACCTGGAGCCGGGCGGCCTTGTCCGTCCGCTCCTCGACCAGCAGCCGGTCGCCGCCCACGGCGACCACCGAGGAGATCTTGAGCTCGGAGGTGTCGTCCTCGCTCGGGTCGACGACGTTCACCGGGTCGAAGCGGTACGCGTACTCGGCGGTGACCGCCTTCTTCCGCGGCGAGAAGCGCAGCAGCCGCGTGGTGCGCGCGTTCTCTCCGGCGTCGGTGTCGGGCAGCGACAGGGGGCTCTGCACGGCCAGCACGAGGTCACCGCCGGGCAGCAGGGCGAGCCCCTCGAAGCCACGGTTGATCTTCCGGTGCAGCAGCACCGAGGGCAGCGCCTCCACCACCGAGTAGTCCGTGCCCGTGAGGTTCAGCCCCTCGGGCACGTAACGCGTCAGCACCTTCCCGCGCGCGGACACGTGCACCAGCGAGGGACCGTACTCGTCGACGAGCCAGAAACTCCCGTCCGACACCCGCACGATGCCCTCGGTGTCCAGCCCGTTCGGGTTGTACGACAGAGGCGTCCGGGCGTCGTAGGAGTACGGCGCCTCGTCGCGCCCGGCCTGGTTCGACAGACCGGTGACGGGCTTCCCGGAGGACGTGGTGACCGGGATGGCCTGCAGGACCTTCACCGTGTCGCCGGTCACCCGGATCCGCACGATCGCCGGATCGAAGCCGGGGACCGGGAACGTGCGGCGCTTCGTCCCGTCGACCTTGATCTGGCCGTTGGGCCCGCGGTCCGTGACCGTCCAGAACTCGCCCTTGCGGCCCGCCGGATAGAGGTCGCTGCCGATGCCGCCGAGATCCACGCCACGGTCGTCGTCCACCGTGCCGGGCAGCAGACCGTTGCTGAACGCCCCGAGCGGGATGTCGCCGAGCGTCGCGGTCCGCGTGACGTACGCCTGCCCGGACGGCGTTCCCGCGGTCGCCGGTCCGGCCGTGACGAGGGCGGCCAGCACGGCGAGCGGAATGCCCGCCGCGACGGAACGGTGGACGCGGCGCCGGCCGGGGGAGTGCGGGGACATCGGGCCTCCTGAGGAGCAAGTTCGGTGACAGCGGCCAGAGTTGGTGCACTCACCGAACGATGTACGACGTTCCGGTGAACGCGGGGCGTCGGCCGCCCGACGGGCCGACGCCCCACCCTGCCCCGAGCTCAGGAAAGTGTTTCCACACCGTCGGACCGGGCCACGGCCAGCGCCGTCGCCGGGTCCTGCGCCGCGATCCCGGCCGGCGACCAGTGCCCGCCCTCCTTGCGGTACGGCCACCAACGACCGTCCCGCCCCAGCCGCAGCTGACCGGACCCCTCGACAACCGTCCACCGGTTGCCCCGCGCCCGCAGCACCGGGCGCTCGTCCTCCTCCCACGCGGAGTCCAGCGCGGCACGCGCGCGTGCGAGCACGTCGCCCTCCACGGCCCACTCCTCCTCCAGGACCGCCAGGGCGGCCGCACCTCCGTACCGCCAGGCCCGTACGGCCAGCGCCAACTGCTCCCGGCTGCGCCCCGAGCCGATGGCGAGCCGGTCGGTCACCGCGTCGTCCCATGACTCTTCGGCGTCGCCGGCAGCCAGTCGTACGGCGTCCTGAGCAGCCGTCGAACGCGCCGCCGAGGCCGGTCGTTCGACTCCGCCGTGCAGTGCCTCCGCGAGCAGGAGGCGAGCGGCGGCAGCCGTGCGGGCGGCCAGGATCTCCAGCGCCGCCGGATCGACCCCGGGCGGAGGCGGGGCGTCCGTGTCCAACGAAGGCGGTACGCCGGGTTCCAGGGGCAGCTCGGGCAGCGCGGGCAGAGGCGGCAGGACGTCTCCCGCCGCGTATGCCTCGGCCGCGTCCACCCCCTCCGGTCCGAGAGGTTCCCCCTCCTCTGCCGGAGCGGCCGTGCCACGGGCCTGGAGGGCGTGCAGCACGGCCTGTTCGGCGCGTCCCCGGAGCAGCAGCAGGACGAACGGATCCTGGTCGAGCAGACGGGCCACCTGGTAGCAGAGCGCCGCCGTGTGACCGCAGTGGTCCCAGGCATCGCAGTCGCACTGGGCCTCCAGCTCGCCGAGCCCCGGCAACAGGTCGACTCCGGCCGTCTCCGCGTCCTCGACCAGATGCGGCGGCATCTCGCGGTCGAGCAGGGCGGCGACGTGCCCCGAACGCTCCGCCGCCAGGTCCAGGAAACGGTTCCACCCCACGTCCGAGAGTTCCTCGAGCAGCACATCGGCGCGGTGCCCGGTGCCGTCGCGATCCTGTACGACGGCCGTGACGCGTCCCGGCCGCACCGACACCGCGCCCACGGCACCCGCGCGTGCCAGCCTGCGTCCCGTCCGCACCTGTTCGGCGTCCAGCGCACCGTCCTCGAGCGCGGCCAGCCACGCCTGGCCCCACCAGCTCTGCGCGAATCCCCTCCCACGCGCGGGAGGCAACGCGGCGAACGTGCGCTCCAGGTCCTCGTCGTGAGCGTTCATCGTGTGGCCCCCCGCAGTTCGACCAGGTCGGCCAGTTCGGCGTCCGTCAGTTCCGTGAAGGCCGCCTCGCCGGATCCCAGCACGGCGTCGGCGAGATCCTGCTTGCGGCGCAGCAGGCCGGCGATGCGGTCCTCGATCGTGCCCTCGGCGATGAGCCGGTGGACCTGCACGGGCCTGGTCTGTCCGATGCGGTACGCCCGGTCGGTGGCCTGCGCCTCGACGGCGGGGTTCCACCAGCGGTCGTAGTGCACGACGTGCTCCGCGCGCGTGAGGTTCAGGCCGGTGCCCGCCGCCTTCAGGGACAGCAGGAACACGGGCACCCCACCGTCCTGGAAGCGCCGGACCATCGCCTCGCGCTCGGCCACGGGCGTTGCGCCGTGCAGGAACTGCGTGGCCACGCCGCGTGCCGCCAGATGCCGCTCCAGGAGGCGCGCCATGCGCACGTACTGCGTGAAGACCAGCACGCCCGCACCCTCGGACAGGATCGTGTCGAGCAACTCGTCCAGGAGCTCCAGCTTTCCGGAACGTCCTCCGGTCGTCGGCTGCTCCTCCTTGAGGTACTGCGCCGGATGGTTGCAGATCTGTTTGAGGCCGGTCAGGAGCTTGACGATCAACCCGCGCCGCGCCATGTCGTCGGCCTCGGCGATCGCCGCGAGGGTCTCGCGCACCACGGCCTCGTACAGGCCTGTCTGCTCCCTGGTGAGCGACACCGGGTGATCGGTCTCGGTCTTCGGCGGAAGCTCCGGGGCGATCCCCGGATCCGACTTGCGGCGGCGCAGCAGGAACGGCGCCACGAGCCGGGAGAGCCGCTCCGCCGCCGCAGGATCGCCGCCGCCCTCGACATCCCGCGCGTACCGCCTGCGGAAGGTGCCCAGTCGGCCCAGCAGGCCCGGAGTCGTCCAGTCCAGGATCGCCCACAGCTCCGACAGGTTGTTCTCCACCGGGGTGCCCGTCAGTGCCACACGCGCGCGTGCGCCGATGGTGCGCAGTGCCCGCGCGGTCGCCGCATACGGGTTCTTCACGTGCTGTGCCTCGTCCGCCACGACCAGGCCCCACGGCACCTCCCCGAGCCGGTCCGCGTCCAGTCGCAGGGTGCCGTAGGTGGTGAGCACGAACTCCCCGTCGGCCAGGGCATCCAGGTCGCGTCGCGGCCCGTGGAAGCGGCGCACCGGCGTACCGGGAGCGAATCTCTCGATCTCCCGCTGCCAGTTGCCCATCAGGGACGTCGGGCAGACCACGAGGGTCGGACCTGCGGCCGAGGCGTCCGTCTGGCGGTGGAGGTGCAGGCTGATCAGCGTGATGGTCTTGCCGAGCCCCATGTCGTCGGCCAGGCAGCAGCCGAGTCCGAGAGACGTGTTCCGCACGAGCCAGTCCAGGCCGCGCCGCTGATAGTCGCGCAGCGTGGCGTCCAGTGCCGCCGGCTGTTCCACCGGCTCCTGTGCCGCGGGGTCCGTCAGTCGCTCCCGCAGGGTCGCGGGCCAGCCCGTGGACCGCACCTCGACCCAGCGGCCGTCCACCTCGGCGGAGCCCGTCAGGGCGGCGCCGAGCGCGTCGACGGGCGTCACCTTGACGTCCTGCCGAGCGCGGGCCCGGCGCAGTTCCCGCGGGTCGATCAGGACCCACTGATCACGCAGCCGTACAAGGGGCCGGTTGGCCTCGGCGAGACGGTCCAGCTCCTCGCGCGTGAGCCGCTGGTCGCCCAGGGCGAACGACCAGGTGAACGACAGCAGCGCGTCCACGGACAGCAAGGACGGCGTGCCCGAGCCGAAGCCGTCCCTTCCGTCCCCCTCCGCGCCGTCCTCGGGCGGCCCCACCACCGCTCGGGCGGTCAGCGTCCGGGCCAGCTCCCTCGGCCAGTGCACCTCGACGCCCGCCCCCGCCAACGCCCGCGAACCGTCCCCGAGCAGCTCGGCGATCTCCTCGGCGAGGAGGTCGACGGCGTCCGGGACGGTGGCGGACAGCAGCGGCGTGAGCGGGGGCCAGGCCCGGGCCGCGCGGCGCAGGGCGAGCAGGGCGTCCATACGCGCGCGTGGGCCGAACTCCAGGCGCGTGGCCCCAGTGCCTCCCCAGATCTCGGCGGCGTCGACGACGAGCGCGGGATCGCTGACGCTGTGCACCTGGGGCACGGCCCGAAACCGTGCCACCGCCACACCGGGCGCCGTCCCCGCCTCGGACGCCTGGATCCCGGACACTTCGGTGCCGGACGCCTCGATCCCAGGCACCTCCGTCCCAGGCACCTCCGTCCCAGGCACCCCGATCCCGGACACCTCGATCCGCAGCGAGATCCGTACGCCCGCGTCGTGGCCCGAGGCGACATCGGCGGCCCACGCGCGCAGTTCCGGGAGGTGCTGCGTCTGAGGGGCCGCATAGGCCGGTCCGCCGGTCACGAGCGGTGCGGCGGGAGAGCGGGGCAGCGAGTCGGCGACCGCGTCCAGGAAGGCCCGCAGCAGCCGCTCCGGATCCGGCAGCCGCAGGGGTGGGCCGTCGCCGACGGGCACGGCGTGCGCCTCGGGCGGCATCGACGCGGCCAGCCTGCGGACACCCTCGATGTCCTCCGGCCCGAGCGGACCGGCACGCCAGGCGTCGTGATCGCCCGCGGACAGGCCGGGCAGCAGCATTCCGCGGGCCACGAACCGCAGCGCCAGCAACGACGCCGCGCCCCAGAACACAGCCGCCCGGTGCCCCTCCGCAGCGACACGCGCGCGTGCGAGAACCGGCAGGGCTTCTCGCACCGGCAGCAGCACGGCACGCACACGCGTGAGCATCACACCGGCAGCGCCGGGCTGGACGACGGTCAGGTCCTCGACGGCCGCCGATGCGACGGAGGGGGGAACATCACCGTCGGGCCGCCAGAAGGCGACACGGCCGGTGCGGGCCGGCACGCCGGCCACGAACACGGCCCGGCACCGCGTCAGTTCGGAGATCTCGGACAGTGCTTCCACGGGAACACTCTGCACAGAGATGAGACTTCTCCTCAAACTTGACTACCGCGGGTGGAGTCGCCGAGGGTACAGCACCTCCGCCCCGGATAAGGGGTGCCTCGGGGGTGGAGATCAGGGACGTTTCAGGGTCGGATCCGGAACCGCGCGCGGCGCGGACCCGTTTTCATGACAGAGAGCGGCAGGGGCCGCGAAGGAGGCGACGCACATGTCGAGGAACGCGAAGATCGCCGCAGGAGGTGTGGCGGTCGGGATTCTGCTGTTGATCTGGCTGCCGTGGTGGGCGGCTCTGCTGATCGTGCTGGGGGTTCCGGCGGCGGCCTACCTCACGCTGGATCCCTCGCAGCGGCGCAGGCTGCGCCGCGTCACCCGCAAGGAGCTCGGCCGCTGAGAGGCGGGGACCGCGGTGGGGCGGGCGTCCCCTCGGGGACGTGTGGTGCCTGACGGCCCCGCAGAGCCTCACCGCGGCCTTCGTGCCGCCTCAGGGAGTGCCGCCTCAGAGCGGGCGTACGGCCATCTTGTCGAGGGCCTCCAGGAGCCCCGGCAGCTCCGGTCCCCGGCCGACCGGCAGCACCTCGCCGGGCAGCTCGTCGAGCAGGAGGAAGGCGATGTCGTCGGTCCTGGCGACCAGCGACCAGCCGGGACCGTCGGCACGCAGGGTGCGCGCGTCGCCGGGCGCGAACGACGACCGCACACGGCCCAGTGGCGGGGGAGTGTCCACGTAGGAGCGGGCCTCGGCGAGCACACGCCGTATGCCGCTGCGCTCCTTGGGCGCCGTCTTCGCTGACCCGTCCCCGTCCCCGTCCCCGTCCCCGTCCCCGTCCCCGTCCGTGCCGTCGCCGCCGTCCGCCGCGTCGGTGTCCGCGGCGGGCCCGCCCGTGTCGGGCGCGGGCGTGAAGGCGGCGTCGTCTATCTGGTCCCGCCACGTGTTCCACTGGAGCGCGATCTCGTCGGCCCCCAGGCGCCGCTGAGCCGGCCCCCAGACGGACGTGTCCGGAGGGGACAGCAGGGGGCCGTCCGTGATCTCGGGGGCGGGATCGTGCGGCGCGGGCACATCGGGCGCCGCGACGGCGACCTCCAGGGGCCAGCCCGGCAGGGCGGCGACCACCGTCCGCTCGTCGGGCGAGAGCTCGTGCTCCATGCCGCAGTCCCACGACGCGATGGCCACGGCCACCAGCGACACGTCGTCGATGACGACCGTCCATCGCGCGCCCTCGCCGTCCTGGCCCAGCACCAGCCCGTACCCGTCGGCGAGCGGCGCAAGGCCGAGCGCCGCACAGGCCTCGGGGTAGTCGTCGCCGAGCACACTCGGGAACTTCGCCGGCGTCAGCAGCGCCGCCGTGAGCACATAGAGCGCATCCTCCGCGGCGGCGACGGCGGTCTCGTCCGTCCCGGCCATCCCAGCCTCCCCATCGGTTCGTCCAACGGCGCGCACCCTAGTGCGGCGGGAAGGCGCTTGTCACGACTCCCCGGCACACCCGAGCTGCAGCTTTCCGACCTGACGGGGCGAATCGACCACCCTTCACCGTCCCGTCACACGGTCGGCAGCCCCAGGAGCGCCCGCGCCACGGTACGGGGCGACTCGTCGCGCTCCCGCGCGAGCGCGACTATGGCGCGGCAGGCGAGTTCGTTGACCCCGAAGGACAGCGCCTCCGGCGACACCCAGCCCGCCGCCTCGTCGATCCGGTCCTGATCGTCCTCGGCACAGGCAGAGACGTAGGCGGCAGCCGCCTCGAACAGGTTGTGCGGGCGCTTCCCGGCACCGGACCGCTGCCCGCCGGCAACGCCGGCATCGGCGGGGCGCGGCTGCTTGCGCAGCGCGTCGAGGAACTTCGTACAGGCCTTGCGGACGCTGTCGAACATGATGGAGACCTTCCCCCTGCGTGGTTGTACCAGTCGAGTTGATCCTTTCATCTGCCTTTACCCAACGTAGAGTTGGAGTCACGGCGGCTGAAGGGGGACAGCGCGGTGAAGCGCTTCGAGAGGCTCGCACAGATCCGGCGCATGGACCCGTACGAGGACGCCTTCGAGATCTACCGGCTCACCGCGGCGTACGAGTTCCCCTGGGACTTCACCCGTGCTCTGGAGCTCGCCCTGTACCGCACGTACGCGGTACCGAGCATCGGTCGCCTGCTGGCGGAGACGGCGGAGCTCACGGACCGCTGCCAGAAGCGCTACGACGACACCTCCCTGCTTCTCGACGCCGTCGTCGAGCACGGCTTCGACAGCGAGCAGGGCCGCACGGCGGTCCGCCGCATCAACCAGATGCACCGCAGCTACGACATCAGCAACGACGACCTGCGCTACGTCCTCTGCACCTTCGTCGTGATGCCCAAACGGTGGATCGACACGTACGGATGGCGACGCATGTCGCGCCACGAGATCGTGGCCTCCACCGTCCACTACGGCACGCTCGGACGCCGCATGGGCATCAAGGACGTCCCCGCGACCTACGAGGAGTTCGAGGCCTGCCTCGACGCCTACGAGAAGGCCCACTTCGCCTGGGACGAGGACGCGCGCCGGGTCTCGGACGCCACGCTCGACCTGATGGCCTCCTGGTATCCGCGACCCCTCGCCCCCGTCCTGCGGACCGCCACGCTCGCCCTCCTCGACGAGCCACTGCTCGAAGCCTTCCGCTACCCCGCTCCAGGCCCGGCAGTCCGCACCCTGGTGCGCAAGGCCGTACGCGCGCGGGGACGCGCGGTCCGGCTGCTGCCGCCGCGCCGCGCACCGCACTACGCGCGGCAGAACTGGGAGATCAAGGGCTATCCGAACGGCTACCGCCTGGACGAGTTGGGCACGCGCCCGGTGCCCGGCGTGCGCGGCTGCCCGGTACGGCACATCGTGGACGATTCAGCCGCCCAGTGAGTCCAGCGTCTCGCGCAGCCAGGTGATCTCGGCCCGGGACGTGGCCCGCGCGATGGTCAGCACACCGCGGCGGAACGGATCGTCGAGTTCCTCGGCACGCAGGGGCCGGTCACCGTCGTAGAAGAAGCTCGTCGGCTGCTCGAGGAAGGCCAGGCGGCGTCGGAGTACGGCTGCCTGGGCGGCGGAGTCGTCCAGGTGCCGCAGGAACGTGAGGACCGTGAACCACCGGTTCTCGTCGGTGATGTCGCGCTCGGCGGGCTCGGCGAGCCGTCGGCGCAGTTCGCTCCCGCCCTCGTCGGTGAGGCTCAGGACGTGCCGAGGGGCGGCCACGGCCCCCGGCTCGGTGGCCCGCACCAGAAGGCCGGCCTTCTCCAGGCGCTTGATCGCCGGATAGAGGGTGCTCTCCGCCACGGGACGCACGTGTCCCGTCAGCGCCGTGAGGCGTTTGCGCAGCTCATAGCCGTGCAGCGGCGCGTCGTAAAGGAAGCCGAGGATGGCGAGCTCCAGCATGCCCACATTCTGCCGCAGGACTGAGGTACATCGATATCGCTGTGCAACCGAACTTAGATATTGCGTTGACGTAGTACATCGGTGACGAGGTATTGTCCGGTCCGGAGTCGACAGTCGTGGAGTTCCGGAGGGGAAACGATGCAGCAGGCCGAGTTCGATGCCAGGGGCAGCCGTGTCCGATGGACGGAGACGCCGGGCGCGGAACCCGCGCGCGTGTATGTGCACGGGTTGGGGTCGGTCTCGGCCGTCTATCACGCGCACGTGGCGGCACGTCCCGAACTCGCGGGCCGGCGGAGCCTGTTCGTCGACCTGCCCGGGCACGGCATCAGCGACCGGCCCCAGGACTTCGGGTACACGCTCAGGGAGCACGCCGACGCCCTGGCGGCCGTCCTGGACGCGGCAGGCGTGAGGGGCGCCGAACTCGTCGGCCACAGCATGGGCGGCTCCGTGGCCCTGGTCCTCGCCCACCATCGACCCGACCTGGTCACGCGGCTCGTCCTCACCGAGGCGAACCTGGACGCGTTCCCGCTGCCCGGCGCCGGCAGCAGCGGCATCGCCTCCTACACGGAGCAGGAGTTCCTCGACGGCGGGTACACGCGTGTGCTCGACGAGATCGGTCCCGTGTGGGCCGCGACGATGCGGCTGGCCGATCCGCGCGCTTTGCACCGCAGTGCCGAAGGGCTCAGGCGCGGCTCCGACCCGGTCATGCGCGAGATCCTGACCGGACTCGACACGGTCGACCGGGTCTACCTCCAGGGCGAACTCACCGGCCCGCTCGACGGAGCGGACGCCCTGGAGAAGGCGGGCGTACGCGTCGTCACGGTGCCGGGCGCCGGCCACAACCTCATGTTCGACAACCCGGACGCGTTCGTGAGCGCGGTCGCCGCGGGGGCGTGACTCGTCAGCCCTCCCGGACGGCCAGGGCCAGGAAACGGCTGTCCGCGTCGACGTACGACGTCATGCGCCAGCCGGAACCGGCCAGCAGGGGGCGCAGGTTAGGCTCGGCGCGCAGGTCCTGCGGGGTGATCTGCCGGCCCTGCCGGGCCGCGAGAGCTGCTCTGCCGATCGGATGGAACAGCGCCAGGACACCGCCGGGGCGCACCACCCGGGCCAGCTCCCGCAGGTTCTCCGCCGGGTGGGGCAGATGGGCGACGAGCCCCGCCGCGAACACCGCGTCGAGCGACTCCGGACGCAGGGGAAGCGCGGCGACGTCGGCGAGCAGCAGCCGCCCGTCGCGGCCCCTGCCGGCCCGTACGGCGGCCTGCAGCATGGCCGGGGTCAGATCGGCCCCGACGACCACTCCCGAGGGCCCCACGGCCGCGCGCAGCGGCGTCAGGGCCCGTCCGGTGCCGCAGCCCGCGTCCAGGACGCGATCCCCCTCCCGCAGTCCGAGTTCGGCGACCGCGGCCGCGTAGGCGGGACCGTCGTCGGGGAAGCGGGCGTCCCAGTCGGCCGCGCGGGCGGTGAAGAACTCCTGGACATGTGTGTGGTCGTCGCTCATGTTCCGCATGATCTCTCACCGCCACGGAGGACGTCGCTGTGCGCACGTTCGAGCGTGAGGCGATCGCTCCGGCGCACTTATGCGTCACATTCCATCACCTTTCGAAATGCGCCCCCTTTGTGCACCCGTGCCCCCAGTAGCGTCCCCTGGCCATGGGACACCTGGACCACGCCGCCTTCGGCTGGCTGACCCCCGTGCTGTCGTACGTGATGGCCTGCCTGGGCGCCGCCCTGGGGCTGCGCTGCACCGTGCGCGCGCTCGGGGCCACCGGGCGCTCGCGCCGCAACTGGCTGATCACCGCCGCCTCCGCGATCGGCACGGGCATCTGGACCATGCACTTCGTGGCCATGCTCGGGTTCGGCGTCAGCGGCACCGACATCCGCTACGACGTTCCGCTGACCGTGCTCAGCCTCCTCGTCGCCATGATCGTCGTCTGCGCCGGCGTCTTCGCCGTCGGCTACAGCCGCGACCGCACGCGCGCGTTGCTGATCGGGGGGCTCACCACCGGTCTGGGCGTGGCGAGCATGCACTACCTGGGCATGGCCGCGGTCCGCCTGCACGGCGACGTCACCTACGATCCGACCCTCGTCGGACTCTCCGTCCTGATCGCCGTCGTCGCGGCGACCGCGGCCCTCTGGGCGGCACTCAACATCAAGTCGCCGATCGCGGTCACCGTCGCCTCGGTCGTGATGGGCGCGGCGGTCAGCAGCATGCACTACACCGGCATGTTCGCGGTGAGCGTGCAGGTCACGCCGTCCGGAGCGGCACTGCCCGGGGCCACGGCGATGCAGTTCATCTTCCCCCTCGCCGTCGGCCTCGGGTCCTATCTCTTCCTGACCTCGGCCTTCGTCGCGCTGTCGCCCACCACGGGGGAGCGCGAGGCGTCCGCGTCGGCCCAGCAGCCGGTGGAGAGCGTCGCCGGTCGCCGCCAGGCCCGGACCGTGTGACGCGAACGGACGGCACGCCCCCCGAACTTCTTCCGAGCGAGGAGGCCATGCGTACACCCCGTAGGACCCCCACGGCCGGCACCGAGGCCGCGCCGCCCCCCGTGCGCGGGCGTCGCGCCCACGCCGGACCGCCCGCCGACGAGGGCCCGGACGAGCAGACAGACGCGCCGGCGGACGCGATACCCACGCGCGCGGAAGGCTGGCAGATCCGACCCCGCACCGTGCGAGCCAAGATCGTCTGTCTGCTGATGGTGCCGGTCGTCTCCCTGCTGGCCCTGTGGGCGTACGCCACCGTCAGCACCGCCCAGGACGTCTCCCGGCTGCGCCAGTTGCAACGCGTGGACACCCAGGTCCGTACCCCCGTCTCGGCCGCGGTGGCCGCCCTGCAGGCCGAGCGGGCGGCCGCCGTGCAGTACGCGACCGATCCGGCCGCCGGGCCGGACGGCGACTTCCGGAATCTCGCGGAACACACGGACGCGGCCGTCGCCAGGCTGCGCCTCGGCGACCACAGCACCGTCGCCGACGGTCAGGACCTGCCCGCCGGAGTCGCCCAGCGGCTCGAGACGTTCGTCTCCGGAGCCGAAGGGCTCCGCCCGCTGCGGACCGCCGTGCTCGACGGCAGCGCCGACTGGCAGGAGGCCTACGACCGGTACACGGCCACGATCTCGGCGGCCTTCTCGGTCGGCGGCGCGCTCTCCGGCATCCAGGACGCCGAACTCGGCTCCGACGCGCGCGTACTCCTCGAGTTCTCCCGCGCGGGCGAGGCCTTGGCCCAGGAGGACGTCGTCCTCGCGGGCGCCCGCCTGGCCGGCCGCCTCGACGGTGAGCGGCTGAGGCTGTTCACCGGCGCCGTCGACACACGCCGCACACTGACGGAGTCGGCCGTCGCCGACCTGCGGGGCCCCGAACGCACCGCCTGGCAGCGCCTCGCCACGGGCGGGGCCTACGCGGACCTGGCCGCGACCGAGGACAAGGTGCTCGCGGGCGGGCCGGGCGCGAAAGCGCTCTCGGCGGCGCCGGCAGCCACCTGGGACAAGGCCCACGCGCGCGTGCAGAACGGCATGCGGAGCATCGAGGCAGACGCGGGACGCGAAGTCGCCGACCGCGCCGACCCGTTCACCCGCGGTCTGCTCACCCCGGCCGGCGCCGCCGTCCTGTTCGGCCTCGCCGCCGTCGTCGCCTCGCTCGTCATCTCCGTGCGCATCGGCCGCGGACTCGTCGTCGAACTCGTCAGCCTCCGCAACAGCGCCCTGGAGATCGCCCGGCGCAAACTCCCCGAGGCCATGCGGAAACTGCGCTCCGGCGAAGAGATCGACATCCGTGCCGAGGCCCCGCCCGGACCGCCCTCCGAGGACGAGACCGGCCAGGTCGCCGAGGCCCTGACCACCGTGCACCGGGCCGCCCTGCGGGCCGCCGTCGAGCGTGCCGAACTCGCCAGCGGCATCTCCGGGGTGTTCGTCAACCTCGCCCGCCGCAGCCAGGTCCTAGTCCACCGCCAGCTGAGCCTCCTGGACAGCATGGAGCGCCGCTCCGACGACCCGAACGAACTCAGCGACCTCTTCCGGCTCGACCACCTCACCACCCGTATGCGGCGCCACGCCGAGAGCCTGATCATCCTCTCCGGAGCCGCCCCCGGCCGGGCCTGGCGCATGCCGGTCTCCCTGACCAACGTGGTCCGCGCCGCCGTCTCCGAGGTCGAGGACTACGCGCGCGTGGAGGTACGCCAGCTCCCCGAGGCGTCCGTCGTCGGCGCGGCCGTCGCCGACCTCACCCACCTGCTTGCGGAACTCGTCGAGAACGCCGCCCAGTTCTCGCCCCCGCACACGCGTGTGCGTGTCACCGGAGAACCCGTCGGCAACGGCTACGCCGTCGAGGTCGAGGACCGCGGACTCGGCATGGGCAAGGAGACCCTCAAGGAGGCCAACCGGCGCATCGCGCAGTCCGAGGCACTCGACCTGTTCGACAGCGACCGGCTCGGCCTGTTCGTCGTCAGCCGGCTCGCCGCCCGCCACGGCGTCAAGGTGCATCTGCGGACCTCGCCCTACGGCGGCACGACAGCGGTCGTCCTGCTGCCGACGGCCCTGCTGCACACCGGACAGCCGGAACGTTCCGCCCGTGAGACGGCGGAGGCCGTGCACTCGGCGGAACGCGAGTACGCGCGCGTGCCCGCCCCCGACCGGCATGCCGCCGAACAGGACGCCGTTCCCCCGCCTGCCGACCGGCCGGCACTGGTCGCCCCCGTCCGTGCGGCCGCCGACCCGCCACCCCCCGGAGTCACCGCCTTGCGCCTGCACCGCCCCCCGGACGACGCCGACGGATCGGACGATCTCCCGCGCCGGGTACGGCAGGCGCACCTCGCCCCCCAACTGCGCCGGCCGCTCGCCGAGGAACCGGCCCAGGAGACCGGCCCGCGCGACGACGACCGACGCACCCCCGAACTCGTACGGGACCGGATGGCCGCCTACCGGGCCGGCTGGGTACGCGGCGGCGGCAGGCAGCCCGGCCGCGGCGCCACCCCGGATCCCGCACCGGGCAGCGACAGCAGCGAAGGAGACCCCGCATGATCCAGGACCCGAGTACGAGGTCGGCCCAGCGGTCCGGCGAACTCGACTGGCTGCTGGACGACCTGGTGATGCGCGTGAGCGAGGTACGGCACGCCGTGGTGCTGTCCAACGACGGCCTCGCCGTCGGCGCCTCCAGCGACCTCAGCCGCGAGGACGCCGAACACCTCGCCGCCGTCGCTTCCGGGTTCCACAGCCTCGCCAAGGGCGCGGGCCGGCACTTCGGCGCCGGCGGCGTCCGCCAGACCATGGTGGAGATGGACGACGGCTTCCTGTTCGTGGCCGCCGCCGGCGACGGCTCCTGTCTTGCCCTCCTCACCGCCGTGACCGCCGACATCGGCCTGGTCGCGTACGAGATGGCGCGGCTGGTCAAGCGGGTCGGCGAGCACCTCTTCACCCCGCCGCGCCTCGCCGCGCGGCCACCCGCCGCCGGATGAGACGAGAGAGCGACCGGCCCAGATGACCGAGGACATGACCGGCATCCCGCACGAGGTGGGCAGCCAGTGGTACGACAACGAGGCCGGGCCCCTGGTGCGCCCGTACGCCATGACGGGCGGACGCACCAAACCCGGCCCCACCGGAGTGCGCTTCGATCTGATCGCCCTGGTCACCCTGGACCCGGGCGGGGCCGGCACCGACGGCATGGCGCTCGGGCCCGAGCACCGGATGCTCATCGGTCTGTGCCGCACGGAGACCCAGTCCGTCGCCGAACTCGCGGCGGGCGCGGACCTCCCCGTGGGCGTGGTCCGGGTCCTTCTCGGCGACCTCCTGGAACTCGGCTGCGTCACCGTCAGCCGGCCGGTCCCGCCCGCGCAGTTGCCCGACGAACGCATTCTGCGTGAGGTGATCGAGGGGTTGCGGGCCTTGTAGGCGCCGTAGCGCACATCTTCGGACCGCGAACGCACAGAGCACAGCCAGATCGGGCAGATTACGGTCGAACCCCTCGGAAAGGGGCCTCAGTTGTCATGATGCTGACTTCGCACACCTGCACCGAAGCCGTCCTCTCCCGAGAGAAGTGATCCATGGTCTCCGAGCACTCCGATGCCACGGGTGGCGAGACCGCCCCCCTGGCGTTGAAGATTCTGGTCGCCGGCGGGTTCGGCGTGGGCAAGACCACCCTGGTGGGCGCGGTGAGTGAGATCAAGCCGCTGCGTACCGAGGAACTGCTGAGCGAAGCCGGCCAGTGGGTGGACGACACCGACGGCGTCGACCAGAAGGTCACGACGACCGTCGCCATGGACTTCGGCCGGATCACCATCCGCTCCGGCCTCTCCCTGTACCTGTTCGGCACCCCGGGCCAGGACCGTTTCTGGTTCCTGTGGGACGAGTTGTCGCAGGGCGCCCTGGGCGCGGTGGTCCTGGCCGACACCCGGCGCCTGGAGGACTGCTTCCCCGCCGTCGACTACTTCGAGCACCGGCACATCCCGTTCGTCGTGGCCGTCAACTGCTTCACGGGCGCCCGGACCTACGGTTCCCAGGACGTCTCCCGCGCCCTCGACCTCGACGGGGGCACCCCCGTCGTC
The DNA here is from genome assembly GCF_044763345.1 of Streptomyces sp. NPDC096132. Classification (NCBI taxonomy): domain Bacteria; kingdom Bacillati; phylum Actinomycetota; class Actinomycetes; order Kitasatosporales; family Streptomycetaceae; genus Streptomyces; species Streptomyces sp. NPDC096132. The sequence continues at coordinate 232,797 of NZ_JBIWGA010000011.1, forward strand.
CTGTGCGACGCCCGGGACCGCGACTCGGGGAAGGAGGTGCTGATCCGGCTCGTCGAGTACGCCGGGCGGATGCACACCGCCCGCCTGCTCGACTCGGTGAGCTGACGCGGGGGTCGGCCCGTCACCGCCTTCCGCGTCGGCCTTCATCGCCGACGGTTCTCCCGTGCGGATGCCGTACGGGACGAACGCCCGCCACTCGTCGGTCATCTTCTGCGCCATGCCGCCGTCCTCCTTGCTCCGGCGGCCGGTCCTGGGGAAGGCTGGCGGGCGTTTCCTCCGGTGAGGAGGAGGAAATGCGGGGACATCACACGGGGCAACGTTTCACGGGGAGACGGAACATGGCGCAGAACCAGGGGCTGGGCTGGCTGCTGGACGACCTGACCGAGCGCGTCGACCACGTCCGGCACGCGCTGGTGCTGTCCAACGACGGCCTGGTGGCGGGCGCGAGTACGGGACTGCGCCGCGAGGACGCCGAACACCTCGCCGCGGTCTCGTCCGGACTGCACAGCCTGGCCAAGGGATCCGGACGCCACTTCGGCGCCGGTCAGGTACGCCAGACCATGATCGAGTTCGATGACGCGCTGTTGTTCGTCACCGCGGCCGGCTCCGGCAGCTGTCTGTGCGTGCTCAGCGGCGCGGAGGCCGACATGGGCCAGATCGCCTACGAGATGACCCTGCTCGTCAGCCGGGTCGGCGAGCACCTCACCGTCGACGCCCGGCAGCCCGAGCGAGCTCCCCTGACAGATCTCTGACCTGCACTTCTCTCGGCTCCCGCGGAGTTATCCACAGGCTCGCCACGAAATGCGCGATTCCGGCTACGGTTTTTTCCGAGGCCGGCGCGGACCGTGCGGGCCCCTGCACTCCACTTTCACTCCACGGGGGAGACCGATCATGTCCGGAAACATCGCCGTGCCACAGCACACCCCGTCCTGCTCCGCGAGCCGCGCGGCTCGGGAACTGGCCCTGAAGCGCAGTGAGTTCGACCTCGCCGTGCACCTGGGCCGCATCAGGACCGTGCCCGACGAAGGCGGAGGGGGACGCCGGGTACCCCGCGAGGAGATCGACCGGCTGCTCGGCTCGGTGGAGGAGCTGCGCGAGGACGTCCGGGTCGTGGGCACGGGCGAGGCCGCCGTCCTCATGCACGTACCGGCCTCCCGGTTCACCCGCCTGGCACGACTGGGGCTGGTGGTGCCCGTGAGATTCTACCTCAATCGCTACAGGGCCGTGGTGTGGCTCTATCTCGCCGACGAGCTGGAGCAGTTCGCCGCCGACGAGAACAATGCGCCGCTGCTCACGGGCCGGATGCCCGAGAGGATGCGCGCCCAGGTGGCCGCGGGCCTGGACCTGCGGGCCCGGAACTGGCGGGGCCGCCACCTCGGCTTCCTGCTCCGGCAGGCCGACGGCCCCTGGCAACGCGCGGGAGCCCTGGCCGGCTTCCTCGACCCCCTCCAGATCGCGGAGCTCGTCGAGGACCCCTACGAACGCTCCCACGTGAACAGGTTCCGTCCCGGGCCGCCCACCCACGGCACGCCCGGCAGCCCGGCCACGCACCTCGCCGAGAAGCTCATGACGGCGGACGACCCCGACGAGATCGGCTGGCTGAGGTCCGACCTGGTGCGCACCTTGGAAGAGGCCCGCGCGCACGAGCCCGCGCCACGCCCCACCAACACGCCGCCGACCCCGCAGGTCTCCCGGACCCTGCTGCTCCCGTCGGCCCCCGACGTCCAGCCGACCCAGGCTCCGCCCCCGGCGCTGGAACCTGAGACGCCACAGCGGCCCCGACGCTCGCCACGCGGTCTGCTGAGCCGGCTGTGCCGCAGAAGCTCCTGACACCCGGGCTCTACAGCGCCCGGAACAGTCCCTCCTGGACGACCGACACCAGCAGACGACCGTGCAGGTCGTAGATCCGCCCGCGGGCCAGACCCCGTCCACCGGTCGCGATCGGTGACTCCTGGTCGTAGAGGAACCACTCGTCCGCGCGGAACGGCCGGTGGAACCACATCGCGTGGTCCAGCGACGCCATGTCGAAGTTCCGCGGGCCCCACAGGGGTTCCACCGGCAGGCGGACGGCGTCCAGGAGGGTCATGTCGCTGGCGTACGTCAGCGCGCAGGTGTGCACGAGCGGATCGTCGCCCAGCGGCCCGACCGCGCGCATCCACACCGCGCTGCGCGGCTCGGCGTCCTTGATCTCCTCCGCGCTCCAGCGCAGCCGGTCGGCGTACCGGATGTCGAAGGGCTGGCGGCGCGCCATCCGCTCCAACTGCTCGGGCAGCGCGCCCAGATGTTCCCGGATCTCCTCCGTCACCGTCGGCAGGGTCTCCGGGTCCGGGACCTCGCGGGCCGGCGGCAGCTGGTGCTCGAAGGGACCTTCCTCAGGCTTGTGAAAGGAGGCGGTGAGATTGAAGATCGTGCGGCCCTGCTGCACGGCGGTGACCCGGCGGGTCGTGAACGACCGCCCGTCCCGCACCCGTTCGACCTGGTACACGATCGGCACGCCCGGACGTCCCGGGCGCAGGAAGTACGCGTGCAGCGAGTGCACGGGCCGGTCACCGTCGGTGGTCCGGCCGGCCGCGACCAACGCCTGGCCAGCCACCTGGCCGCCGAAGACCCTCTGCAGGGACTCCTGCGGGCTGCGGCCGCGGAAGATGTTGACCTCGATCTGCTCGAGGTCGAGCAGGTCGACGAGTCTCTCGGCGGGGTTCGTCATCGGTGCGCTTCTCCTGTGCCTCGCGCTGTTGTCACAGTTGGCCGACGTCCGTGACACGGACGACCGCGCGGCCCTCCGCGTCGGACGCCGTGAGGTCGATCTCCGCGCTGATGCCCCAGTCGTGGTCGTCGTTGGGATCGTCGAAGATCTGGCGGACCCGCCACAGAGCGTTCTGCGGCTCCTCCTGGATCACCAGCAGCTTGGGGCCGCGCGCGTCCGGGCCGGTGCCCAGGTCGTCGTACTCGTCCCAGTACTTGTCCATCGCCTCGCCCCACGCGTCGGCGTCCCAGCCGGACTCGGCGTCCAGCTCGCCCAGCTCCTCGACCTGGTCGAGAGCCGCCAGCTCGACCCGCCGGAACATCGCGTTGCGGACCAGGACCCGGAAGGCGCGCGCGTTGGCGGTGACCGGCTTGACCTCGTCGGCCTTCTCCTGGGCCTCCTCGGCGGTCATCTCCTCCGGGTTCGCCAGCTGCTCCCACTCGTCCAGCAGGCTGGAGTCGACCTGGCGCACCATCTCGCCCAGCCACTCGATCAGATCCTGCAGATCCTCGGACTTCAGATCGTCCGGAACGGTGTGGTCGAGAGCCTTGTAGGCGCTGGCCAGGTAGCGCAGCACGATGCCCTCGGTACGCGCCAGCTCGTAGTGGGACACCAGCTCCGTGAAGGACTGCGCCCGCTCGTACATGTCACGGATGACCGACTTCGGCGACAACGGGTGGTCGCCGACCCACGGATGGCTCTTGCGGTACGTGTTGTAGGCGTGGAAGAGCAGCTCCTCCAGGGGCTTCGGGTAGGTGATGTCCTGGAGCCGCGCCATGCGCTCCTCGTACTCGACACCGTCCGCCTTCATCGCGGCCACGGCCTCGCCGCGCGCCTTGTTCTGCTGGGCGGCCAGGATCTGCCGCGGGTCGTCCAGCGTGGACTCGACGACGGAGACCATGTCCAGCGCGTACGACGGCGACTCGGGGTCGAGCAGTTCGAACGCGGCCAGCGCGAACGTGGACAGCGGCTGGTTCAGCGCGAAGTCCTGCTGCAGGTCCACGGTGAGGCGGACGATCCGGCCGGTGGCGTCCGGCTCGTCCAGCTTCTCGACGATCCCGCCGTCCAGCAGCGAACGGTAGATCGCGATCGCCCGCCGGATGTGGCGCAGCTGCTGCCGGCGCGGCTCGTGGTTGTCCTCCAGCAGATGACGCATCGCCTCGAAGGCGTTGCCGGGGCGGGCGATCACCGACAGCAGCATCGTGTGCGTCACCCGGAACCGGGACGTCAGCGGCTCCGGCTCCGACTCGATCAGCTTCTCGAAGGTGTTCTCCGTCCAGCCGACGAAGCCCTCCGGAGCCTTCTTGCGCACCACCTTGCGGCGCTTCTTCGGGTCGTCGCCCGCCTTGGCGAGCGCCTTCTCGTTCTCGATGACGTGCTCGGGCGCCTGCGCGACCACGAAACCCGCCGTGTCGAAGCCGGCCCGCCCGGCCCGGCCCGCGATCTGGTGGAACTCACGGGCCCGCAGCGTGCGCACACGGTTGCCGTCGTACTTCGTCAGCGCCGTGAACAGCACCGTGCGGATGGGCACGTTGACACCGACGCCGAGCGTGTCCGTACCGCAGATCACCTTCAGCAGACCGGCCTGGGCGAGCTTCTCCACCAGGCGCCGGTACTTGGGCAGCATGCCGGCGTGGTGGACGCCGATGCCGTGCCGCACGTAGCGGGAGAGGTTGCGGCCGAACTTGGTGGTGAAGCGGAAATTGCCGATCAGCTCGGCGATCTGCTCCTTCTCCTCCTTCGAGCACATGTTGATGCTCATCAGCGCCTGCGCCCGCTCCACCGCCTGTGCCTGCGTGAAGTGCACGATGTAGACGGGTGCCTGCTTCGTCTCCAGCAGGTCGGTGAGCGTCTCCGTCAGCGGGGTGTACCGGTACTCGTAGGACAGCGGCACGGGCCGGGTCGCCGAGCGGACCACGGCGGTGGGGCGGCCGGTGCGCCGGGTGAGGTCCTTCTCGAAGAAGGACACGTCGCCGAGGGTCGCCGACATGAGGACGAACTGCGCCTGCGGCAGCTCCAGGATGGGGATCTGCCAGGCCCAGCCGCGGTCGCCCTCGGCGTAGAAGTGGAACTCGTCCATGACGACCTGGCCGACGTCGGCGTGCTTGCCGTCGCGCAGCGCGATCGAGGCGAGGACCTCGGCGGTGCAGCAGATGACCGGGGCGTCGGAGTTGACGGACGCGTCGCCGGTCAGCATGCCCACGTTCTCCGTGCCGAAGATCTTGCACAGCTCGAAGAACTTCTCCGACACCAGGGCCTTGATCGGGGCCGTGTAGAAGGTGACCTCGTCCCGGGCGAGGGCCGCGAAGTGCGCGGCCGCGGCGATCATGCTCTTGCCGGAGCCGGTCGGCGTCGACACGATCACGTTCGCCCCGGAGACCACCTCGATCAGCGCCTCCTCCTGGTGGGGGTAGAGCGACAGACCGCGCTCCTGAGCCCAGGACTCGAAGGCTTCGTACAGGGCATCGGGATCTGCGGTCGGTGGCAACTGATCGATGAGGGTCACGACCCCATCTTGCCTGCCCGCGCGTCGGATGGGGGAATCGGCTGCCGGCCCGAAGATCACGGCAGCTACGCTGTGTCGCCGACGGAGCGTCATCGCACCCGGTCAACTGGACAGCGGCACACGAGGAATAGGGCGGGCAACGGCCATGATGGGACCAGCACACTCACTGTCGGGCGCCGCAGCCTGGCTCGGCGTCGGCGCGGCGGCCGCCGCGGCCGGGCACACCATGCCCTGGCCGGTCCTCCTGTCCGGCGCGCTGATCTGTGCCGGTGCGGCGCTCGCACCGGATCTCGACCACAAGGCCGCCACCATCTCCCGCGCCTTCGGTCCCGTCTCGCGCTGGCTGTGCGAGATCGTCGACAAGCTCTCCTACGCCGTCTACAAGTCCACCAGGAAGCAGGGCGACCCGCGCCGCTCCGGCGGGCACCGCACGCTCACGCACACCTGGCTGTGGGCGGTCATGATCGGCGGGGGAGCCTCGGCGCTGGCGATCGTCGGTGGCCGCTGGGCGGTGCTGGCGCTCCTCTTCGTGCACATGGTGCTGGCGATCGAGGGCCTGCTGTGGCGGGCGGCGAGGGGCTCCAGCAGCGATGTGCTGGTGTGGCTGCTCGCCGCGACCAGCTCGTGGATCCTCGCCGGTGTCCTGGACAAGCCCGGCAACGGCGCGGACTGGCTGTTCTCGGACCCGGGTCAGGAGTACCTGTGGCTGGGGCTGCCGATCCTGCTGGGCGCCCTGGTGCACGACATCGGGGACGCGCTGACCGTCTCGGGCTGCCCGGTGCTGTGGCCCATCCCGATCGGGCGCAAGCGCTGGTATCCGCTGGGTCCGCCCAAGGCGATGCGGTTCCGGGCGGGCAGCTGGGTCGAGCTGAGGGTGCTGATGCCGGTGTTCATGGTGCTCGGCGGAGTGGGGGCCGCGGCCGCGCTCAACGTCATCTGAGGCAGCCCCTCGGCGGGGGTGACGGCTCAGCCGGCTCCGCCCTCGCCGTAGCGGCGCTCGAAGCGGGCGATGCGGCCCTCCGTGTCCACCGTGCGGGCCTTGCCGGTGTAGAAGGGGTGGCTCTCCGAGGAGATCTCCACGTCCACCACGGGGTACGTCTCGCCGTCGTCCCACTCGATCGTCTGGTCGCTCGTGGCGGTGGACCGGGTGAGGAAGGCGTATCCGGCGGCGCGGTCGCGGAAGACGACGGGGCGGTAGTCCGGGCGGTTGTCCTGCTGCATGGGTGCTCCTTGCTCTCGTGCGGTGAGCTCTCGTGCGGTGGCCACGGAACAGACGTGGACGGCTCAGCCGGACAGGGTGTCCTCGTCGACGACGTGCATCGCGGCCTCCTCCGCGGAGGCGCCCGCGCCGTCGATGCCCACGTCGGTGGCGACCAGGGCGCTCTCCTCGTCCTCGTGGGCCCCCTCGTCCGGTGCCACGAGCCGGCCGGACCGGGCCGCGCCGACCTCGTTGTCGAGGAGTTCCCCGTCGGTGCCGTCGCAGTCGCCGAGGCCGTCCCCGTCGGGCACGGCGAGGTCGGGCAGCTCCTCCGCGAGCCGCTGGTCCAGGGTCTCGCCCTGCCGACGCTCCGCGGCCGTCACCCCGGTGTGCTCCACGGCCCAGGGCCGCTCCGGAGGGGACCAGCCGCGATCGAGGGGATCCGCGACGCCGTCGTCCACGAGTGTGTCCTCCGCGTCGAGCAGTCCCGTGTCCTCCTGGATGTCGGAGGAGTCGGGCTGGTAGACGTCGTCCCCCCATCCGTCGGCGCTGTTCACGGGTACCTCCAGGGGGTGACGGGCCCGTTCTCACCGCGGTCGGCGGTGAGGCACCGCCGCACGGGGCACCGGCAGGGCCCGGCGTGCGCCGGACGGATCCGGGCCGTTTCCCGCGCGGGTGCCGGTATCCAGCGTTCCATCCCGCTTCGGCACCGCGCAACGCCAAAGCGGGTACGGAAACGGGAGCGGGACGCCGGGGCCGCGCCACCGAGCGGCGTACCTGCGACGCCCTACGGGCTCACCCCACGCGGGCCGGTGCCCCCACCGGCCTGGGCTCCCGAGGGGACACGCCCGCCCGGACCTGTCCCCGACGCCCCTGGCGCCCCCGATGAGAGCCCCTCACCCGTGCCACGACCGCCACAGCGCCGCGTACGCTCCGTCCGCCGCGACCAACTCCGTGTGGCTGCCCAGCTCACTGATGCGGCCGTTCTCGACGACGGCGATGACGTCGGCGTCATGGGCGGTGTGCAGCCGGTGGGCGATGGCGACGACGGTGCGGCCGTCCAGGACGCGGGCGAGGGACCGCTCCAGGTGCCGGGCGGCACGCGGGTCGAGCAGCGAGGTCGCCTCGTCCAGGACCAGGGTGTGCGGATCGGCCAGCACCAGCCGGGCCAGCGCGATCTGCTGGGCCTGCGCCGGAGTGAGCCCGACGCCGCCCGAGCCGACCTCGGTGTCCAGCCCGTCGTCGAGTGCCCGGGCCCAGCCGTCCGCGTCGACCGCGCCCAGCGCCGCCCACAGCTCGGCGTCCTCGGCGCCGGTCCGGGCGAGCCGCAGGTTGTCGCGCAGGGAGCCGACGAAGACGTGGTGCTCCTGGTTGACGAGCGCCACGTGGGAGCGGACCCGCTCGGCGGTCATCCGGGACAGTTCGGCGCCGCCGAGACTGATCCGGCCGTCGCGCGGCGCGTAGATGCCGGCGAGCAGGCGGCCCAGCGTGGACTTGCCCGCGCCCGACGGGCCGACCAGGGCCAGCCGGGTGCCGGGAGCCACCTCCAGGGACACCTTGCGCAGCACGTCGACACCCTCGCGGTAGCCGAAGTGGACCCGCTCGGCGAGCACGTCCCGCCCGTCCGGCGCCAGCCCGGTGTCCCCGGCGTCCGGCTCGATGTCCCGCACCCCGACGAGACGGGCCAACGACACCTGCGCGACCTGCAGCTCGTCGTACCAGCGCAGGATCAGGTTCACCGGGTCGACGAGCATCTGGGCCAGCAGCGCGCCGGTCGTCAGCTGGCCGACTCCGATCCAGCCCCGCAGGACGAACACCCCGCCGAGCACGAGGACCGAGCCGAGCACGGTGACGTGCACCAGGTTGATGACCGGGAACAGCACCGACCTCAGCCACAGGGTGTAGCGCTCCCAGGCGGTCCACTGCCGGATCCGCAGCTTCGACAGTTCGATGCGGCGCTCGCCGAGGCGATGGGCCTCGACGGTGCGCCCGGCGTCCACCGTCTCGGCGAGGACGGCGGCCACGGCGGCGTACCCGGCGGCCTCAGAGCGGTAGCCGGACGGCGCCCGCTTGAAGTACCAGCGGCAGCCGGCCACCAGCAGCGGCACGGCGACCAGGACGGCCGGTGCGAGTGGCGGCGCCATGACGACGAGGCCGCCGAGCAGCAGCCCGGCCCACATCACGCCGATCGTCAGCTGGGGCACGGCCTCGCGCATCGCGTTGGCCAGCCGGTCGATGTCCGTGGTGATGCGCGACAGCAGGTCGCCGGTGCCCGCCCGCTCCAGCACGCCCGGCGGCAGCCGCACCGACCGTACGAGGAAGTCCTCGCGCAGATCGGCCAGCATGCGCTCGCCGAGCATCGCGCCGCGCAGCCGCACCTGCCGGACGAAGGCGGCCTGGACGACCAGGGCGACCACGAACAGCGTGGCGATGAGTCCCAGATGGAGCTCGCGGGCACCGTCGGAGAGCCGTTCCACCAGGTCGCCGAGGAGCCATGGACCCACCATCGACGCGACCGTGGCGATGGTGTTGACGAGCAGCAGGAGCAGGAAGGCCCGGCGGTGCCGGCGCAGCAGTTCGGCCACATAGGCGCGTACGGTCGCGGGGGCGCCGACGGGCAGCGTGTTCGCCGTCGTCGGTGCCGCCGGGTCGTACGCGGGTGGCGGCACGCCGATCATGCGGTCTCCTCGATCTCTTCCAGTTCGTTCAGCTTGTTCGCGCCGAGTTCCGTCAGCCCGTCGCCCAGGGAGGCCGCTCGCGTCAGCGCCTCCTCCTCGTCGGTCTCGCGGGTGACCACGGCCCGGTACCGGGGCTCGGTGTGCAGCAGTTCCCGGTGCTCACCGACCGCGGCGACCTCGCCCTCGTGCACGAGGACCACCCGGTCGGCCCGGTCGAGCAGCAGCGGGGAGGAGGTGAACACCACCGTCGTGCGGCCGGCCCGCAGCTCCCGCAGCCCGTCGGCGATCCGTGCCTCGGTGTGCGAGTCGACGGCGGAGGTGGGCTCGTCCAGGACGAGGACCTCCGGGTCCGTGAGCAGCGATCGGGCCAGGGCGAGCCGCTGCCGCTGGCCGCCGGACAGGGATCGGCCGCGTTCGGTGATCCGGGCGTCCATCGGGTCGTCGGCGTCCAGGGAGCCCTGCACGAGGGCCTCCAGCACGTCCCCGCACTGGGCGGCGGCCAACGCCGCCTGCGCGCCGACGGCACCGGACGCGGGCACGTCGAGCAGCTCGCGCAGCGAACCGGACAGCAGCACCGGGTCCTTGTCCTGGACGAGGACGGCCGTGCGTGCGGTGTCCAGCGGGAGTTCGTCCAGCGGGACACCGCCGAGCAGTACCGACGGGCCGCCCTCCGGCGGATGTCCGCCCAGCCGTTCCGCGAGCCGTCCGGCCGCGTCCGGGTCGCCGCACACCACCGCCGTGAGCCGGGCGGCCGGGGCCAGCAGTCCGGTCGCCGGGTCGTACAGGTCGCCCGAGGGAAGGTCCGCCGCGCGTGATCCGCCGATGTCTGTGACCCGTTCCAGCGACAGCACGCCGGCGGCGCGTTTGGCGGACGGGCGTGAGAAGGAGTAGGCCATCGCGATCTCCTCGAAGTGCCTGAGGGGATACGCCAGGACCATGACGGAGCTGTAGACCGTGACCAGTTCACCGACGGAGATCCTGCCCTCGCGGACCAGATGGACGCCGTAGCAGACGACCACGATCAGCAGCAGGCCGGGCAGCAGCACCTGGATGGCGCTGATCAGGGACCACATGCGGGCGCTGCGGACGGCCGCGTGCCGGACCTCCTGGGAGGCGCGGCGGTAGCGGTCGAGGAAGAGTTCCTCGCCGCCGATGCCGCGCAGCACGCGCAGGCCTGCCACGGTGTCGGAGGCGAGTTCGGTGGCGCGCCCCGCCTTCTCGCGCTGGAAGTCGGCCCGGCGCGTCGCGTGGGGCAGCAGCGGCAGCACCGCGAGGGCGAGGACGGGCAGACCCACGGCGACCACGATGCCCAGGGCCGGCTGGTAGACGACCAGGCCGACGCAGACCAGCAGGACCGTCAGGGCCGCCGCGGTGAAGCGGGACACGGCCTCCACGAACCAGCCGATCTTCTCGACGTCACCGGTGGACACGGCCACGACCTCGCCGGCCGCGACCCGCCGGGTCAGCGCCGATCCCAGCCGCGAGGCCTGACGGGCGAGCAGCTGCTGGACGCGCGCGGCGGCGGTGATCCAGTTGGTGACGGCGGTCCGGTGCAGGAAGGTGTCCCCGATCGCGGTGGCCGCACCGCACAGGGCCATCAGGCCGCCGGTCAGGGCGAGCCGGGTTCCGGAACGGTCGACCACGGCCTCGATGGCCAGGCCGACGCAGAACGGCTGTGCCGAGACGGCGACGAAGTGCAGCAGGCCCCAGGCCAGGGCCTTCAGCTGGCCGCCCAGTTGCTTGCGGCCGAGCCACCACAGGAAGCGAGGCCCCGAGCGCGCGTCCGGCACGCCGGGGTCGGGATACGGAAGGTCTTGGATCTGCATGACGTCCCAGTGGCTCGTGTCAGAGGTGAGGGGGGAGAGGCGGGTGAACGTACGAGAAGGACCCGCGAGGCGCGGCAACAAACCGTGAAAGGTTCGCGTCACTGCGTGGTCGGAATCAACTGGTTTTCCGCCGCGGGCACAGCGATCCGGCAACTCGCCGACACGGCACGGATGTCCGCAACCTGACGTAAATGCCCGAAAAGCGATGCGAGCATGGGTGAATGCGACATGGCGGTGTGTGGTCCAAGGGGTCCGCGACGGTGGCCGGAGCCCTCCTTCTCGCGGCACTGTCCGCGTGCGTCGGCGCGGGCGCGGGCCACGGCGGCGGCAGGGCGGGGGCCGAAGGCGGGGGCGGAGTCGCGGCGTCGGGCACACCCGCGCCGGACAAGGCGGCGTCGAGTGCGCCCGCGCCGACCCGGATTCCGGACATCGGTGACCGGATGCACCGGCGCATTCCGGCCTCTTCCCGCCAGGTCGTGGCGGTGTACGGCGAAGGAAAGGACTCCGCGAAGGCCATCGCCGTGCTGTACGTCAAGCGTGGCCGCGTCTGGGAGCGCGTCAGCAGCTGGCCCGCCCACAACGGCAAGAAGGGCTGGACCGCCGACCATCGCCTCGGGGACAACCGCAGCCCCGTCGGGGTGTTCACACTCACCGCCGCGGGCGGCGTCCTGGACGACCCGGGGACCCGGCTGCCGTACACCCAGTCGGAGGACTACACGGCGCCGCGCTGGTGGGACCGGTCGCACTGGCACGACTTCGACTACGTCATCGCCATCGACTACAACCGCGTCCCGGGCACCCCGCCCGACGACGGGGAGCAGCCGCTCGGCGCGGAGAAGGGTGGCGGGATCTGGATGCATCTGGACCACGGCAACGGGACGTCCGCCTGCGTCAGCCTGTCCAAGGCGGCGATGGAGTTCCTGCTGCTCACGCTCGACCCGGATCAGTATCCCGTGGTGGTGATGGGGGACAGGGCCGCGTTGAAGGCGTAGCGCCGACGGGGGAGGCGTCATTGCGGGGAGCGGCCGACTCCCCGTAGAACACCGGCCATGAAGAGACGGATCATCATGTCCATGCTCACTGGGGCGACCCTCCTGATGAGCACACTCCTGGGGGCGGCTCCGGCCCGATCGGCGGATGTCCCGGCCGAGTTCGGCACCGACTGGCACGACCCGGTGACGGCGGCGCCGCCCGTGGACAAGCCTTCCGGCAAGTCCTGCGAGGTCACCGTCGCCGAGGCGCAGTTCCGGGACTTCACTCCCTACCGGGGGACCTACACCCCGCCCGAGGGCTGCGGCGACCGCTGGAGCAAGGTCGTGCTGCGCCTCGACGGCAAGGTGAGGGGACGTCAGTTCGACCGCCTCGGCCATCTGCACGTCGGAGGCGTCGAGATCTTCCGTACCTCGACGCCGGAACCCTCGCCCGACGGCATCGAGTGGTCCGTGGAGAAGGACGTCACCCGGTACAGCGACACCTTCCGCGGCAGCCAGGACGTCGAGATGCTCATCGGGAACGTCGTCGACGACACCTACACGGGCGTGATCGACGTCAAGGTCACCCTGACCTTCTACGCCGGGAAGCCGGCCGCGACCCCCGACCGCGTCCTCACCCTGACCGACGGCGCGACCCTCACCACCCCCCGCAACAGCGAACGCGTCGTAGCCGAGGTGTACGCCACCGGCTCCGGCGGAGGCTGCGAGGAGTACTGGTACCTGACCGTGCCCGACGAGGCGCCCTACTCCTGTCACGCGGACGACGGCCCGTACCGCGAGGTGCAGGTCAGGGTCGACGGCCAACTGGCCGGTATCGCCACCCCCTTCCCGACCGTGTGGACCGGCGGCTGGTCCAACCCCTTCCTCTGGTACGTGATCCCCGGCCCCCGCGCCTTCGACATCAAGCCGATCGAATACGACCTGACCCCCTTCGCCGGAATCCTCAACGACGGGCGCCCGCACCGCGTGGAGGTGTCGGTCGTCGGTGTGCCCGAGGGGCAGAGCGGCTGGAGCACACCGGTCAACGTGCTGGTCTGGCAGGACGCCGGCCGGGCCGTCGTGCCCGGGAAGCTGCTCAGGAGCGGCGCGGGTGACCTCACGAACTCCACCGCCTACACGCCCGGTACGGAGCACCGCCTCGACACCGAGGGCGGGCACCGGCTGACCGTCGCCGGGTACCTCGACACCTCGCACGGCCGCGTGACCACCACCGTCACCCGCACCCTCGCCCACGCCTCCACGCACCGCTGGACCGACGGCGAGAGCGTGGACGGCCTCGACGCCACCTGGACGGACGACGAGAGGATCACGGTCGACGGCCGCGGACGGGCCGTCACCACCCGGGCGCAGCGCACCTACACGATGAACGGCACGACCACCCTCGGCGCGGACGACCGGCTGCGCAGCGCACTGACGCTCGGCGACCGGGCCGACGCCGTGACGACCCGGAACGGCCGACGCACGTCGTGGTCACGGCTCGACGACACCTACACGGGTGATGCCACGTACACCGTGGGCGTGCCCCGCGACCAGCGCCACGCGGTCGGTACGACGAGCGAGCGCTACCGGCTCCTCGGCCCGGACGGCTGCCACGACCGCCGACTGACGACGGTTCAGGGGGTGTTGACCGAGGATCGCAGCGACTGCTGAGCCGGTAGGCGTGCGATGCGTCACTCGTGGCGGGATTTACACGGCGGAAACGCGGCGCTCTTGTGCGCGATCAACGGCACCTTCAAAGTGATCGCCACGGAAGCCGCTTTCCGCATCGCAGAAGTCCAGTTCCGTCCCCACGGGGCTCTGCGTACCGTCGTCCCCCACAAGGAGTGCCCGTGCCGCCGTCCGTCCCGTCCCTGCCGCGACGCGTCGCACGCATACTGCGTACCTCACTCTTCGCGCAGGTCGCCTGCGCGCTCGTGCTCGGAATCGTCGTCGGAAAGCTGTGGCCCGACGTGGCCACGGACCTCCAGCCCCTCGGCGACGGTTTCACCCGGCTCATCAAGACGATCATCTCGCCGCTCGTGTTCTGTGTGGTCGTCGTCGGTATCGCCAAGGCCGGTGACCTCAAGGCGTTCGGCCGGATCGGGCTCAAGGCCCTGATCTGGTTCGAGGTCGCGAGCACGCTCGCCCTGCTCATCGGGCTCCTCGCCGCCAACGTCGTCCAGCCCGGTTCGGGGATGAACGTCGACCCGTCCACGCTGGACGCCTCGGCCGTCGACGCGAAGACGGGCGGCGGCTCGCTGCCCTCGACCACCGAGTTCATCGTGAACGCGCTGCCCACCAGTTTCATCGGCGCCTTCGCCGAGAACTCCCTGCTTCAAGTGCTCATCCTGGCCTGTCTGGTGGGCGCCGCGCTGCTGCACATCGGGCACACCAAGGTGCCGCAGGTGCTCCCCGCGATCGAGCAGGCCCAGGAGATCATCTTCGCGATCGTCGGCTTCGTCATGCGACTGGCCCCGATCGCGGTGTTCGGCGCGATGGCCGTCCTGATCGGCAACTACGGGCTCGGCGTCATCGAGACCTACGGCAAGCTGATCATCCTGTGCTACGCGGCGGCGGCCTTCTTCGTCGCGCTCCTCGCCGTGGCCCTGCGCGTGGTGACCGGGCTCAGCCTCTGGAAGTTCCTGCGCTACATCCGCGAGGAGATGCTGCTCGCGCTCGGCACCGCCTCCACCGAGTCGGTCATGCCGCGTGTGATGCAGAAGCTGCGCAAGGCGGGCGCCCGCGACGACGCCGTGGGTCTGGTGCTGCCCACGGGGTACTCCTTCAACCTCGACGGCGCCTCGCTGTACCTGTCCATCGGCACGCTGTTCATCGCCCAGGCCGTGGGCGTGGACCTGAGCCTGGGCCAGCAGGTCACCGTCGTCCTGGTGCTGATGCTGACCAGCAAGGGCATGGCGGGCATCCCCGGTTCGGCCTTCCTCGCGCTGTCCGCGACCGCGTCCTCGCTGGGGGCCATCCCGGCCGGCGCCGTCGCCCTGCTGCTCGGTGTGGACCGCATCATGGACTCGATGCGCGTCGTCACCAACCTCCTCGGCAACTGCGTCGCGGTCTTCGCGGTCTCCCGCTGGGAGGGGGCGCTGGACCTGGACCGGGCGAAGAAGGTGCTGGACGGCGAGGTCGTCGTCGAGGGCGAGGAAGACCCGGACCGGCAGACGCCGGCGGTCGTGGTGCCCACCCAGAAGACGAAGGAGACCGCGCCCGACGCAGGCTGACGTCCCGCCGGCCGGTCGTACAGTTCCCCGCGCCCCTCCAGGCAGGTCCAATGGACCGATCTTCAAGGGGCGCGGGGAACTGCGCGATCAACCCCCACTCACCCGCAGCCACCCGCGAACCACACCGCTCCCCACCCGTCGCGCCTCAGCACTTCCTCTCCGGCACCCCGTCCACCAGCGTGTCCAGCAGCCCACCCAGTACCTCGCGCTGCGCGTCCGTCAGTGGTGCCAGGATCTCCTCCGCGGCCGACCGTCGCGCCCCCCTCAGCTCGCGCAGCGCCTTCTCGCCGTCCGCCGTGAGCTCGATCCGGATCACCCGCCGGTTCGTGGGATCGGGCACCCGCCGCACCTTGCCGCCCGCCTCCAGTCCGTCGACCAGTGTCGTCACCGCCCGCGGGACCACCTCGAGGCGCTCGGCGAGGTCGGCCATCCGCGGCGGTGAGCTGTAGCAGGCCAGCGTGCGCAGCAGGCGCGACTGCGCCGGCGTGACGCCGAGGCCGCACAGCTCGATGTGCCGCTTCTGGATCCGGTGCACCCGGCGGGTGAACCGCAGCAGTTGCTCGGCGAGCACGCTGTCGGAATCGGGGGTGGTCATGCGGGAACAATATCAGGATGCCGTTCATTGTGAGTATAGGTAACAATGAGCTATGCTCCGCCCGTCCCGCCCACTCACCTCCCGTAGGAGCCCATGCACCCCGACAAACCAGATTCCTGGACCCCGTCCGCCGACGCCGAGGGACAGCCCCGGCAGGTGCGCCGCATCCTCGGCCTCTTCCGCCCCTACCGCGGCCGTCTCGCGGTCGTCGGCCTCCTCGTCGGCGCCTCGTCGCTGGTCTCGGTCGCCACCCCCTTCCTGTTGAAGGAGACCCTCGACGTCGCCATTCCCGAGGGGCGCACCGGGCTGCTGAGCCTGCTCGCCCTCGGCATGATCCTCAGCGCCGTCCTCAGCAGCGTCTTCGGTGTCCTGCAGACGCTGATCTCCACGACCGTCGGCCAGCGCGTCATGCACGACCTGCGCACCGCCGTCTACGGCCGGCTGCAGCGCATGTCCCTCGCCTTCTTCACGCGCACGCGTACCGGCGAGGTGCAGTCCCGCATCGCCAACGACATCGGCGGCATGCAGGCCACCGTCACCTCCACGGCCACCTCCCTGGTCTCCAACTTCACCAGCGTGGTGGCCACCGTCATCGCGATGATCGCCCTCGACTGGCGGCTGACCGTCGTCTCCCTGCTCCTGCTGCCGGTCTTCGTGTGGATCAGCCGCCGCGTGGGCAACGAACGCAAGAAGATCACCACCCAGCGCCAGAAGCAGATGGCCGCCATGGCCGCCACGGTCACCGAGTCGCTGTCGGTCAGCGGCATCCTGCTCGGCCGCACCATGGGCCGCGCCGACTCGCTCACGCAGTCCTTCGCCGACGAGTCCGAGCGACTGGTCGACCTGGAAGTGAAGTCCAACATGGCCGGCCGCTGGCGCATGGCCGTGATCACGATCGTCATGGCCGCGATGCCCGCGGTCATCTACTGGACCGCCGGCACGGCCCTCCAGTTCGGTGGCCCGGACGCCTCCCTCGGCACGATCGTCGCCTTCGTCTCGCTCCAGCAGGGCCTCTTCCGCCCCGCCGTCAGCCTGCTGGCCACCGGTGTGCAGATCCAGACCTCCCTCGCGCTCTTCCAGCGCATCTTCGAGTACCTCGACCTGCCGATCGACATCACCGAGCGCCCGGACCCGGTCCACCTCGACCAGATCAAGGGCGAGGTCCGCTTCGAGAAGGTCGCCTTCGCCTACGACGACAAGGGCGGGCAGCCCGTCCTCGACGGCATCGACGTCACCGTCCCCGCCGGCGGCAGCCTCGCGATCGTCGGCCCGACCGGGGCCGGCAAGTCCACCCTGGGCTATCTGGTGCCGCGCCTGTACGACGTGACCGGCGGCCGGGTCACCCTCGACGGCGTCGACGTCCGCGACCTCGACTTCGACACCCTCGCGCGCGCGGTCGGCGTCGTCTCGCAGGAGACGTACCTCTTCCACGCCACGGTCGCCGACAATCTGCGCTTCGCCAAGCCCGACGCCACCGATGAGGAACTGCACGCCGCCGCCCGCGCCGCGCAGATCCACGACCACATCTCCGCCCTGCCCGATGGCTACGACACGGTCGTCGGCGAGCGCGGCCACCGCTTCTCCGGCGGTGAGAAGCAGCGCCTCGCGATCGCCCGCACCATCCTGCGCGACCCGCCGGTGCTGATCCTCGACGAGGCGACCAGCGCCCTGGACACCCGCACCGAGCACGCCGTCCAGGAGGCCATCGACGCACTCTCCGCCAACCGCACCACGCTCACCATCGCCCACCGGCTGTCCACCGTGCGCGGTGCCGACCAGATCGTGGTCCTCGACGCCGGCCGGCTGGCCGAACGGGGAACGCACGAGGAGCTGTTGGAGCGGGACGGGCGGTACGCGGCCCTGGTGCGGCGGGACGCCAGTCTGGAGCCGACAAGATGATAATAGGCTGGGCTGTGACCGGTTATGCCAGATTTGTGACCATGTGAGGGTTACCGTGCCCGCATGCAGATGAACACTCCGCCACGGAGCACGATTCGACTGACGCGTCGAGGCCGTCTCGCCCTCATCGCGACCGGAGCCGTCGTGGCCGGTACCGCCGTGGCGGTGCCGCTGCTGAGCACCGGGGAGCAGAAAGCGCAGGAGGCGCCGAAGAAGCCGACCACCCTGGTCATCCCGGAGGGCTGGCGCGCGAGCCAGATCTACGAGGCCGTCGACAAGGCCCTTGCCCTGCCCGCCGGCACCACCAAGAAGGCGCTGCCCCAGGCCGCCCTGAAGCTGCCGAACGACGCCGAGGGCAACCCTGAGGGCTACCTCTTCCCGGCGACGTATCCGCTGGGCGAGAAGTCGACCCCGCAGGCGATGCTGGCGTACATGGTCGACACGGCGAACAAGAAGTTCAACGGGGCGCCGATCACCGCGGGCGCCCAGCGCAACGCCATGAACGTCTACCAGGCGGTCACCATCGCCAGCCTCGTCCAGGCGGAGGCCGCCACCAAGGCGGACATGGGAAAGGTGGCCCGGGTCGTCTTCAACCGGCTGGAGCGCGGCATGCCGCTGCAGATGGACTCCACCATCAACTACGCCCTGAACCGCTCCACCTTGCGGACCACGGAGAGCGACACCCGCATCGAGAGCCCCTACAACTCCTACCAGCGCATGGGTCTGCCACCGACCCCGGTCGACAACCCCGGCGAGGAGGCGATGCGCGCCGCCCTCAACCCCACTCCGGGCAACTGGCTGTACTTCGTCACGGTGAAGCCGGGCGACACCCGTTTCACCGCGGACTACCAGGAGCACCAGCGCAACGTCGCAGAGTTCAACCGCACCCGGCAGAGCCCGACGGCGCAGGCGGCCCGGTGACGGGACGGGGCGTCAGGCGGCGACCTGCTGCCGGTCCGGCTTGTCCCCGGCCTCCTCGGCCAGCAGTCGTCTGATGTCCCGCACGGCCGCGCGGCCCGCCCGGTTGGCGCCGATGGTGCTGGCCGACGGCCCGTAGCCGACCAGATGGACCCGCGGGTCGGCGACCGCGCGGGTGCCCTCGATCCGGATCCCGCCGCCCGGCTCGCGCAGCCGCAGCGGCGCGAGATGGTCGATGGCGGCCCGGAAACCCGTCGCCCATAGGATGACGTCGGCGTCGACCCGACGCCCGTCGTGCCACTCCACGCCCTGCGGGGTCATCCGGTCGAACATCGGCAGCCGGTCGAGGACGCCGTCCGCCAGCCCCTGCCGGATCGCGTCGTTCAACGGCAGCCCCGTCACGGACACCACGCTCCTCGGTGGCAGCCCCCGGCGCACCCGCTCCTCCACGAGCGCGACCGCCGCACGGCCCGCCTCCTCGTCGAAGGGCCCCTCACGGAACACGGGCGGCCGCCGCGTCACCCACGTCGTGGCGGCGGCGTACGGCGCGATCTCCAGCAGATGCTGCGTACCGGAAGCACCCCCGCCCACCACGATCACGCGCTGCCCGGCGAACGCCTCGGGCCCCGGGTACCGCGCGGTGTGCAACTGCCGTCCGCGAAAGGCATCCTGGCCCGGACAGCGCGGCCAGAACGGCCGGTCCCAGGTCCCGGTCGCATTGATCAGGGCGCGCGTGGACCACGTACCGTCGGACGTCTCGACGAGCAGCCGGCCGCCGGACCCCTCGCGCACGGCGCGCACGTCCACCGGCCGCCGGACCCGCAGGTCGAAGGTGCGCTCATAGGTGTCGAAATACTCGGCGATCACCTCGGACGACGCCCGCGCCGGGTCGGCCCCCGTGAGCTCCATGCCCGGCAGCGCGTGCATCCCGTGCACCTTGCCGTACGTCAGTGAGGGCCACCGGAACTGCCAGGCGCCGCCCGGGCCGGGCGCGTGGTCCAGCACCACGAAGTCGCGCTCCGGCTCGAAGCCGCTGCGCCGCAGGTGATAGGCGCCGGCCAGTCCCGCCTGGCCGGCGCCTATGACGACCACCTCGACCTCATGTGTCTCGTTCACGCTTCCACCAACAGCGCGGATCGAGCGGATCTTCCCGGGGACACATATCCGGAACAGCCCGGACACCAGGGCGAGTCCGGTGTCGACGACCGGGGCCGGCGGGGCGGAGGCCGCCCGCGGCAGGTCGATGTGACCGCGCGTGGTGAGCAGGTCGTAGCCAGGCCGCATGGGCATGATCAGCGGTCGTCTCGCGGAACGGACTCCCCGTATCACCGTCCGACGGCCGGTCGGCCGCGAACCTGGTGTACGGGTCCGCGTCGGGTCGGCCGCGGAAGCCGGACCATGGGTCAGGATGGCGTCATGTCAGATGCGTTCACCACCCGAGTACTGCACGTCGCCTCCGGCACCCGGGAGCGGGTCGTCGACCTCACCCAGGACTGCGAGGCGTTCCTGCGGGAGGCCGCCGCCGGCCGGGACGGCCTCCTGAACATCTTCGTCCCGCACGCCACCGCCGGTATCGCCGTCATCGAGACGGGCGCCGGCAGCGATGACGACCTCCTCGCCGCCCTGCACACCCTGCTCCCGGCCGACGACCGCTGGCAGCACCGCCACGGCAGCCCCGGCCACGGCCGCGACCACGTCCTCCCGGCCTTCGTCCCGCCCCACGCGACCCTGCCGGTGGTGGCCGGAAGGCTGGAGCTGGGCACCTGGCAGTCGGTGTGCCTGGTGGACACCAACAAGGACAATCCCGACCGTCAGGTCCGGCTGAGTTTCCTTGGTTAGTCGACCTGGTGAGACCCGTCAGCGGCGCGGACGCTCCAGAGTGAGCAGCAGGCCCTCGACGGCACCGGGACCGATACGGCCCTTGACGTCGGCGGACGTGATCGCCTTGAGGGCCCAGCCGTCCTCGGCGTGCTTGTTCAGAACCTTCTCCAGCTTGTCGCTGTCCAGTGCGTCTCCGATCAGTGACTCGCGGAAGGTGACGACCTTGTACTCGAGTGCGTGGAGGTTGCTCATGTCTGAGGCCTTCCCATGGATGGACTGTCTGACGGAACCGGGGACAGCCAATCATCGTTCGATGCTGCCGAGCACAGCGGGGTGGTGTAATCCGAGAATGACTCCTTTTATTGATGTTGGAGACAAATCCGGGTGAATGTATCCATCGTGCTAGGCTTGGCGCTAGTTGCAGTTGTAGTTCCCGAACTTCAAGTGCCTCGGCGATCGCATTTCGTCGGGCACTTGTGCATCTCCGGTTCATATCCGGGCGGGGCTCATTGTGGCAATTCGGGGGCCCACGAATGTGGGCTCCCTGGCGATGCCCCGAAGGAGACATGGCATGGCTACTGGCACCGTCAAGTGGTTCAACGCGGAAAAGGGTTTCGGCTTCATCGAGCAGGACGGCGGCGGCCCCGACGTCTTCGCCCACTACTCGAACATCGCAGCCCAGGGCTTCCGTGAGCTCCAGGAAGGCCAGAGGGTGAACTTCGACGTCACGCAGGGCCAGAAGGGTCCGCAGGCGGAGAACATTACTCCCGCCTGACGTCGAAGTGTGCGAGACGACTGGGGTTTCACTTTGCAGTGAGACCCCAGCTTGCTGCTTTATTGGGGAGGTTATCCGTGCGTCCGGGGCTGCCGCAACCGGGCCGCGAGCTCTCCCGGCAGGACGTCGCGGTTTGCCGGAGTCAGTTGGACGACCTCGATGTCGGAGCGCCGCTTGAGGGCGTCGGTGAACGGATCGCGGTGCGTGTGGACCGTGGCGACGACGTCGACCTCTGCGACGAACAGCGCGTCGATCGCGTGCCGGAACGGCGTGCAGGCCAGTTCCATACGCCCCAGCTCGTCGATGAGCACCAGCCGCCCTGTCGCTGCCGGCCGAAGCGACGGCAGCGCCAGTCGTTCCATGACGCCCGGGTCGACGCCGTATTTCCCCACCCGTGGCGGACCGGGCAGGTCGACGTGGGCGAGCACTTCCCGTCGGCCTGTCAGGGTCTCCAGGGCGAAACCGACGCGGGCGCCGGACTGCCGGATCTCCTCCGTGGTGAAGCCGGTGGCCGCGTGGGTGGGCAGCAGCGCGGCCAGCCGACGCAGGGTGGTCGTCTTGCCCGCGCCCGGGCGGCCCTCGAGCAGGATCCTTGTCGGCACAACTCCATCTTCACCCCTCGACCGAACGGGCGTCTTCGGGGTGCGGACCGGTGCCGGTGCCGCCGTTGCGGGTACAGCGGCGCGCATGAGCGGCATTGAACTCAGCAGCACCGCGTTCGACGACAACACGGTGATCCCCCATCGGTACAGCGGGGAGGGTGAGAACATCTCACCGCCCCTGACCTGGTCGGGGGTGCCCCACGAGGCCACGGAGCTGGTGCTCCTGTGCGAGGACCCGGACGCACCGGGGGCGACCTTCCTGCACTGGCTGGTGACCGGCATCGATCCGGGGATCACCGGGGCGGCGGAGGGCCAGAAGCCCCACGGGGGCCTGCCGTGGCCCAACGGCTTCGGCCGCGTGGGCTGGGGAGGGCCGATGCCCCCACCGGGGCACGGGCCGCACCGCTACTTCTTCCGCCTGTACGCCCTGTCCGAGCCGCTGCCGCTGCACGAACACCCGGGCGCCGAGGACGTCCACCGCGCCCTGAAGGGCAGGGAGCTGGCCTCCGGCACCCTGGTCGGGACCTATCAGCGCTGATCGCGTCACCGCCGGTCGTAGCCATGGGCGCCGTACAGCCGGACGAACCGTGCCGCGGTGACCGTCCTGCGGTGCACGAGGTCGCGGGCCCGCCGCTCGTACAGCTCGACGCGCTCCTGCCCGCCCCGCCCGATCGGCTGGACGAGCCGGCCACCGGCGCGGAGCTGATCCACGAGCGGCTCGGGCACGCGCGGAAAGGCCGCGCAGACGATGACGGCGTCGTACGGGGCATGCGTCGGCATCCCGAGGGTCCCGTCGCCGAGGACGACCTCGGCATTGCCGACGCCCTGCCCGGCCAGCCGCAGGCGGGCCTCGTCGACCAGGTCGGGCCAACGCTCGACGCTGACGACGTACGCGGCCAGGCGGGCCAGCAGCGCGGTCTGCCAGCCGTATCCGGTCCCGACCTCCAGGACCTGTTCGTCTCCGGTGAGGCCGAGAGCGGAGACCATCATGGCGATCAGCGAGGGCTGGGTGGTCACCTGCCCGTGGGGGAGCCGAACGGGCGTGTCCCGGTACGCGGACGCCACCTCGTCCGCGGGGACGAATTCCGCCCGGGGGATGCTCCGTACGGCCTCCAGGAGACGGGCGTCGGTCACGCCCACGGCGTGGGCCGCGCGGACCAGGTCCTCGGGGGCCGTCCCGTTATGGGCCATCGGACCGCGGGGCCGTGGCGGTGGCGCCGGCGGCCCCGGTCGTGGTGGGTCCCGGTCCGACCACGATTCCCTTCGGCGCCGGCGTGCCGCTGATCTCGGCCGTACTGTCCATGTGCCCCGTCCGCCGCTCATACGCCGCGCCGCCGCTCCGGCCCGGTGTCGGCATGGTCCGCGCCCGGCGCGATCCGGACGGGGTCCCCGGGTCGGTGTACCGCAGCAGGGCGCCCACGCCCTCGTCCAGCCCCAACTCGCTCTCCGGTACGACGACCAGCTCGGCACCGGTACCGACGAGGGCCCGGACGAGGGCCTCGTCGGCGTGCTCCTCGCGCGGAGCCCGCACGCCGAAGGACATCAGCTCCGCCTCGGTCAGGGCGAGCTGAGTGGGCTGGGAGCCCGCCCAGAACCGCAGGGAAGACCCTGGCGGCCGGTTCAGCAGCAGTGCCGCGACCTGGCCGCGCTGGAGGGCGGCGACGGTGGCGGCCAGGCCCTCCGTCATGGGTCCGTCCAGGGCGCGCCGGCCGATGAAGATGTCCACGAGTTCCCGGTCGTGCGCGGCCATGCGGCCGCGGAAGACGCCGTCGAGCTGCGGCTCCAACAGGGCGCGTCCGGTGTCGGTGGGGGTCCGGCCGCCCACGCGGACCACCTTGTCCCGCAGGGTGTGCGGCAGACGGCGGATCAGTACGTTGCACGCCCACTCGTCCCCGCCCACGACGACGGCGTCGGCATGGGCGCGCCGCGCCCGTTCGTCCAGCCGATGGCCGAGCCGGAGACAGGTGCGGTGCCAGGTCGCCACCGTGACCCTGCGGTGCAGCCGCTCACCCGGGGTGACGGTGGACGCGGGCCAGGTGCCGGTCTCCGCCTCCACAGTCACCCAGCCGTGGGTCTCGGCGGTCGGAAGGCCGCCGTAGTGGACCACCACGGCCATGTAGGGGATCTCCGGAACGTGCTGGGTGACCAGGGGCATCGCGTCCGGCAGGGTGCTGTAGCGCGCGGAGTCGTGCTCGGGCGGCCTGGGCAGCTCTCCGTCCAGGACGAGCGTGCCGTGGGCGGCGAAGATGGCCCGACCGTGCGCCCCCGGCACCTCCGTGTCGGCGTCGACCACTTCCTCCAGTACGTTCAGCAGCGCCCGGTCCGAGCCCTGACGGGACAGACTCTCGCGCAGCCGACGCCAGCGCAGCGCGATCGCCCGCTCGGGATGCTGGACGTCTCGGGAGGTGTCCAGGTACACGGAGGCGAACGGGCCGGGCTCCGCGTAGAGGGGTTCAAGGAACGACAACCTCATCGCCACTCCTCGTCGATGGTCTCCCCTCCTTCGATGATGCGCGCCCCGGCGGGGCGATGGAGCTCGACGAGCGCAAAGCGGTGCGGAACGCGGTCAGTCCGGGATCGAGACCAGGGCGCGCCCGCGGCTCCCGGCGTCGACGCGGTCGTGGGCCTCCGCGATCTTCTCCAGCGGGTGGATCGCGCCGACGTCGACGGTGAGGGCGCCGACGGCGGCCGCGGCGGTGAGATCGCGGGCGGCCTGTCGTCGGGCGGCGGCGGGGAAGTCGTCGCTGCCGATGAGGCGAAGAGTGACGTTGTTGAACAACAGCGTCCAGAACGGGATCTCGGTGCGGTCGGCACGGGTGGCGTAGGCGGCGATCACCGCGTCGACCGCGGCGACGGCGTCGTCCAGATCGGCGTTGTCGGACAGGGACACCTCCACGATGCGGTGCACGCCCTCGGGTGCGTACGCGCGGATCGCCGCCGCCGGGTCGGCGGTGTCCAGGGCGACGGCGTGGGAGACGACGGCGGGGTCGACGCGGTCCAGATCGCCGCTGCGGCGCACCGTGGCGAGCACGGTCGCCCCGCCCCAACGGGCGAGCTGCGCCGCCACTGACCCCACCCCGCCGAGGACGCCGTGCACCAGCACGAGCCTGCCGTCGACCGGGCCGTCGGCGAAGACCGCGCGGTGGGCGGTGATCCCGGGAATGCCGAGACTCGCCCCGAGTTCGTCGCTCAGGTGCTCGGGCAGGGGTACGGCCAGGTCCTGGGGGACGACGGTGTACCGGGCGGCCGTGCCGAACGGGCGGTAGGACTGCGCGCCGTACACCCACACCCGCTGCCCGACGCGCCGGGTGTCGACCCCGTCGCCCACGGCGTCGACGACACCGGCGGCATCGCTGTGCGGGATCACCCGCGGGTAGGGCATCGAGGAACCGAGCCATCCGCGCCGCTTCTTGGTGTCGCCGGGGTTGACGCCCGAAAGGGTCACCCGGACGCGGACCTCGCCGGGGCCGGGGGTGGGGTCGGGCAGTTCGCCGACGTGCAGGACGTCGGCGGCGGGGCCCTGTTCGTCGTACCAGGACGCGAGCATGCGGTCTCCTCGGTGCGGGGTTCCCGGTCACGGTCCAGGATCCCGGATACGGCTCCCCGATACGGGTCCCGGATACGGATCCCGGATACGGATCCCGGATACGGATCCTGGCGAGGTCTCCCCGTCCGCCCCCTCCGGTGCGGTCCGCCCTGCGCACGTGCCGAGCCGGTGCCAAGCTGGAGCCATGTCGGGCAACGGGCCGGCCGTCTCCCGCCGGGAGTTCGACGCACTCTTCGACGCGGTGCGCACCTGGGGCCGCTGGGACCGGGCCGACCGCGGTGCCTGGAACCGGGTGGGCGCGGACCACGTACGGCGGGCCACGGCCGGAGTGCGGTCCGGCACGGTCGTCCCGCTGGCGCTTCCCTGGAACACCCGGTCCGGCCCCGACAACCCCAAGCCCGCCCTGCACCACATGACCGACCTCGGTGACGTGGAGAGCCCCGAACCCGCCGCCCACAAGGACTTCATCGCCGTCGACTACCACGGCAGGGGCGTCACCCATCTCGACGCCCTGTGCCACATCGCCTACCGGGGGCAGCTCTACGACGGCCGGACCGCGCAGGAGGTCGTCGACGCCGCCGGCGCCCGCTTCGGCTCGGTGTCGGCGCTCGGGCCGCTGGTGACGCGGGGGGTGCTCCTGGACCTGCCCGCCGTCCTCGGGACCCGCTGGCTGGAGCCGGGGCAGGCGGTACGCGCGCGGGACGTCGCCGCCGCGGAGCAGGCGCTCGGTGTGACGATCGGTGAGGGCGACGCGGTGCTGCTGCGCACCGGACACGTCCGCCGCCGTACGGAGCTCGGCGCCTGGGACTCGGGCGCCGAGAGCGCGGGCTTCCACGTGGACGCCGTACCGCTGCTGGCCGAGCGGGACGTGGCGCTGCTCGGCAGCGACGGCGACAGCGATGTGCGGCCCTCGCCCGTGGCCGGGGTGCACTCACCGGTCCATGTCCTGGCCGTCACCGCGATGGGGGTGCCGCTGCTGGACAACCTCGATCTGGAAGCCCTCTCGGCCGCCACCGCGGAGGCGGGCCGGTATGAGTTCCTGCTGGTCGTGGCGCCGCTGAACATTCCTCGCGGGACCGGCTCACCGGTCAGCCCGGTCGCCGTCCTGTGACGGCCGGCCGTCGGGCGATCACCGTGGGTGAGGGATCCGCCGGACCATGACTCCCGGCCGGTATGTCCGTATCCTCGTCAATGTCGGATTCTTTGCTCGAGGATCCTTTACCAAGCGCGCAACGCGGGAACGAGCGCGGGCGCGGGTGAGGCGCAGAGTGGTTCAGTCCGGGAGTGATCGGATAACGGCGGGGCGTGTCACGGGCGGCACGGGTCCCGCCCGTTTCCGTGAGCGTTTTCTGCAGGGTGAGCAGGTCGATCAGGGAGTACGGACCTCGATCCTGGACTCCTGGCAGCGCTGCCGTTCCCTGGGGCTCTCGCCGGACCAGGCCGACCTCCCCTTCCGTGAGGACTTCGAGGCGGACGGCCGGATCGTCCACGCGGCCGCGCCGGTGCTCGACCGGCTGCAGTCCCTGTTCTCCGGCAGCAAGGTCAACATCTCGGTCGCCGACGCGAACGGGACGGTCCTTCTGCGCCGCTTCGGCGAGGAGTCCCTGGCCCGTAGCCTTCCGGCGATCCAGCGGGTCCCGGGCTTCGTCTTCGCCGAGCAGTACGCCGGTACGAACGGCATCGGTCTCGCCCTGGCGGAACGGCAGCTCATCCGCGTCTACGGCGCCGAACACTTCGCGGAACGCTCCCAGGCGAACGCGTGCGTGGCGCTTCCCGTCCGCGACCCGCTCAACGGACGCATCGAGGGCGTCCTGTGTTTCGGCTACCCCCGCGGCTTCGAGAACCCGGCGCTCGGGGCCGTGATCCACAAGGCGGCACAGGCCATGGAGCGGCGGCTGCTCGGGCAGAGTTCCGCGCGGGAACGCGGCCTGCTGCGGGCGTACCTGGCCGCCGGGGCCGAGGCCGGTGTCGGCCCGCGGAGGGATCTCGCGGTGGACGAGCCGGCCCTCGACCTGCACGCCGACGACCGGGCGGTCCTCATGGAGAAGGCCGCCGAGCTGATCTCACGCGCGCAGCGGGCCGCCGTGGACGTGCCGCTGCCCGACGGCCGCCGCGTCACGCTCGTGAGCCGCCCGATGACGAGCGCCTCAGGGGTGGAGGGTGTCGCCATCGAGGCCGTTGTTCCCGGCTCCTCGACGGCGGGGCCCCTGGTCGTCCCGGGCCGGGGGGCCGAGCTGCCGGGCTTCCCGACCCCCGCCGAGCCCGTCGAACCCGTAGAACCCGCCGTCGCCGCCGTCTCCCGGCTCGCGCGACTCGCCGTCGCCCCGTGGGCCGGGCGCGTTCCCCGGAGCGCGGCGGGCAGCCGGGGCGCCGCCGACGGCGGGGGCCCGACCATCCAACGCCCGCACGGTGACGCCGTCCGCCGCCCCGACAGCGCCGCCGTCCGCGGCTCCGACAGTGACGCCGCCGTCCCCGGCCCCGGCAGTGACGTCGTCCACGGTCCCGAGAGTGCCACCTTCCACGGCCCCGACGGCGGCACCCTCAGCGACGGCGCAACGAACGGTTCCCCCGAGCCGCCGCCCTCGGCCAGAGGGCTCGTCATGGTGGGGGAGCCGCAGGTGGGGGCGTACGCCCTGGCCGCGCGCCGCCGGCTGGAGCTGCTGTCCGAGGCCAGCGCCCGCATAGGCACCACCCTGGACGTGCGCCGCACCGCCGAGGAGCTCGCCGAGACGGCCGTCCCGCGACTGGCCGACTACGTCACCGTCGACCTCCCCGATGCCGTACTGCGCGGCGAGGAGTCCGCAGACCCCGTCGGCGACCTGTGCCGGGCCGTGGTCCACGGCATCCGCGGCGATCTCCCCTTCACCCCGGTCGGCAAGCGGCCCGACTTCGGCCCGACCGCGCCCCAGCGGCGCGCACTGACCAGCGGGCAGGCGGTGCTGGAACCGGACCTGGCGAGCGCCGCGGGCTGGCTCGCCCAGGATCCCGAGTACACCGAACAGCTGCTGGCCCATGTGGACTCCCTCGTCGCGGTCCCCCTGGTGGCCCGCGGAGTCGTCCTGGGTGTCGTCAGCTTCTACCGCGCCCAGGAACCCGCACCCTTCGGCGACGACGACCGCTCACTGGCCCAGGAGCTCGCCACCCGCGCGGCCCTGTCCATCGACAACGCGCGGCGCTACACGCACGAACGCGCCATGGTCCTGGCCCTGCAGCGCAGGCTGCTCCCGCACGGGCTGCCCGACCAGGAAGCCGTCGAGGTCGCCCACCGCTATCTGCCCGCCGAAGCCGACGTGGGCGGCGACTGGTACGACGTCATCCCCCTCTCCGGCGCCCGTATCGGCCTGCTGGTCGGCGACGTCGTCGGCCACGGCATGCTCTCCGCCGCCACCATGGGCCGGCTGCGCACCGCCGCACGCAGTTTCGCCGAACTCGACTTCCCGCCGGACGAGGTCCTCGTCCACCTCGACAACCTCGTGGGACGCCTGGACCGGGAGGACCCCGACGGCGAGGGCGCCGGCATCATCGGCGCGACCTGCCTGTACGTCATCTACGACCCGACCGTGCAACGGTGCGTCATGGCCCGCGCCGGCCACCCGCCGCCCGCGCTGGTCCGCCCCGACGGCAACGTGTCCTATCCCGACCTGCCCGCCGGGCCCCCGCTCGGTCTCGGGGGACTGCCCTTCGACGCCGTGGAGATCGACCTCCCCGAGGACAGCCAGCTGGTCCTCTACACCGACGGACTGATCGAGGACCGCAACCGCGACGTCGACGTGGTCCTCGACCAGCTGCGCGGGGCCCTGGCCCATCACCCGGAGCGCACCCCCGAGGACACCTGCCAGGCGATCCTGGACACCGTGGCGCCCGCCCACCCGTGCGACGACATCGCCCTCCTCGTCGCCCGCACCCACGCCCTGGACCCGGACCGTGTCGCCACCTGGGAGCTGTCGGCCGACCCGGCCCTCGTCGGCGAGGTCCGGGCGTCCGCCCTCCGGCAACTGGCCGACTGGGGCCTCGACGAGGCCGCGTTCGCCGCCGAGCTGATCCTGAGCGAGCTGGTCACCAACGCCATCCGCCACGGCGCCGGGCCCATCCGGGTACGGCTGCTGCACGACCGCACCCTGATCTGCGAGGTGTCCGACACCAGCAACACCGCCCCGCATCTGCGCCGGGCGGCCAGCACCGACGAGGGCGGACGGGGACTCTTCCTCGTCGCGCAGCTGTCCCGGACCTGGGGCACGCGCTACCTGCCCGAGGGCAAGGTCATCTGGGCCGAGTGCGGGCTCGACGGCGCGTGAAGTGAATGTCTGAAATGGCATGAAAGATCCGGATAGGATCACCTCATGCGTGACGCTCCCGACAGGTCTGCGAAGGCGGCCGCGCCCTTCGCGTCGGAGCCCCTGGTCCGCATCCGCGGGCTCGGCAAGCGGTTCGGCGGGACCCTCGCGCTGGCCGGCGTCGACCTCGACGTCCACGCGGGCAGCGTCCTCGCCCTCCTCGGCCCCAACGGCGCCGGAAAGTCCACCCTCATCAAGGTGCTCGCCGGCGTCCACCACGCCGACACGGGCCGGATCACGGTGGACGGGCACCCGCTCGGCAGCCACGGCGCCTCCCGCGGCATGTCCTTCATCCACCAGGACCTCGGTCTCGTGGAGTGGATGACGGTCGCCGAGAACATCGCCCTGAGCACCGGGTATCCGCGCCGCGCCGGACTGATCTCCTGGCGGCGCACCCGTGAGCGCTGCGCCGACGCCCTGCGGACCGTGGCCGCGCATCTCGACCCCGACGCGCCGATCGCCCGGCTCGCGCCCGCCGAGCGATCGCTGGTCGCCATCGCCCGGGCCCTGGCCGCCCGCGCGAAGCTCATCGTCCTCGACGAGCCGACCGCCCGCCTCCCGGCCCCCGACTGTGCCCGGCTGTTCCACGTCCTGCACGACCTGCGCGACCGGGGACACGCCATCCTCTACGTCAGCCACCGCCTGGACGAGGTGTACGAGGTCGCCGACACCTTCGCCGTCCTGCGCGACGGCCGCCTCGTCAGCCACGGACCACTGGCGGGCCACAGCCCCGCACGCCTGGTCCACGACATCGTGGGCCCGGAACCGGCCGGCCACCCTCCGGCCCCGGCTGCCGGACCTGCCCCGGCTGCCGGACCGGCCCTGCTCACCCTCGACCGTGTACGCACCGCCGCCGCGGGACCCGTCAGTCTGGAACTGCGGGTCGGGGAAGCGCTCGGACTGGTCGGGCTCTCGGGCGCCGGACACCTGGAGCTGGGCCGGGCCCTCGCCGGCGCCCGGCCGTTGCTCGCCGGACAGGCCCGGCTGGGCGGACGGCCGTACCGCCCCGGCACGGTCGCCGACGCCGTGGGTCTCGGCGTCGGCCTCGTGCCCGGCGACCGGCTGCTTGAGGGCTGCCTCGCCGGGCTGACCGTACGGGAGAACCTCCTCGCCCACCCCGGCGCGGGCGGCCGGCCGGCGCCGCGCTGGATCGGCCCCCGCCGCGAACGTGCCGAGGCGGGCACCCTGATCGAACGCTTCTCGGTGCGCCCCCGCGACAGCGAGGCCCCGCTCGCGGTCCTGTCCGGCGGAAACCAGCAGAAGGTCATGATCGGCCGGTGGCTCCGGGCGGACCTGCGGCTGCTGATCCTCGAGGAGCCCACCGCGAGCGTGGACATCGGAGCCAAGGCCGCGATCCACCGCCTGCTCGACGAGGCGCTGGCCGCCGGCCTCGCGATCCTGCTGATCTCCACCGACTTCGAGGAGATCGCGGGCGTGTGCCGGCGTGCCCTGGTCTTCGTCCGCGGGACCGTGACGGCCGAACTGAGCGGTGCGGCCCTCACGGTCGCCGAGCTGACCCGCGCGGCCTCGGCCATGCCGCCTTCCGCGACCGGGACGTCCCCGTGACCGCCCCGCCGTCCTCCCCCTCCGCGCCCCGGGCCCGGCCGCACCGACCCGGCGGGCACCTGATCGGCGCCTACGGCCTGCTCGCCCTCACCGTCCTGCTCGTCCTGGTCTTCTCCCTCGCCCTGCCCCGCACCTTCCCCACGCTGGACACCGTCGACTCGATCCTGTCCACCCAGTCGATCCCGGCGATCCTCGCGCTCGCCGCCATGGTCCCCATCGTGACCGGCGCGTTCGACCTGTCCATCGGCTACGCCCTCGGCCTGGCCCACGTCATGGTGCTGCAGCTCGTCGTCACCGACGGCTGGCCCTGGCCGCTCGCCTGTCTCACGGTGATCGCCGGCGGAGCGGTCGTGGGCGTCCTGAACGGGGTCATCGTCGAGTTCGGCCGGATCGACTCCTTCATCGCCACTCTCGGCACCGGCAGCATGCTGTACGCCGTGACCGGCTGGGTCACCGACGGCGGCCGGATCGTGCCCGGCCCACAGGGCCTCCCGCCCGCCTTCACCGACCTCTACGACTCCACGTTCCTCGGCCTTCCGGTCCCCGCCTTCTACGTCCTCGTCCTCGCGGCCGTCCTCTGGCTGGTGCTGGAACGCTTGCCGCTCGGCCGGTACCTGTACGTCGTCGGCTCGAACCCGCGCGCGGCCGACCTCCTCGGCATCCCGACCCGCCGGTACACCGTGTACGCCTTCGCCGCGTCGGGCCTGATCACCGGCTTCGCCGGGGTGCTGCTCGCGGCCCAGCAGCAGATCGGCAATCCCAGCGTCGGCCTCGACTACCTGCTCCCCGCCTTCGCGGGCGCGCTCCTCGGCGCCACGGCGATCAGACCCGGCCGGCCCAACGCCCTCGGCACCCTGGTCGCCGTCGCCGTCCTCGCCGTGGGCCTCACCGGCATCGGACAGCTGGGCGCCGACTTCTGGACGGTCCCGCTGTTCTACGGCGGCACCCTCCTCATCGCCGTCGGCCTGGCCGGCTACGCCTCCCGCCGCAGGCTCCGCGACGGCGCCTTCGCAGCCCGCGACACCCCACCCGCCGAACCGCCCGCCCCCCCAACCTCCCCGAACCCGGGACTGGGCCCTGGCCCTGGCCCCGGCCCCGGCCCCGGACCTGGCCCCGGTCCCGGCTCTGGCCCCGGTCCCGGCTCTGGTCCCGGCTCTGGCCCCGGTCCCGGCTCTGGTCCCGGCTCTGGCCCTGGCCTCGGTCCCGGTCCCGGCCCTGGCCTCGGTCCCGGCTCTGGTCCCGGCTCTGGCCCTGGCCTCGGTCCCGGTCCCGGCCCTGGCCTCGGTCCCGGTCCCGGCCCAGGCCTCGGTCCCGGCCCCGGCCTCGGTCCCGGCTCTGGCCCCGGTCCCGGCTCTGGTCCCGGCTCTGGTCCCGGCTCTGGCCCTAGCCCCGGCCCCGGCCCCGGCCCCGGCCCCGGCCCCGGCCCCGGCCCCGGCCCCGGCCCCGGACCGGACGGTGGTCCGGAGGGTGCCGGTCGCTGATTCACGGCACGGTCGCCACCCCCGTCCCCCCGCCGCATCCTCCGCTCGTCCCCCGTGAGGAGTTCTCGTGCACGGCAACCGCAGAGCCACCCCCGGCGCGGCGCGGCTGGTTTCTTCTGCCCTGCTGGCGGCGGTGACGGCCCTCGTCGGCTGTGAGCGCGGTTCCTCGGAGGCCCCGGAGGAGGCGCCCACCGGGGCGGACGGCTGCCCCGCCGTCCACGCCACGGCCCAGGCCGCCGTCGTCCGCGCGGAGCAGACCGACGTCCCCTGGGGCGGGCCGACCACCGGACCCACCGCGGTCTCCGGCCGGACGATCGTCTACGTCGCCCAGACCATGACCAATCCCGGCGTCGCGGGCGCCGCGAAGGGGGTACGGGACGCCGCACGCGTCATCGGCTGGAACGTCCGCGTCGTCGACGGCGGAGGCACCCCCGCCGGCATCCAGGCGGCGATGAGCGAGGCCGTGGCCCTCAGACCCTCGGGCATCGTCATCGGAGGGTTCGACCCCAACTCGACCTCGCGTCAGGTGGCGCGGGCCAACCAGGCGAACATCCCGCTCGTCGGCTGGCACGCGCTCGCCGCTCCCGGCCCCAGCCGCAGGCCCGAGCTCTTCACCAACGTCACCACCCGGGTCGAGGACGTGGCCGCGATCAGCGCGCAGTGGATCATCGCCCACTCCCAGGGCCACGCCGGGGTCGTCCTGATCACGGACGCCTCGATCCCGTTCGCCAGGAACAAGTCCGAGCTGATCAGGAAGGAGCTCGCCACCTGCGCGGGCGTCAAGGTGCTCGCGTACGAGAACATCCCGATCCCGGACGCGAGCAGCCGCACCCCGCGGGAGATCTCCTCGCTCCTCGCCCGGTTCGGGAACAGGTGGACCCACTCCGTCGCCATCAACGACCTGTACTTCGCCGACGCGGCCCCCGCCTTCCGCGCGGCCGGCGAGAAGGGCTCCGGGCCGCCCTTCAACATCGGCGCCGGCGACGGCGACCCCTCCGCCTTCCAGCGCATCAACAGCCGGCAGTACCAGGCGGCCACCGTGCCCGAACCGCTGTCCCTGCAGGGCTGGCAGATCGTCGACGAGTTCAACCGCGCCTTCTCCGGCCGTCCCGCCAGCGGATATGTGGCCCCCGTACACATCTCCACGGCCGAGAACAGCGCAGGCGCCACGACCTGGGACCCGTCGGGATACCGCGAGGCGTACCGGCAGATCTGGGGCAGGTGAACCCGCCGCGTGCCTCAGCCCAGCGCCCGGTCCAGGTTGAAGGCCGCGCTGATCAGGGCCAGATGGGTGAACGCCTGGGGGAAGTTGCCCTGTTGTTCGCCGGCCTGGCTGATCTCCTCGGCGTACAGGCCCAGATGGTTGGCGTACGTCAGCATCTTCTCGAAGGCCAGCCTGGCCTCCTCGAGGCGGCCGGCGTGCACCAGCGCCTCGACGTACCAGAACGAGCAGATGGAGAACGTGCCCTCGTCGCCCCGCAGTCCGTCGGGGCTGGCCAGCGGGTCGTAGCGGTAGACGAGGGAGTCGGACACCAGGTCGTGGGTGAGCGCGTCGAGCGTGGACAGCCACTTGGGGTCGGTCGGGGCGATGAACTTGGTCAGCGGCATCATCAGCACCGCCGCGTCCAGCACGTCCCCGTCCTCGTGCTGCACGAAGGCCCGCCGGGTCCGCGACCAGCCGCGGGTGTGGATGCGCCGGTAGATCGCGTCCCGGCACCCCTGCCAGCGGGGCAGGTCGGCGGGCAGCCCGCGCCGGTTCGCCATCCGGATGGCCCGCTCGATCGCCACCCAGCACATCAGCCGCGAGTACAGGAAGTTCTTACGGCCGCCCCGGGTCTCCCAGACGCCCTCGTCGGGCTGGTCCCAGTGGTCGCACACCCAGTCGACGAGGCCGCACACATCGTCCCACTGGTCGCTGGAGACGGGCCGCGCCCACTTGTCGTAGAGGTAGACCGAGTCGATCAGCGCGCCGTAGATGTCGAGCTGGAGCTGCTCCGCGGCGCCGTTGCCGATCCGTACCGGTGCCGAGCCGTGGTGGCCCTCCAGATGGGTGAGTTCGCTCTCCGGCAGATCGGTGCGCCCGTCGATGCCGTACATGATCTGCAGCGGCCCGGACGGCTTTCCGTCGCCGGGGGTGATGTGCCGGGTCACGAACTCCATGAACGCCTCGGCCTCCCCGCTGAAGCCCAGCCGCAGCAGCGCGTACACGCAGAAGGCGGCGTCGCGCACCCAGACGTAGCGGTAGTCCCAGTTGCGTTCGCCGCCCAGCTGCTCGGGCAGGCTGGTGGTCGGCGCGGCGACGATCGCCCCGGTGGGCGCGTAGGTGAGCAGCTTGAGGGTGAGGGCGGAGCGGTGCACCATCTCCCGCCAGCGGCCCCGGTACCTGGACGCGGACAGCCACCGCCGCCAGTACGTCACCGTCGCCGCGAACTGCTCCTCCGCCTCCAGACGCGCGCACCGGCGCGGGGCCACCTCGCCGCCCACCTGGTCGAGGGCCAGCACCGCCGACTCGCCCTCGGCGAGCTTGAAGTCCGCGCACACGTCCGGGCCGTCGGTCTCCAGCGGCACGGTGGAGGTCAGGGCGAGGGACAGCCCGTCGGTGGCGAACACCGCCATGTCGTCGACCCTGCGCAGGGTGTGCGGGCGGGCGCCGTAGTCGAAGCGGGGGGCGACCCGGGTACGGAACGGGACGGAGCCGCGTACGCACAGCACGCGCCGGATCAGCCGATGGCGCTCGGCCTCGGCGGCCGCCCCGGTCACCGGCATGAAGTCCTGCACCTCGCCGACCCCGTCCCCGGTGAAGAAGCGGGTGATCAGGACGTTGGTGTCGGGGAAGTAGAACTGCTTGGTACGGGCGGGGACCGCCGCCGCCAGCTCGAAGGAGCCGCCGCGCCGGGCGTCCAGGATCGAGCCGAAGACGCTCGGGGAGTCGAACGCGGGGCAGCAGTACCAGTCGATCGTGCCGTCCGTCCCGACCAGGGCCACGCTGCGCAGGTCGCCGATGAGCCCGTGCTCGGCGATCGGCAGATAGCGGCTGCGCCCGTGCGTGTACCGGTCGCTCGACACATCGGTCATCGCAGCCTCCCTGGCCCGACCGGATCGGCGAGACTTCCAGCGTAGGCCGGGATCAGTTCTTCGGCAGCCAGTCGTCCAGGGCGTCGATGAGACGGTCCAGCGCGGGCTCCTCGGCGGAGCGGTCCGTCATGACCGTACGGCCGCCGAACCGCAGTGTGTACTGGAACTGGTCGGTCGCCGCCATGTTCATCGTGAACGAGGGGACCTCGTCCAGTGCCGGATCCCCGAGCAGCGTGCGCAGCTTCCGGAACTGGGCCGCGGTCGTACGGCGCACCTGCGATCTTCCCTTGTCGCTGACGCGGACGGTGCCGTCGCCCCGGAGGACCACCTCCTGGTTGACCCCGGCGAAGCCACCGGTGATGTTCATCGTCACCAGCTTCTGGTCCGGGCCGGTGACGGGCACGGGCGTGGGGGTCGCGGACGCCGGAGCCGATATGGAGGGGGAGGGAGAGGGGGCGGGGGAGTCGGGAGGAGACGTGGTTACCGGGGCGGGAGGGGAGGAGGAGGCGACGCGGGAGGTCGCCGTCGAGACCGCCGTGTCCGTCGGCGCCTTCGTGCTCCCGTCGCCCGCGCTGTCCTCGAAGGTGCAGCCGACCAGGGCCAGCACACCCACCGCGCACATCTTCGCCGCCACCGCGGCCGTCGCCCTGCCCGGCACCGTGCCCCCCGCGTGTCGATAGCTGAATGGACGTCACATCAGAGTGCCATGCTGTGAGTTGTGCCGCGAGAGTCGTGGCGGTGTCCGCAGTCTCCAGGGAGGGCCCATGCCCGAGCCGTCCGTCCTCGCCGCGCTGGTGTCCGGCTTGCGCGCCGGATCGATCGAGGTCGTCGACCTGACGTCGCCGCTGTCGTCGAGCACTCCGGTGATCCAGCTGCCGCCGGAGTTCGGCCAGACCGCCGTGTTCGAACTGGAGGAGATCAGCAGGTACGACGACCGGGGACCGGCCTGGTACTGGAACAACTTCCGCAGCGGCGAGCACACCGGTACCCACTTCGACGCCCCGAACCACTGGGTGACCGGCAAGGACCTCGCCGACGTGGCGTCCGTGCCCGCGGGCCGGCTGGTCGCCCCGGCCGCCGTACTGGACTTCACCGCCGAGGCGGCGAAGGACCCGGACTTCCTGGTGGAGGTCGAGCACGTGAAGGCGTGGGAGGCCGTGCACGGGCCGCTGCCCGAGGGCGGCTGGCTGCTGCTGCGGACCGGCTGGGACGCCCGCGCGGACTCCCAGGAGGCGTTCCTGAACGCGGACGACAGCGGCCCGCACACCCCGGGCCTGTCGCCGGACTGCGCCCGCTGGGTGGCCGAGGAGTCCCCGGTGATCGGCCTCGGGGTCGAGACGGTGGGCACCGACGCCGGCCGTGGGCACGCGTTCGACCCTGCCTTCCCCTGCCACTCCTACCTCATGGGCAGTGACAAGTACGGGCTGACCCAGCTGCGGAACCTCGCGGCCCTGCCGCCCACCGGGAGCGTCGTCGTCGCGGGGCCGCTGCCCATCGTCGCGGGATCCGGCGCGCCGGCCCGGGTGCTGGCACTGGTGGAACGCCCATGAACGCCGCCGAGGAGGCGGGGCGGACGACGAACGTCGCCGAGGCCGTGGGGCGGGCGCTGGTCGCGGCCGGGATCGGCCAGGTGTTCGGCGTGGTCGGCTCGGGCAACTTCCACCTCACCAACGCGATGGTCGCCGCAGGGGCGCGGTTCGTCGCCGCCCGCCACGAGGGCGGCGCCGCGACGATGGCCGACGCGTACGCGCGCGTGAGCGGAACCGTGGCCGCGCTGAGCGTCCATCAGGGGCCCGGTCTGACGAACGCCCTGACGGGGATCACCGAGGCGGCCAAGAGCCGTACGCCGCTCCTCGTGCTGGCCGCCGAGGTGACCGAGCCGCGCTCCAACTTCCACATCGACCAGGACGCGCTGGCGCGCGCGGTGGGCGCCGTACCGACGCGGATCACCTCGGCCGAGGAGGCCGTGGAGCAGGCGCTCGACGCCCTGCGGCGCGCCGTGCACGAGCGGCGCACCGTCCTGCTCAACCTCCCCCTCGCGGTCCAGGCCCAGGACGCGCCCGGTGGTGTCCCCGCACACGTCGCACCGCCGCCCGCCCGCGTGCCGGTCGAGCCGACGGCGGCGGACGTGGAGGCGCTGGCGCAGGTACTCGACGAGGCCCGGCGGCCGGTCTTCGTGGCGGGCCGGGGAGCCCGCGCAGTGGGCGCCAGGGACGCCCTGGAAGCCCTCGCCGAGCGCCACGGCGCCCTGCTGGCGACGTCAGCCGTGGCACGCGGCCTCTTTCACGGCAACCCGTGGTCGCTCGACGTGTCCGGCGGCTTCTCGTCACCCCTGGCGTCCGAGCTGATCGCCTCGGCCGACACGATCGTGGGCTGGGGCTGCACGCTGAACATGTGGACCATGCGGCACGGCACCCTGATCGGCCCCGGCGCGACCGTGGTGCAGGTCGACGACGACACCTCGGCGCTCGGCGTGCACCGCAAGCTGCGGCTCGGGGTCACCGGCGACGTGGCGCTCACCGCGCGACGGGTGCTGGAGAGGGGCGACGGGACCCGGCAGGGCCTGCGGACCGCCGACGTCCGCGCGGCACTCGCCGACCGGGGGCGCCGACGGGACGTGCCGTACGAGGACACGAGCAGCGCCGAGCGGATCGATCCACGCACGCTGAGCATCGCGCTCGACGACATTCTTCCGGCGGAGCGGGTGATCGGCGTGGACTCCGGCAACTTCATGGGCTACCCGATGGCGTACCTGTCGGTGCCGGACGAGCACGGCCTGTGCTTCACCCAGGCCTTCCAGTCGATCGGCCTGGGCCTGGCCACCGCGATCGGCGCGGCGCTGGCGCGGCCGGACCGGCTCCCCGTGGCCGCGCTCGGCGACGGCGGCGGGCTGATGGGCGCCGCCGAACTCGACACGGTGTGCAGGCTCGGACTGCCGATGGTGGTCGTCGTCTACAACGACGACGGTTACGGAGCCGAGGTGCACCACTTCGGGCCCGACGGACACCCGCTCGACACGGTCGAGTTCCCCGACACGGACATCGCCGCCGTGGCCCGGGGGTACGGCTTCGAGGCGGTGACCGTACGCACCCCGGCGGACCTCGGGGCCGTCGAGGAGTGGGTCGCCGGGCCGCGGACCGCACCGCTGCTCGTCGACGCCAAGGTGGTCAAGGACCGAGGGGCATGGTGGCTCGAGGAGGCATTCCGCGGCCACTGAGGCTCACCCGATGTCCACCACCCGCGCCCAGCCCGGCGGCGAGTCCGGTACGTAGTCGGGGTCGTCCCTCTGCCAGGAGGCCCCCTGCCGGGGGAACAGACCCACGACCGTACGGCACGGCGGAGGCGCGGCGGGCCAGGGAGTCTGACCGTCCGTCAGGACGACGACGACGTCGGGAGAGGGCCGCGCCCGGACCGCCCGGGCGAAACCGGTGCGCAGATCCGTCCCCCCACCGCCCATCAGCGGAATGCCCTCGCCCTGGCACAGCGGGTGCACGATCCGGGCGTCCGCGTCGCACGGCAGTACGGTGACGAGGTCGCGCCGGCCGCCCACGGCGCGGGAGATCGCCGCCACCTCCAGGAGCGCGCTGCCCAGTTCGGTGTCGCTGACCGACCCCGAGGTGTCGATGATCACGGACACCCGGGGCGGCCGGCGCCGCAGGCTCGGCAGAACGACCCCGGGCACGCCGGCCGAGCGCCGCGACGGGCGGCCGTACGAGTAGTCCTCGCCCGCCCCCGCGCCGGAGGCCGCCGAGCGGACGGCCGCGCCGAGCAACTCCCGCCAGGGCTGCGGCGGATGGAACGCCTCCTCGGCCCACCGCCGCCACTGCTCGGGCGTGTTCCCCGGACGGCCTTTGATGCCCTGCGCCACCCGGAAGCGGACCGCGTCCCGTTCCTGCTCGCTCAGACCGTGCGCGCCGTCGGGACCCAGGTCCCACTCCCGGTCCAGCCCGTCGGCTCCGCTGCCGCAGTCCAGCCAGGCCAGGTCCTGCACGGACAGCTTCAGGGTGAAGCCACGCAGGTACTCCTCCATCAACCGGTCCCTCGGCAGCCCCAGGGACCGGGGGTCG
This sequence comes from Streptomyces sp. NPDC096132, assembly GCF_044763345.1. Taxonomy (NCBI): domain Bacteria; kingdom Bacillati; phylum Actinomycetota; class Actinomycetes; order Kitasatosporales; family Streptomycetaceae; genus Streptomyces; species Streptomyces sp. NPDC096132. The sequence goes on from NZ_JBIWGA010000011.1 coordinate 272,635, forward strand.
ACGACGTCCGAGGGCCGGACCAGCCCGTCGCCGTACGCGTCGTCGTTGATCTCGCAGTCCGCCGCGATGTTCATCCGCAGCCGTTCCCCCGGGCCGTGCAGGCCCTGCTCGCGGGCCATCCGGTCGCTGCGCCCGTGGTGGTCGCGCAGCAGGTGCGACACCTCGTGCACCCAGACCGACGCCAGCTCCTCCACCGGCATCCGGTCCACGAGCCGCGGCGAGACATAGCACCGCCAGTGCCGGTCGACGGCCATCGTCGGCACCCGCCGCGACTCGACGACGTGCAGGGCGAACAGCGCCGTCGCCAGGTAGGGCCGGGCCCGGGCGGCGCGCAGCCGGGCGGCGAACAGCTTGTCGCGGTCCAGGGGTTTCGTCATCCGCTCTCCGTCCGTCATGCCGTCGTGGCGGCCGCCGCCCGGGCCGCGGAGCGGTCCGCCCGCCGGGACAGCGAGACCACTCCGGCGAGCTGTTCGATCGACGCCGGAACCTCCCATTCCGCGCAGCGCAGCGCAGCGAGGGTCGTCGCGGGGACGACCACCAGGTCCGGCGCCCCGGTCTCCACCGCCCGCACCAGCAGCGCCCATGCCGCGTCCCAGCGGGCCTTGTCCGGGCGTTCCCGGACCGCGGCCACCACTCCGTCGAGCACGGCCTGCCGCAGATCCCCGCGCTCGGGCAGCTCGGCGCCGGCGGGGTCGGCGAGCAGCACCTCGGGGTCCGGGAGGTCCAACCGGTCCAGGCTCGCCATCAGCTCCAGTCCCGGACCGTCGCCCACCGTGCCCCTGACCAGCAACGCCAGCACCTCCCGGGAGGAGTCGGCGGCCGTCGCGAACGCGATCAGCCGCAGGGTCATCTCCCAACTGCGGGGCGACGGCCAGGCGCCGCCCCGCCGGATCTCACCGCTCGGCAGCCGGTGCACGAGCCCGGGGCGCGCGGTGAGGAACCCGCACACGGCACGCCGGGCGAAGTCCACGGCCTGCGGCAGCCGTTGCGCGTCCAGCCGGGGCAGGGTGGCCCGGGGCCAGGTCCCGCCGAGACCGCGTACGACGACCTCGTGGTCGTGGGTCCACTGGAGGTGGACGAACCGGTTGGCCAGCGGAGGGCTCAGCTCCCAGCCGTCGGCCGCGGAGGACCGCGGGTTGGCGGCGGCGACGATCCGCACCCCCGGCGGCAGCCGCAGGGCGCCGATCCGCCGCTCCAGCACCAGCCGCAGCAGCGCGGCCTGCACGGCCGGCGGCGCGGTGGACAGCTCGTCCAGGAACAGCAGTCCCCGCCCGGCCCGCACCAGGCGCACCGCCCAGTCCGGCGGGGCCAACGGAACGCCCTGCTCGGCGGGGTCGTCCCCGACGACGGGCAGTCCCGAGAAGTCGGACGGTTCGTGCACGCTCGCGATGACCGTGGTCAGCGGCAGGTCGAGGGCCGCGGCGAGCTGGGTCAGGGCCGCGGTCTTGCCGATGCCCGGCTCGCCCCACAGCAGCACGGGCAGATCGGCCGCCACGGCCAGGGTCAGGGCCTCCAACTGGATGTCGGGGCGCGGTTCGGTGCCGGCGTCGCGCAACAGGGCCAACAGGTCGCCGGCGACGTCGAGTTGGGAGACGTGATCCCGGTCGGTGGCGGATATGGGTGTGGCGAACGGGGTGTGTGCAGGCATGTGAGTGATCACCTTTTGGTCGGGGTGAGCCGAGTGAGGAAGGTCGGCGGAAGGACAGGGGGTCTCGGGGTCAGCGAGGGGAGGTGTGGCGCGGATGCGAGCGCAGGTGACGAGGGCGGCGGTCCTCGGGGCGGGCGCGGGTGGGCCCGGGTCCCGCGAGACCCGCCCGGAACAGCCCGTAGGTGATCCGCCGCAGCGCGGCCGCCTTCAGGGCGTCCCGCAGGGCGCCGTCGCGCAGCAGCGCCTCGGGGCCCAGCAGACCCTCGACCACCGCCAGCGCACCGGAGATGTCACCGTGGTTCAGGCGTTCGCGGACGCCGTCGAGACAGTCGGGGCGACGATGTGCCTGGTCGATGGCCTGCAGGCAGGGCAGGGGGGTGCCGGTCAGCGCGGCCAGCAGTTCCTCCCGCCGGACCTCGTCCGGGTCGTGGTCCAGCGCGCCCAGGACACCGTCGACGAGGCCGATCCGATGCCGGGCGCCGCGGCATTCCACGAACCGTGGCTGTCCCGCCGTGTCCGCGCTGCGCGGCGGACCGGCCGGGGATCGGCCCGGTACCAGCGCGGAGGCGACCAGGGGGTGCAGCCGGTCGGCGTCGATCGCACCGGTGCGGAGCAGTTCCAGGTCGGGGAGCACCCAGGTGGCGGCGTCGGGCAGGACCGGCAGCGCGGAGACACCACCGCCGGTGGGCGGCCCGGTGATCCGCAGCGTGGGCGGCCCGCTGCCGTCCCCGCCGACGAGCTCCAGTGACAGCCGACGTCTGCCTCCGAGCCGTACGAGAACGGTGCCGGTGCCGTCCGGCCGGCCCTCCGCGGCTAGCAGAATCGCCGCCTCGGCCGCCCACCGGTCCACGGCACAGCCACGGTCGGACGTCACCGGGCCGGGCGCGCCCCGGAGCTCCGCGCCGGTCCCGACCTCCAGGCCCGTGCCGACATGCAGGCCCGCGCCGACATGCAGGCCCGTGCCGACATACAAGCCCGTGCCGGCATCCAGGGCCGCTCCGATATCCGGGCCCGTCCCGAAGCCCGGGCCCGTCCCGAAGCCCGGGCCCGTCCCGAAGCCCGGGCCCGTCCCGAAACCCAAGCCCTCCCCGAAGCCCAGGCCCGCCCCCGCATCCCGGGCCGGCGCGGCGCCCGGGCCTGCTCCGGGATCCGGGCCTGCTCCGGGATCCGGGCCCGCCCAGGGATCCGGGCCCGCCCAGGGATCCGGGCCCACCCAGGGATCCGGGCCCGCCCAGGGATCCGGGCCCGCCCAGGGACCCGGCCCCGCCCAGGGACCCGTCCCCACCCAGGGACCCGTCCCCACCCCCGCCCTGTCCCGCAGTTCGCCCGCCCTTCGCGCGTCCCACAGATGCCGGTGCAGGTCGAGCCGGAACCGTCGGTTGGGGCAGGGATGGGGGTGGTGCCAGGCGGGGTCCGCCGAGCGGGAACCGTCCCACAGCGCGAGGCTCATCCGCTGTCCCGCGTCCGCCCAGGCCGGCGCGGTCCGCACCACGAGATGCACGGGGTGCTCACCGCCGGGTCCCTCGGTGTCGTACCGGGCCAGGGAAAGGGTCAGCCCCGGTCGCAGCAGCCCGTCGGGAGCGATCCTCGGCATGTGCCAGCGCAGCAGGTCAGGTGCCAGATGGCGAAGGTCGGCCCGGACCCGGGCCGCCAGTTCCCGGCCGTGGGCACGCGCCACGGCACGCGGAGTGAAGTCGACGTCGATGCCCGCGGCGGCACACGCCCCCGCCCAGTCCCCGGTCTCCCGGCGGGCGGTCGCAGTCTCGATCATGGAGGGCGGGACGGCGAACTCGCGCACGCGCCGCCAGAAGGTAAGCCGGGAGTCCCCGTTCGCGGTCTGAGTGAGCATCAGCACTCACCTTGCGCGGACGGGACCCCCAATCTGCGAGCAGAGTGAGTAGTCATCGCGAGGACCCTACGGATCTTCGCCCCGGTGCGCCAGGCAATTTCTCCGGACGCTGTCAGCCGTTCGGACCAACTCGCGCTTCCGGGGCGGTCCATGTCATTGCGGTCACGTCCGATACGCCCGACTGTGGAGGCATGTGCCGGTTGGTGAGGAGGACGGGCGATGACGGACGGCGACGGCGCACCGGACGCCGAGCGGCAGCGGCTCGCGGAGGCCGACCAGGGCGTGGCGCCCTGGCGGCGCTGGGGACCGTATCTGAGTGAGCGGCAGTGGGGGACCGTACGCGAGGACTACAGCGGCGACGGCGACGCGTGGTCGTACTTCACCCATGACCAGGCCCGCTCCCGCGCCTACCGCTGGGGCGAGGACGGCATCGCCGGCGTCAGCGACGACAAGCAGCGGCTCTGCTTCGCCCTGGCCCTGTGGAACGGCCGCGACCCGATCCTCAAGGAGCGGATGTTCGGGCTGACCAACGCCGAGGGCAACCACGGCGAGGACGTCAAGGAGTACTGGTTCCACCTCGACAACACGCCCACCCACTCCTACATGAAGTACCTCTACAAGTACCCGCAGGACGAGTTCCCCTACGCCGACCTCGTCGACACCAACCGGGCGCGCGGCCGCCGCGACCTCGAGTACGAACTGCTCGACACCGGCGTCTTCGACGAGGACCGCTACTTCGACGTCGTCGTCGAGTACGCGAAGGCGGGCCCGGAGGACCTGCTGGTCGAGATCACCGCGCACAACCGCGGCCCCGACGAGGCCGTCCTGCACCTGCTGCCGACCCTGTGGTTCCGGCACACCTGGTCCTGGGCGGGCGGCACGGCGGTCCCCACGCTGCGCGCGACGGACACGGCCGTACGCGCCGACCACGAGGAGCTGGGCCCGCGCTGGCTCCACCACCAGGGCGCCGTCGAGGTGCTCTTCACCGACAACGAGACCAACGACGAACGCATCTTCGGCAGCCCCAACACCACCCCGTACGTCAAGGACGGCATCGACCGCTACGTCGTCCACGGCGAGACCACGGCCGTCAACCCGGCCCGCACCGGCACCAAGGCCGCCGTTCACCACGTCCTGACCGTCCCCGGCGGCGACAGCGCCACCGTCCGCCTGCGCCTGACCGACACCGAACTCCCCGCCCCCTGGCGGGACTTCACGCCGGTGATGCATCAGCGCCGCACCGAGGCGGACGCCTTCTACGACGCCCTCACCCCGGACGGCATGGGCGACGACGAACGCCACATGGTCCGCCAGGCACTCGCCGGGATGCTGTGGAGCAAGCAGTACTACTACCTGGACGTCGAGCGCTGGCTCGCCGAACACGGAGTCGACCCGCTCGCCGCCGACCCCCGCGTCCGCAACAGCGCCTGGTACCACATGGTCAACGACGAGATCATGTCGATGCCGGACACCTGGGAGTACCCGTGGTTCGCGGCCTGGGACCTCGCCTTCCACACCCTCGCCCTGTCCATGGTCGACATCACCTTCGCCAAGGGCCAGCTGGAGCTGCTGCTGCGCCGCCTCTACCTCCACCCCAACGGCCAGATCCCGGCGTACGAATGGAACTTCGGCGACGTCAACCCGCCCGTGCACGCCTGGGCCGTGCTCTTCGTCTACGAGGTCGAGAAGCACCGCACCGGCCGCGGCGACCGCGCCTTCCTGGAGAACGCCTTCCAGAAACTGGTGAAGAACTTCACCTGGTGGCTCAACCGCAAGGACGCCGACGGCAACAACGTCTTCCAGGGCGGCTTCCTCGGCCTGGACAACATCGGCGTCTTCGACCGCAGCGCCCCACTCCCCACCGGCGGCCACCTCGACCAGGCCGACGGCACCGCCTGGATGGCGCTGTACTGCCAGAACCTCCTCGACATCGCCATCGAACTCGCCGTCGACAACCCGGTCTACGTCGAGCAGGCACAGATGCTGTTCGAGCACTTCGCGTGGATCGCCGTCGCCATGAACCGCATGGGCAAGGACAACGCCAGCCTCTGGGACGAGGAGGACGGCTTCTTCTACGACGTGCTGCGACTGCCCGACGGCGGCGCGACCCCGCTCAGGGTGCGCTCGCTGGTCGGCTTGATCCCGCTGGCGGCGACCAGCGTGATCGGCGGACGGGCGGACCGTCGCTTCCCCGAACTCGTCGAGGGCGCGAAGGAGTTCATCAGGAGGCACCCCGCCGTCGAGGCGGTCGTCGAGCAGCAGGAGCTGGGGACGGACGTCGACGGACGCTATCTGTTCGCCCTGTTCGGGGAGGACCGGCTGCGCCGCATCCTGGCCCGGATGCTCGACGAGGACGAGTTCCTCGGCCCGCACGGCATCCGCTCCCTCTCCCGCCATCACGCCGACCACCCGTACGCCTTCGAGGTGCACGGCCGGACGTACGGCGTCGGCTATCTCCCCGCCGAGTCCGACTCCGGCATGTTCGGCGGCAACTCCAACTGGCGCGGACCGGTGTGGTTCCCGATCAACATCCTGATCATCCGCGCCCTGCTCAACCTGCACGGCTATCACGGCCCCGACTTCACCGTGGAGTGCCCCACCGGCTCAGGCCGGCGGCTCAACCTCTACGAGGTCGCCCGCGAGATCTCCGACCGGCTCACCTCCGCCTTCCTGCGCGACGCCGACGGCCACCGCCCGGTGCACGGCGCACAGCCCAAGTTCGCCAAGGACCCGCACTGGAAGGACCTGATCCTCTTCTACGAGTACTTCCACGGCGACAACGGCGCGGGCCTCGGCGCCTCCCACCAGACCGGCTGGACCGGACTCGTCGCGGCCATCGCGACGCTGTTCCACACCATCGGCGCCGACGACTGGCAGCGCGGCGGCCGGGAGTCCCTGAAGCCGACGGACGACGTCGAGGAGCCCCTGGCATGACCGTCATCCACGAGATCAACACCCTCGTCTGGCTGGGTGAGTTGAGCCGCCGGTACGGTCGCCGCGTCACCCTCGGCGACGTACCGGGCGAGGTCTGGGACGAGGTCGCCCGGCCGGGCGTCGACACGGTCTGGCTGATGGGCGTCTGGGAGCGCAGCCCGGCCGGCCTGCGGATCGGGCTGCGCGACGAGAACCTGCTGCGGTCGTTCCGCGAGGCCCTGCCCGACCTCACCGAGGCGGACATCGCCGGATCCCCGTACTGCGTCCGCGACTACGTCGTCGACCCGTCCCTCGGCGGCCCGGAAGGCCTGGCCGCGGCCCGGGTCCGGCTGGCCGAGCGGGGGCTGCGGCTGATCCTCGACCACGTCCCCAACCACGTGGCCCCCGACCACCCCTGGCTGACCACGCACCCCGACCGCCTGATCCGGGGCACGCCCGACGACCTGGCCCGCGACCCGGGCGCCTACCTCGAAGCGGCCGGACAGGTGTACGCCCGGGGCCGCGACCCGTACTTCCCGCCCTGGCCGGACGTCGTCCAGCTGAACGCCTTCAGCGACTCCCTGCGCGAAGCGACGGTCGACACCCTCGTCTCCCTCGGCGACCAAGCCGACGGCGTGCGCTGCGACATGGCGATGCTGCTGATGAACGACGTGTTCGCCAAGACCTGGGGCGCGAGCGCGGGACCGGCTCCCGCCGAGGACTTCTGGCCGTACGTCCTGCCGCGCGTCCGCGCCCGACACCCCGACCTCCTGTTCGTCGCTGAGGCGTACTGGGACCTCGAATGGGCCCTCCAGCAGCAGGGCTTCGACCACTGCTACGACAAGCGGCTCCACGACAGGCTCTGCCACGAGAACGCCGACTCCGTCCGCGCCCACCTGGGCGCCGACCTCGCCTACCAGCGGGGCCTGGTCCGCTTCCTGGAGAACCACGACGAGCCCCGGGCCGCCGCCACCCTGCCCGGCCCCCGGGAGCAGGCGGCCGCCGTGACCGTCGCGACCCTGCCCGGGGCCACGCTCTGGCACGAGGGCCAGTTCGAGGGGCGCCGGGTCCGGCTGCCCGTGTTCCTGTCCCGTGGGCCACGGGAACCGGCCGACGACGCACTGCGCGCCTTCCACGACCGACTGCTGCCGGCCGCGGCGGCCGTACGCCGGGGCGAATGGGCGCCGCTGACCCCGGCCGGCTGGCCGGACAACGACACCCACCGCACCCTGCTCGCCTGGACCTGGACCCATGCCGAGGCCCGCCACCTGGTCGTCGTCAACCACTCCGACCGCCCGTCCCAGGCGAGGATCCCCCTGGCCTGGGACGACCTGCGCGGGCGGGCCCACCGCCTGACCGACCTCCTCACCTCGCAGGCGTACGACCGCGACGGCGACGAACTGACCGACCCGGGCCTCTTCGTCGACCTGGGGCCCTGGCAGACCCACGTCCTGGAGGTCAGCCCATGCTCTTCGCCCCGTCCAGGGACTCACGGATGATGTCGGCGTGACCGGCGTGCTGGGTCGTCTCGGCGATGATGTGGATCAGCGCCCGGCGGGCCGACCAGCGCGCACCCGGCTCGAACCACGGAGCCTTCGGCAGCGGATGGTCGGCGTCCAGGCTGGGCAGCCCGACGACCAGCTCGTCCGTACGGGCGGCCACGCGCTCGTACTCCTTCAGCACGCCCGCCAGCGTCTCGCCCGGCAGCATCCGGAACTCGTCGGCCCGCCGCGCGAAGTCCTCCTCGGTCATGGCGTCGAAGTCACCCAGCGCGGACGGCCCCTCGACGATGAAGGCCGCCCAGCCCGCCTCGGTGGCGGTCACGTGCTTGATCAGCCCGCCGAGACACAGCTCGCTGGCCGTGGTGCGCCGCCCGGCCTCCTCGTCGGTGAGGTCCCGGGTGGTGAAGCGCAGGAAGTACCGGGCGCCGGCCAGCTCCGCCAGCAGGTCGGCGCGCTCGCCGGTGACGGACGGGGAGAGGGCGGTGGAGTCGCTCATGGTGATGCTCTTCTTCCGTGAGTTCTGTTCCGCGGTCGAGAACCACGTTAGGAGCCATCGCGGTCAGATCCTGGCCTAAACGGGAGGGGATCCCCCTCTAGACATTGAGCGCCACCGCCTCTCTGTCCGCACCCCACGCCGCCGCGCACAACGCCCGTTCGACCTCGTCGGTGTAGACGGCCGCGGCCAGCCAGGTCCGGGCGAAGCGGTCCGTGTCGGCCGGGAGCAGCCGGCCGAAGGCGTCGCGGGAGCGGTCCGCGGCGGCCGCGTGCAGACCGTCGAGCACGTCGGCCGCCGTGCCGAGGCCGACGCGACGCAGACGCGTGCCGTCGCCCGCCCCGCTCCCCGGGAAGGCCAGCACCCGGCGGCCCCCGGACACGGTCTGGTGCACCCGGCGGCGCAGGAGGTGCAGCGGCGCCTCGTCCACCGTGGGAACGGCGGCGGGCGCGGCCGTCGCGGTGGGCAGGTCCGCGTGCTGGAGCCGGTCCAGGCCCAGGTCCACCCGGGCGGTGGGGTCGCTGGGGTGCTCGGCGGCGAGCAGCAGGGCCCGCGGGAGCGGCCCCGGGACGAGCCGGGCCACGACCCGCAGCCGGCTGCCCCGGGCGGCGGCCAGCAGCCGCAGGTTGTCGCGATAGGCGAGCGCCGGATGGTCGTGGGCCAGGGCGAGCCGCACGGCACGCCCCTCGCAGTCGGCCAGCAGACAGTCGCCCGCCGCCTCACGGACCGTGCCCGCCAGGGTCACGTCGAGGAAGAGCAGGTCCTGGCCGCCGCCCAGGGCGCGGGCGACCTGCTCGCCGACGGGCGTCGCCCACAGCCGGTCGAGCGGCTCGGCGCTCCACGCGGCGCCGGACGCGCGCACCGCCCGCACCCCCGCCCCCGCGCCGAGCCGGCCGGTCGGGGAGACGGTGGCACCGGAGACCGCGAGCCCCGCACGTGACAGCTCACGATGGGTCAGGGCCGTGTCGCCGATCCGTACGGCCCGGTCGGCGGCGCCGGTCGCCCGGCCCGCGCCACCCGGAGCCACGTCCGAGACGGTGTAGAGGCGGCCCTCGGCGTCCGCGGTCCAGGTCACCGCGCCCGCGTACCCGGTCGCCGTGAGCACGGGCTCGGAGAACAGCCCGTACAGCCGCAGCGAGCCGTCCGGGGTGTACGGCTGCCGTGCCGTGCCGCGCAGGTCGGCCAGCTCCGCGCCGGTGGTGTGCGGGAGGCGGTGGGCCACGCCCAGCGCCGTGCGGAGGGTGCCCACGAGGTCGGGGAGCCGGTAGGCGGGGTCGGCGGACCGGGCCGCCCGTACCCCGGTGACCACGGAGACCGCCGCCGCGGCTGCCCGGGGGAGCGCGGCGAGCCGGGCGGTGTGCGCGGCGCGCAGCAGCTCCGCCTGGAGCACGGCACCGGCCCCGTCCGTACCGGCCTCGAGCACGGCGGCCGCCGCGTCGAACACGGCCCGCGCGGCGTCGAGTTGGCCGGACGAGGGCGCCTCGGCCCCCGGTTCCGGCTTCTGCTCCCGGTTCGGTTCCTCCGGAGCCTCGGGCGCTGTTCCCGGCGCGGCCGCTGCCGGCGCCGGGGCGTCCTCCGCCACCGGTGCCGCCGAGGCCGCCGCCGCGCGGTGCAGACAGTCCGGCGCGAGCAGGCAGCCGCAGCGGATGGCGTCCGCGCTGGTCACCGAGCCGCCGGGAGCGTGCAGTTCGAGGTCGGTGTCGTCGTCGACGGCGATGCGCACGGTGTCGCCGTCGCGGACGACGGGACGCGCCGCCAGCTTGGCGACCCCCGCGTCCAGCCGCTTGCGCAGCCGCGGCGACAGCGCCTCGACGAGTTCCGCGGTCACGGACGGGGCGACCGGGGGCAGGCCCGGGCCCTGGTGGTCCGGAGACGGGTCCGGGCTCATGCGATCTTCTCCCCTACCCAGCGGGCGAGTTCGAGCGGACTGAGGGCGGCCACGGGCATGCCCGCGGAGACGAGCTGACCTGCGACCCCCGTGGAGTAGCGCGGCCGGCCGGTGTCGTCGAGGCCGGCGCAGCCCAGCACCTGGCAGCCCGCGCCGACCAGGGCGCGGACCTCGGCGAGCAGCCCGCCGAGCGGATAGCCCTCCTCGAAGTCGCTGACCACCACGACGAGGGTGCGCGAGGGCACGGTCACCAGCTCGCGCGCGTGCCGCAGCCCCGCCGCGATGTGCGTACCGCCGCCGACACTCACCTCGAGAAGCAGCGACAGCGGGTCCTCGACGTGTCCGGTGAGATCGATGACCTCCGTGGAGAAGGCCAGGAAGTGCGTGGACAGGGTGGGCACCCCGGCCAGCACCGAGGCTGTCAGCGCGGCCCACACCGTGGACGCCTCCATGGACCCCGACACGTCCGTCACCAGGATCAGCCGCCAGTCGGCGGCCCGCCGGGCGCGGGTACGGAACACCGGGCGCTCGGGAATCACCTGGACCGTGCCGTCCGGTGCGCGCCGGGCGGTCGCCAGGTTGGCCCGCAGCGTGCGCGGCAGGTCCAGGCCGCCGCCGGGCCGTCTGCTGGGGCGCGGCAGGGCCGTGCCGTGCAGGGCCGGACGCAGCCGGGTGGCCAGCTCCCGGGTCAGCGCGTCGACCAGCCGCCGTACCAGCGGGCGCAGGGCGGCCAGCCGGGCCTCGGGCAGCCCGCCCGCATGCCGCAGCACGGTGTGCAGGAGATCGACCGACGGCCGCACACGCTCCGCGTCCAGCTCCGTCAGCACGTCCTTGCGACCGGCCGAGGCGGCCGCCGCCAGCACCTCCTCCCGGATGCCCGGTCCGAACAGCGCCGCCAGGTCCTCCGACCACTCCCTCACCCCGGGGTACGGCGTCTCCCGGCCACCTCCGGCACCCGCACCGGTCAGATCGCCCCGGCTGCCCTCGCCCCGCCCGCTGCCGTACAGCTCGTCCAGCGCGGTCGCCAACGAGGCGGCGGACTTGGGCAGTTGGTCCGTACGACGGCCCAGGACGAGCCGCCAGCGGTCGGCGGGGGCGAGGCGATGGTCCTCCGCCTCGGCCTCGGTGACGGGGACGCGGGCCCCGGCCGTGTCGTCCGTCCGTGTGCCGTCCCCCGGCGCGGGCAGCAGCCCCAGGGAGCGCAGGGCGGCGCGCGCCGCGAGGTCCGCCTGTGTCCAGGCGGCCAGCGCGGCCGGGTCGACCCCGTCCGTGTCGGCCACACGGGTGGCGCCGAGGCGCTCCTCCACGGCCGACAGGAGCCGGTCGCGGGCCGCGGGGCTCAGGGCGTCGAAGCCGCCCCGCAGCGCCGGAAGCCGGTCCAGGAACGCGCGGTCGGGCAGCTCCGACACCCGGTCGAGCAACGGCTCCAGCGCGTCGCCCGCCGCCTCCAGCAACGGCCCCGCGGCCGTCAGCAGCCCGGTCAGCCGGGCCGCCAGCGCGGACCGCGAGTCCGGGTCGACGGCCCCGTCGACCCACGAGGCCACGCGGTCGCCGAACACCCGGGCGTCCTCCTGCCCGAGCAGCACCCGCACGGCCCCGGCGGCGCCGCGCATCAGCGGTGAGCCGTCGACGGCCAGCCGGGCGAGGGCGTCGGTGAGCCGGATCCCGCCCAACAGGTCGGCGCGATGGGCGAGTTCGAGCAGAGCGTGCGCGTCGGCGGGGTCGTCGGACCCGGTCAGGCCGTCCACCTGCCGCACCGCCGCCGCCGTGAGCAGCTCGGCCACGGCGGCCGCCCGCGCCGTACGGTCGTCGTCGGCGCCCAGCCCGGCGACGTGACCCGACCTGAGCCGGTCCAACAGGGCCAGGCCGGCCAGCAGTTCGGGCAGGGTGCCGGCCTGGGGCAGCACCTCGGCGACGTCGTCGAGCCGCTCGTCCGCCAGCGCGGGCAGACCGCACTCGGCCGCACGCGCCAGCCCCTCCAGCACCTGGGCGCCCGTCGACCCGCCCTCGTCCCGCTCCACCCGCCGCCGCTCCCGCAGCACACCCTCGGCGGCCTGGGCGGCGGTGACCCCCCGCACCCCGGCCGCGGTCAGCATGGCCGCGGTCGCCGGCGTCCAGCGCACCTCCCAACGGGACGTCAGGGCCTGAGCACCGCCCGCGCCGACGACGTCCCGGGCCTCCCCGTACGGCACCCCGCACACCGACAGCCGGCGCAGCAGCAGCTCACGGCGCCGGTCGAGGTCGGACCGCAGCGGGTCGAGCCGCAGATCCCGGGCGGCGCCGGTGCCGCTCTCCGGTCCCGGCAGGCCGAGAGCCCCGACCTCGGCCTCCACCGCCGGGGCGAGACCACTGCGCGGCGCCCGCGGGGCGGGACGTCCGGTGCGCGTACCGACCAGCACCCGCTCCATGGCCCGCGCCACGGCCCGGCCCCGCCCGTACGGCTCACCCTGGGCCAGCACCGTCTGCACGGCCTCCACCAGCTCACCCCGGCCCGCCGCGGGCAGCCCCCGCAGCCGGGCCAGATCCGAGGCGAGCCGGGTGATCTCCCGGGCGTCGGCGGGCCCGGACGGATGCCCGAGCCCGCGCAGCTCCGCGCACACCCGCACGGCCGCCCGCGTCAGCGCCTCCTCCAGCGCAGCCGGGTCCCCCGCCGCCCGCAGCACCATGTCCTGCCACTCCGGATCCCGGATGCCGGCCGGATAACCGGACCGTTCGTCCAGCAGGGCGTAGGTGTACGGGATCAACGAGGTGGTCCACGCGGGACCGCCGTCCGTGCGGACCTCGTCCCGCTCCTCGCCGCACGCCCCCGTCAGTGCCGGTGCGTGGAAGGCGCCGACGATCACGGCGGCCCGCCCTCCGTCCGCGGTGGCCTCGGTGATCCGGGCCCGCATCCACCGCTCCCGCCGCAGGTCCAGCCCGGGCACCCCGCCCGCGGCGGCCGCGTCCTCGCGCAGCGCCCACCCCGTGAGCAGGGCGGCCCGGCGCAGGGCCTCGGGCGGGGAACCGGGTGCGGTGGCCTCGACGAGCCGGTCCCACAGATCGTCCCCGGGACGCCCGGTCAGCCGGGCCCGCAGCGCGGTGGTGAGCCCGGGGGACTCCCCGGCCGCCGCGCCCTCGCGGCCCTCGCCCCATGCCCGGTGGGCGAGCGGCAGATCGCAGGCGACCACCGGCACGTCGTGCCGCGCGGCCCACCGCACGGCCGCCAGCTCGGGCGAGAAGTCGGCGAACGGATAGAAGGCCGGCCCCTCGCCGCCCCGCCCGTCGCCGGGTGCGGCGGCGAGGGCGACCGGGGCCCGCGTCTCCTCGTGTCCGAGCCAGGGCAGCCACTCCTGCATCTCGGCCGGCAGCTCGACCAGCACCACGTCCGGCTTGGCCTCGTCGAGCAGCGCGGGCACGGCCGCGGCCAGGGACGGTGCGTGGTGCCGTACGCCGATGAGGTAGGGCGCACCCGGGTCGGTGAGGGCGGCGAGCGCCTCGTCGGGCGAGCCGGGCCCGCTCGGGGCACCGGGCCCGCCCGCGGCGGCGATGGGAAGCGACACGGCCGTCAGCCCTCCAGGACCGTGCGCAGGTCCCACAGGGTCCGCCAGGTGGCGGAGCCCTGTTCGGCGCGCCGCCGGACCGGACCGTCCCAGTAGCCGCGCAGCCGGGCCGCGTCGGCCGGGTCGTCCTTGCGGACCACGCCGAGCAGGTGTCCCGGCAGCAGGGCGAGCACGTCACGGTCCCCCGGGAAATAGGCCGCCGCGAGCCCCAGCGCACCCGCGACGGAGACGGCCTCCGCCGTGCTCATCACCGTGGACGGCCGCTCCACCTCCCAGCCCTCCGCCGACCGGCCCTCACGCAGGTCGCGGAAGGCGGTGACGAGGGCCTCCAGCACCGCGTCGTCGACCTGGAAGGGTGCCCCGGCCCGCTCCACGGAGGCCCGCGCCTGGCTGCGCACCAGCGCGGTCTCCGCTTCGAGGTCCGGAATCGGGCCGACCGTCTCGAAGTTGAACCGGCGCTTGAGGGCCGCGGACATCTCCGAGACGCCCTTGTCGCGCAGGTTGGCGGTGGCGATCAGGTTGAAGCCCGGCGCCGAGTGCGCCAACGCGTCGTCCGTGCCCGCCAGTTCGGGCACCGCGATGCGCCGCTCGGACAGCAGCGACACCAGCGAGTCCTGCACCTCCGGCAGACAGCGCGTGACCTCCTCGACCCGGGCGATGCCGCCCCGGCGCATGGCGGTCAGCACGGGCGACGGCACCAGTGCCTGCCGGCTGGGGCCCTGTGCCAGCAACAGGGCGTAGTTCCAGCCGTACTTGAGCTGGTCCTCGGTGGTGCCCGCCGTGCCCTGCACGACCAGCCCGCTGGTGCCGCACACGGCGGCCGACAGCAGCTCGGACAGCATGGACTTGGCGGTGCCGGGCTCGCCGACGAGCAGCAGGCCGCGCTCCCCGGCGAGCGTGACGACACACCGCTCGACCAGGGCCCGGTCGCCCACGAACTTGCCCTCCACGACCAGCCGGCGCGGCACCCCCTCGGGCACCTCGGCGCCGTCGGGCAGCTTCAGGGCCCGGCCGTCGCTGCCCATGACGAAGGTGACGACCGCGCGCGGGGTGAGACGCCAGGCGGGCGGGCGCGGACCGTCGTCGTAGGCGGCGAGGAAGGCCAGTTCGGTGGCGTACCGGTCCTCGGGCGGCACGATCTGCCGGGCCGGCTCCGGCGACAGGGCCGGCTCGGGGGACAGGGAGTCGGGGGACAGGGAGGTGGTCATCGGCGTGCGTTCTTCCAGGTGCGGCGGGACGGTGGCAGGTGCGGCGGGACGGTGACGGTCATCGGCGGCGGCCCTTGCGCGTGGCGCGGGTGACGAGCTCCTCGTAGGCCGGCGCGTCACCGGCGCGGACCAGGTCCCACGCGCGGCCGAACAGCTCGGGCACCGGCACCAGCGGTACGGCGCGCAGACCGCCGCGGACCGGGTAGAGGCGCTCCTTCCAGAGCTCCACCGGCAGCGCGGGCGACTTCAGGTCCAGCCAGCCGCACGGCAGAAAGAGGGTGCGTCCGGCGCGCGCCCGCTTGGCCTCGATGACCAGGTCCGTCGCCGCGAGCTCGACGCGGGCCTTCTTCATCCGGGCCGGCTTCCAGCCGGTCCAGCGGGCGCAGTTGCGGTCCGTCGGGTCGGGCAGTGCGAGCAGCATCAGATACAGCGCCGCGGCGTCCTCCCCCAGGCCGTGCGCCGCGGCCACCTCGGCGACCAGCTCGGGAACATGGAGCGTCGGGTCCTGGGCGTACCCCACGGGCCCATCGACGCCGGCCGCGAGCGCGCGCGCCAGCTCGTCGTCGAGCAGGGTCCGCAGGGCCCGCATGCCCTGTCCCCGGCCCGGTCCGACGAGCCCCTCGAGGAGCCCGAACACCGGGTCGTCGGGGCCGTCGACCGCGCCCGGCCGGACCAGGACGGTCTCCTGGTCGCCGTACCAGGGGCGCAGCACCAGCGCCTCGCCGACCGGCGTCAGCCCGCGTGCGTCGGCGCCGCCGGCCGCGGGCATCCCGTACGCCTTGCGCAGCCCGACCGCGGTCGGCTCGGCCTTCTCCGACCACGCCACGTCCAGGTCGAGCAGCAGTTCCGGGTCGGCGACCCGGCGGCGCAGCGCGGCCAGGCTGTCCGGCAGCGCGGCCCGCAGCGGATGCCCGTACGTCAGGGAGTAGGCGAGCCCGGCGAGGGCGGCCACGGCGCGCGTCAGGTCGTACCGCCCGGGCAGGGCCGTCGGGTCGTCCGGCCTCAGGTCGCCGTCCTTGTCGGGCCGCTGGACCGTGGTGCGGCTGATCCACGGGGTGCGCGCGGGGTTGAGGATCTCCTCGACGGATCCCGTGTACAGGCCGCCGAGGGAGAGTTCCGCGGCGAGGTCCTCGGGCAGCCGGCGGACCCCGTCGAAGCGCTCGGCCCACACCCGGCCCGCCGCCTCCGTGTCCGGCCCGGCGGTCCACAGGTCGCCGGGGGCGGCGGGCAGGAGCGCGCCGACGAGTACGGCCAGGGCGTCGTGGCCGACGGTGTTCAGCAGTTCGTCGGCCAGGTCCTTCTGCTTCGGCTTCAGCCCGGTCGCCGCGACCACCTCGTTCGTGAGCCCGTCCGGCCGGCCCGCGAGCAGCAGGGCCGACTGCATCTGACCCAGCCCGTCGTGCGTCGCGGTGGACAGGGCGGCGACCGCGTCCGGCTGCCAGGGAGCGGGGCCCTTCGCCCGGACGAGCTCGGTGACCGCACGCAGGGCGTCGGCGGGGAACAGCGCCGGGTGGGCGGTCTCCCGCTCCAGCGTGAAGTGGCCGATCGCCCCGAACGCCCCGGTCGGATCGTGGTCCAGGGCCAGCCAGTGCACCAGGTTGTGCTGCCGGTCGACACTCTGGCAGCCGATCACGACGACGGTACGGCCCTCCCGGCGCAGCACCTGACCGACGCGCTCCTGCTTGTCGTGCGGCTCGCTCAGCACGATCTCGCGCAGCGCGCCCTCCGGTGCGGCCAGGGACCCGTCCGTGATCGCCTCGAACAGCAGGAGCAGCGCCTCCCGGTGTGCCTCGGTCACCGTCGCGGAAGCGGCCCGGTAGGCGAGCGGACGCAGCCTGTCCAGGACGGACGTCCACACCGCGCCGCCTCCGGACACGGTGAACTCGTCGCTGCTCCACCCCTCGGCGGTGCCGGTCTGCCGCATGGCCTCGGCCAGGGGCTTGCCGTCGGCGGGCTTCCCGGACAGCACATGGTTCACGGCGCGGATCTGGCGCAGCGCGCTCCAGCGCAGGTCGCTGCCCCACCAGCCCTGCACCCCCGCGAAGCCGGTCACGGCCTCGCGCAGCGTGTCGTCGTCGCCGTGCTCGGGGCTGTAGTCGGCGAACATGCCCTGGGTGCGCCGGATGTCCTGCTTCGGCCGCTCGACCGGAGGCGCCACGAACGCGGCCGTCGACTCGGCGAGCCGCAGCGCCGCACGCACGAGCGCCGTCACGCCGGTGACCAGCCGCGCGTCGCCCAGCGCGGGCAGGGCACCGGACACGACCTCCCGCACCACCTCGTCGGCGGTCGGGGCGACGGCCTTGGCGCCGGACGTCCCGTCGACCGCCCCGGCCGCCGCGATCTTCGCCTGCCGCTCCGCCAGCGCCCGCACCCCGGCCCGCAGGAGCTCGGTGACCTCCTCGTCGGTCAGCGCGCGCAACACGGCGGACGCCCGCTCGTCGCGCGGACGCAGCGCGTGCCAGAACTCCACCGGCGGTACGAACCGGGTGCCGGAGGCGAACTCGCCGCCCCGCTCCATCGGCGTGACCCGGCCCAGTTCCCCCGCGGCGGACGTGTCGCCCGCCGCGTACAGGACGATCTGCCGATGGGAGCGGACCACGACGGGCTCCGCGCCCCCGGGCACCCGCAGCGCGCCGAGCGGAACGCCCGAGGCGCGGCCGCCGGCCGTCGGCAGGGCGACGGCCCGGCCGTCCGGGGTGCCGGCGACCGTACGCGCCTCGGCGCCCTCGCCCTCCGTGCGCACCCACCGGCCGAGGACCGTGCCGTCGGTGCCGAACGGGCTCTGCTCCAGACCGGGCTGCAGCGGCAGCACCTCGCAGTGCTCCTGGAGCAGGGTGGCGTCCTCCCGGATGCCGCTCCGCAGGAACGCGGGCAGGGAGGCACGCCCGTGGGTGCCGGTGGCCGGGTCGTACTCCAGCCACACCTGCTGGCGGCCCTGCCTGCCCTGACGCCAGTACGAGGTGCCGTCGCCGAGGATGCTGCGGCGGGGCGGCAGGACGGTGTCGCCGGGGTGCAGCGTGCGCCCGCCGGTGGCGCGGCCGCCGCCGGGCAGCGGGACCGAGGGCTCGCCCGCGTCGCCGGCGCCGTACCAGTAGTGCGGGATCTGCTCGCCGGTCAGCGGGAACACGTCGGCGGGCCGGGCGGACCAGTAGCCGAACTGCTTGGCGTCCTCACGCCACATCACCAGCAGTTCGCCGTCCGTGTACCGGAACGACGGCCGCTGCCAGTGGCCCAGGTCGACCGGCAGCCGCAGATCGTGCTCCAGCAGGATCTCCTCGGGGCCGACGACGAACACCTTGTCGCCGCGGGAGAGGATCAGCGCGGGCCAGGCCTCCTGCACGGTCATCGTGTTGTCGTGGTCCTTGCGGACCTTGGTCTCGGCGTGGATCCGGCGCACCGCCTCCTCGAGCGCGGACCAGCCCAGTTCGTCCAGGAGGCCGGCACGCAGCGTGTTCCCGAGCAGCGGCGCGGCCTCGTGCGCGGCGACCCGGGCGACGGCGGCCGGGGCGACCCGGGCGGCCACGGGACGGAAGGGCCGCATCCGCTCCAGCGCCGTGCGCGCGGCGGGCAGGCCGACGGCGGCCGTCAGCTCCCCGGCCGCGTCCTCCAGCCACTCGCGCAGGACGTCGGCGAGCACCGGGTGGCCGGCCAGGCCCTCCAGCACCTCGGACGCGGGGCGGCTGCCGCCCACGGTGCTGATCTCGCCGTACAGCAGGCGCCGGTGGCGCGCGTCCGCCGCCGTCGCCGTCAGGTCGCGTCGGCCGGGCCGGGTGGAGCGCAGCCAGCGGTCCAGGCCGAGGTACACGACCTCACCGCCGGCGGGCGGCGCCAGCGGGACGCCCTGCGCCACGCAGAGATCCAGCAGGTCGAGGTCGGCGCCGGCGTGCCAGCGGCCGGTGACGAGGTCGACGGGCCGGCCCCGCTCCCGCAGCCGGGGCGCCATCCGCTCCACGAGCGCGAGGGTGGCCGGGGAACGCTGGCAGATGTTGCCGCCGTGCTTGCGGTGCAGGGCCCAGCGGGTGAGCCAGTCCGCCGCGTCGACCCGGTCCGCCGCCGCACCGGCCTCGCCGGTGAGGAGCAGATCCGCACCGCACTCCACGAGCAGCCCCAGCCAGAACTCGTCGTCCTCGACGGACCGGCCGAGACCGGCGGGCATGATCTCCAGCAGTCGGCCGCGCACCTCCGGCTGCCGCTCGGCGAGCACGACCAGTGTCGCCCGGTAGAAGTTCCAGAAGGACGCGGGCGCCCGGACCGCCGCGGGCGAGGCGAGCAGGTCGGCGACCAGCCCGCACTCCTCGGTGACCCGGTCGAGCCCCGCCGCCTTGATCAGTCCGCGCGCGTCCTGCGGCAGCGAGGCGTACGGCGGCATGCCGGCCGCGCAGCGCTCCACCGTCAGCTGCCGGAACTGCGCCCACGCCTCGACCGGGCTGAGGCGCGCGGCGAGCGCCTTGACGTGTTCCTTGAGCGCCTTGACCGTCAGCGCCCCCGCGAAGGCGAACTCCAGGAACACGGCACGCTGCCGCTCCTCGTCCACCTTCAGCCCGTGCACCCGCTCGGCCTCCCGGGCCTTGCCGAAGAAGGCGGCGGCGTACGTCGTGTTCTCGTGCTGGAGGAAGACCCGCGCGGCCTGCTCGTAGAACGTGGGCAGGAAGTGCGGCACCGCACGGCCGAGCCGGGTGCCGAGCTCCTCGAAGCCGTCCTTGGCGGTGCCGGGGCGGGACTTGGCCTGCCGGGCCAGCCGCTCGACGTCCTTGACCAGCGCCAGCGCGTGATGACCGTTCGCCGGGTCGTTGACCAGGGCCCAGGCGGGGAAGCCGAGCGTCTCCCGGCGTACCTGTCCCACCTCGGGGACGTCGGCGTCCCGCAGCAGACCGAGGAAGTCCAGGGCGAGGTCCTCGGCCTCGCCGAGGGTGCCCGGCACCAGCCGCACGATCCGCCGCTCGTCCAGCACGGGATGGGTGTAGGTGCGGACGGTGAGCGTGTCGGCGTCCTCGCGGACCGTGCTGCCCGGGGGCAGGACCGCGCCCGCGTCGAGCAGCGCGCCCGCGGTGTTCTCGTCGTAGGTCGTCATGCCGCCCGCTCCTCGTCCTCGACGTCGCGTCCCGCGTACAGCGCGGCCGCCATCCGCATGCCCTCCGACCAGGCCACCGGCCCCACCTGACCGAGCTTCAGCACCCGGCCCGCCGGGTCCGTGAACACCAGGGGCCCGGTCTCGGACTCCTCGTAGCCCTCGTAGTCGCCCACCCACACGCGGGCCTCGACGGTGCGCCCGTCCTCCAGGACGGAGTGGACGGCGTTGCCACCGCGCACGCGGTAGCCGAGCTGGGTCACCCGGCCGTGCAGGAACCGCTGCTCCTTGAACGCGCCGCCCGCGTAGTCCTCGACCGAGGTGGCCTCGGCGTCGAGCGCCGCCGGCCGGTGCCACACCTCGCGGAAGAGCTGCTGGGCGCGCTGCTCCACGCCCAGTTCGACGGCGAACTCCCGCAGGTCCTCCAGGTCGTCGAGGAGCACCGGGTGGGGCAGACGGACCAGGTCGGGCGTGAGGCGCACGGTGTCGCCGTCGAGGTCGACCAGGCCGAGGCCGCGCTCGGGGTCGGCGTCCCGCAGGAATCCGGCCACCTCGCCGTCGGCGCCGGTGACGACGAGGTCACGCAGGGCGGCCTGCCAGGCCGGGTCGGGCCACACACGGGCGACGACCGCGAACGGCACCGGCAGCGAGCGCACCATCCACCGCTCCACGTCCGCCAGGCACTGCCGTTCGTGCCGCTCCAGCCACTCGACGAGCTGACGCAGTCCCACCACCGCCGGATCGTCGGCGATCTTCGGCGGCACCGACTTCAACATCCGCCCCGCCGCGTTGCGGCACACCACCTTGCCGTCGTCGAGGGCGACTTCGTAGTCGCCGGCCGACACCCACCCCATTTGTGCCTCCCACACCCGCATGGATCAAGTGAGGGGAACAGTAGAACAGGCCACTGACAATGGGGCCGCACTCGCGGTGACTTGACGAGGAGACAGGCGTTGACCTGCTGATTCGCCGCTAGGCCGGGGTCTGGGCGTCCGGTGTGAAGGCGCTGCCGTGGCCGGGAACGATCAGTGCGGGGGACAGGGCGAGGATCTTCGCGCGGGAGGCGTGCAGCGCGTCCGGGTCGGTGGCGAACGGGTCCTCGGCCGGGCCCTCGGCGCTCCACCACAGGTGGGTGAGGACGACCAGGCCGTCGGCGGTGTCGACGAGCGTGCTGATGTCCTCGGCGGTGTGTCCGGGCGTGGCCGCCAGACGCACCGAGGGGGACAGGGCGAAGCCGTCGGCGGGCCGGTCGGTCCACAGGTCGTCCTGGTAGATCGCCCAGTGGTCGTGGAACCGGGCCGCGGGGAACAGCGCGGCGTTGAGGGTGTGGTCGGGGTGGTGATGGCTGAACACCACGTCGGTCACCTGCTGCGGGGCGACGCCCTCCGCGGCGAGCGGGTCGAGGATCAGCGAGCGGTCCGCGACCATGCCCGGATCCACCACGACGACGATGTCACCGTCGCGTACGAGAGTGACCGTGCTGGCGGTGCGCGGCCCGACGTAACCGGCGGTCAGTATGCGGAAGCTCGCTGCCATCCGCGAACAGTAACGTTCATGCGCGACGGTGCACAGAGGGACCGCGACGACGCACGGAGGAACGTCGGGCGTCCCTCCGCGCACCGCCGCGCGGTCGGCGGATCAGCCCTCGACCCAGCCGTGGTTCTTCGCGAACTGCGCCAGCCCGTTGCGCACCTGGACGATCTGCTCTCCGGTGAGCGAGGGCGCCGCCGTCAGCAGGGCCTCGGTGACGTCCCGGGTGAACTCCTCGGTGCTGAGCACGTCGCACAGCACGTCGTCGTCCGCCGCGAGCGGCTTGCCGTCCGCACCCCGGGCGAGCCGGACCCCGGACGCCTTCGGGCCGCGCTCACCGTCCTCGATCTCGAATTCCACGACGATGCCCCGCCGCACCTGCGACTCCGGCATCAGCATGTCGTTGACGTGCAGGAAGACATCCTCCCCGCCGTCGTCGGGCGCGATGAACCCGTAGCCCCGCTGGCTGTCGAAGCGCACCACACGACCAGCAACCATCCCAACCCCCAGCAACCTCGAAACACCCACTTCGGTGAACCTGCCCAGATCGTAGTCAAACCGACCGCCCCGGGCGACTCCCGGGGGTCATCGCTCCCGGTAGAGCTCGGTGAGCAGCTCCATCACGGCCTGTGCCGCGGGATGCGGGTCGTCCCGCCACCACACCAGGCGCACCGCGACCGGCTCGGCATCACGCACCGGCCGGTAGACGACACCGGGCCTCGGATACTGGTTGGCGGTCGACTCGGCGGTCACGCCGATGCTGCGGCCGGTGGCGATCACCGTCAGCCAGTCGTCGACGTCGTGGGTCTCCTCCGTGGCGGGCCGGGCGTCGGGCGGCCACAGCTCCGGGGTGGCCGTACCGGTACGGCGGTCGACCAGGAGGGTCCGCCCGCCGAGGTCGGCGAGCCGCACCGAACGGCGCCGGGCCAGCGGATCGTCGGCGGCCAGCGCGCACAGGCGCCGCTCGAGACCGACGATCGCCGACTCGAACCGCCGGTCCTCCAGGGGCCTGCGCACCACCGCCATGTCACAGGCGCCCTCGGCGAGCCCGGCGCTGCCGGAGTTCACCCGCACGAGCTGCAACTCCGTCTCCGGGCGCCGCTCCGCCCAGCGGCGCTGGAAGGCGAGGGTGTGCCGGCCCAGCGCCGACCAGGCGTAGCCGATCCGCAACCGGGTGTGGCCCGAGGCGGCCTCCCGCACCAGCGTCTCCACCTCACCGAGCACCCGCCGCGCGTGCGCCGCGACGCGCAGCCCGGTCGCGGTCGGCGTCACGATCCGCGACGTACGCCTCAACAGCCGGACACCCAGGGCCTGTTCGAGTGAGGCGAGGGTGCGGGAGACGGCCGCCTGGGAGACCCCGAGCACGGCGGCCGCGTCGGTGAAGCCGCCCTCGTCGATGATCGCCACGAGACAGCGCAGCTGCCGCAGTTCCACACCCGAGCCGATATCCATGACTCCAGCGTATAGATGGCGGGCCGCATGCATTTTGCGCAAGAGCGGATCGGGAGGACGATCCGACTGTGCCTGCCGCTCCCTCATCCTCGACGACCCTGTCCCCGGCGGTTCCCGCACGGGAGACCGGCGGACCACGCCACCGTGCCGCCGGTATCGCCACCATGGCCGGCAGCGGCCTGTCCAACCAGACCGGCGCCGCGATCGGCTCCCTCGCCTTCCCCGTCCTCGGCCCCGTCGGGGTCGTCGCCGTACGCCAGTACGTCGCCGCCCTCGTCCTGCTGGCCGTCGGCCGCCCCCGTCTGCGGTCCTTCACCCGGCGGCAGTGGGGACCGGTCCTGCTGCTCGCGCTGGTGTTCGGGACGATGAACCTCTCGCTGTACACGGCCATCGACCGCATCGGCCTCGGTCTCGCCGTCACCCTGGAGTTCCTGGGCCCGCTGGCCATCGCCCTGGCCGCCGCGCACCGCCGGATCGACGCCTGCTGTGCGGTGATCGCCGCCGGGGGCGCCGTCACCCTCATGCGCCCGCAGCCGTCCACCGACTACCTGGGAATGGGCCTCGGCCTCCTGGCCGCCGTCTGCTGGGCCTCGTACATCCTGCTCAACCGGACCGTCGGCCGGCGCATCCCCGGCGCGCAGGGCTCGGCGGCGGCCGCGGCCGTCTCCGCGGTGGTGTTCCTGCCGGTCGGGGTGGCCCTCGTGCTGCGCCACCCGCCGACCGCCGAGGCCGTCGGGTACGCCGTCGTCGCCGGGGTGCTGTCCTCCGCCGTGCCCTACCTCGCCGACCTGTTCACCCTGCGGAACGTGCCCCCGGCCGCCTTCGGCCTGTTCATGAGCGTCAACCCGGTCCTCGCGGCGCTGGTCGGCTGGATCGGGCTGGACCAGGGCCTCGGACTCGTCGACTGGTCGGCGATCGCGGCGGTCGTCTGTGCGAACGCGCTCAGCATCCTCGCCCGGCGCCGCTGACGCGGATCAGTCCTGGGCGGCCGCCCGCTCGGCGTCGCGCTTCTTGATGCGGGCGTTCTCCTTGCGGACCTCGGCCTGCGTGGCCCGCTCCTTCTCCAGCCACTCGGGCCCGGCGTCCTTCAGGGCCTCGATCTGCTCGGTGGTCAGCGCCTGAGTCACCCCGCCCCGGGCCAGGCCCGCGATGGACACGCCCAGCTTCGCCGCCACCACCGGGCGGGGGTGCGGGCCGGTCTCGCGCAGCGTCCGCAGCCACTCGGGCGGGTTCGCCTGGAGCTCGCTCAGCTCGGCGCGCGAGACGACGCCCTCCTGGAACTCGGCGGGCGTGGCGGGGAGGTACACACCCAGCTTCTTCGCCGCGGTGGCGGGCTTCATCGTCTGGGTGGTCTGCTGCGACTTCATACGGTCCAGGGTATCGGCCGCCGACCGGCGCTCCGACCACAGCCGGTAGCCTGGCGCCATGACCGACCAGGCGGATTCCCCTTCGTTCCGGCTCGCGTACGTTCCGGGAGTGACGCCCGCCAAGTGGGTGCGGATCTGGGAGGAGCGCCTGCCCGACGTCCCGCTCACCCTCCTCCAGGTGACCCCGGCCGAGGCCTCCGGCGTCCTGCGCGACGGCGCCGCCGACGCGGCCTTCGTACGCCTCCCCGTGGACCGTACGGTGTTCAGCGCGATCCCCCTGTACACCGAGACGACCGTCGTCGTGGTCCCCAAGGACCATGTGATCACCGCCGGCGAGGAGATCACCCTGGACGACCTCGCCGACGAAGTGGTCCTGCACCCCCTCGACGACGTCCTCGGCTGGGAGCGCCCGCCCGGCGAGCCCGCCTTCGAGCGCCCCGCGACCACGGCGGACGCGATCGAACTGGTCGCGGCGAACATCGGCGTCCTGGTCGTGCCCCAGTCCCTGGCCCGCCTCCACCACCGTCGCGACCTCACCTACCGCACGGTCACGGACGCCCCCCAGTCGGCGGTCGCCCTGTCCTGGCCCGAGGACGCGACCACCGACCTGGTCGAGGACTTCATCGGCATCGTGCGCGGCCGCACGGTCAACAGCAGCCGGGGCCGCGCCCAGCCGGCTCCGGAGAAGGAGAAACGGCAGCCCCGCAAGGCGCCGTCGGGCGGCGGGCCCCGCAAGAGCACGACCGGAGGCAGGAAGAGCGGGAGCGGCGGCGGCCGGCGCGGAACCGGCGGCGGCAAGCCCCGCCGCCGGTCGTAGCAGGCCGCAGGCCCGGGCTCAGGCCACGTAGGTCGCCGCGTTCGCGGTGCTCACCACCTTCTCCCCGTCGGCCTGCGCCAGCAGCCCGGCGGCCACCCACGCGTCCACCACCGTCCGCACCCGTGTGACCAGCGCCGCCTTGGAGGCGAACGGCGCCGCCGCCCACACCTCGTCGAGCAGCGTGGTCCCGTCCGCCTTCGCGGGGTTGGCCACGCCGGAGTCGCTGTTGCCGAAGACCACCCGGGGTTCCGCGCGCCGCCAGTAGGCGTGCGTCGGGTCCTCGGTCCCCTCGTGGAAGGGGGCGAACTCGGTGCCGTTCAGGGTGTAGTGGAGGGACGTGCCGCTCACCGGTGTCAGGGTGGGAAGCAGATCGCCGGACAGGGCCGCGTTGGCGTAGAGCCCGAACTGCAGGTAGCTGGTCGAGGAGTTGCGGGCGACCAGGTTGACCGGGCCGTAGAAGAGGGTCTGCAACGACGGGTCGTCCAGGGCCTTCTCGACCCGCAGCCGGAAGGGCACGGTGACGCGCACGACGTCACCGGACTGCCAGGTGCGGGACACGGTGAAGTAGCTGCCGGCGACCGGGGTGCCGCTCACCGCGCTGCCGTTGACCGTCACCTGGAAGCCCGCGGTCGCCCAGGACGGCACCCGCAGCTTCAGCCCGAAGGCGGCGCTGCTCCCGCCGAAGGTGAGCGTCGTGCCCTGTTCCGCCGGGTAGTTCGTGGTCTGGGTGACCGTGACGCCCTTCTCCGCCCAGGTCAGCGTGGACGGGCTGTAGAGGTTGACGTACAGCGCGCTGCCGTCGGCGGCCTTGAAGTACACCGAGTCCTGGTACTTGGTGGCGCTCTCCATGCCGGTGCCCTCGCAGCAGGTGGTGCCCTGCTTGGGCGTGTAGTCGCGCACATGGCCGGGCGTGAGCCCGATGAAGTACGTGACGAGGGGCTTCTCGGCGTCGGCGGTGTCCTGCTTGGAGCCGAGGACCTGGTTGAGCAGGGCCCGCTCGTAGTAGTCCATGTAGGCCGGGGTCTGCTCGTGGAAGAACAGGGTCCGGCTCAGCTTCAGCAGGTTGTACGCGCAGCACGTCTCCGCGTTCGTGGCGCTGATCGTGCCCGCGACGACGTCCCGCGCCTTCCAGAACTCGCCGGTGCTGGTGCCGCCGATGCCGTACATGCGGTGCGGTACGACCATGCCCCAGAAGTTCTTCGCGGCGGTGAGGTAGCGCGTCTCGCCCGTCGCGTCGTACAGCCGGAGCAGGCCGGTGAAGATCGGGATGTGCTGGTTGGCGTGCAGCCCGTCGAGGGTGTCGGTGTTCGCGGCGCACGCGTCGATCAGCGAGTCGAGGTCGAACAGCCGGGCCAGCGCGAGGTGTTCGGCCTTCCCGGTGAGCGCGTACAGGTCGACGATCGCCTCGACGATGCCGCCGAACTCCCCGCTGGAGAACAGGCCCCACATGCGCTGCAGCGTCGCCTCGGGCAGCACCGACAGCCTCGAGTGCATCCAGTCGCCCATGCCCGAGGCGAGATCGAGGGCGCGGGCGTCGTCGGTGGCGAGGTAGGCGTCCAGCAGGCCACGCAGGATCTTGTGCGCCGTGTAGTACGGCGCCCAGACCTTGGTGTAGTCACTGCCGGTCATCGACTCGAGCAGGATGAACTGGGTCTCCGGGTACGCCGCCAGGAACCCGGGATGGCTCGGCCCGCCCCAGGTGCGCCGCAGGGTGGCGGTCAGGCCCCGGCCGGAGGCGTCCGAGAAGGTGCCGCCGCTCGTGGCCTGGAACCAGTACGAGGCGAGATCGCCGAGCCCCGGCGTCGAGAGCTTGGCCTCCTTGGTCTGCAGCGAGGTGATCTCGGCCTGGGTCAGCGCCCGCGACCAGACGTTGAACTCGTCGAAGGCCCCCGCGAACACCGGGTCGGACGCGTAGTTCGAGCGGCCGAGCCAGTTGTTGGTGAGGGTGCCGAGCGTCGCCGGGTTGAGGGTCATCGCGGTGTTCGTCGCGACGGCCGTGCCGTTGACGTACAGGGTGCCGGTGGTGCCCGAGATCGTCACCGCCAGGTGGCTCCACTGGTTCAGCGGCAGCGCGGCCGTGCCGTTGAGGCCCTGCTCGCCCCCCGGCCCGCCGGTGGTGATGGCGAACCGGGGCACACCGCTCGCGTTGCGCCCGGCCAGGTACATGTACCGGGTGGTGTTGTTGCCGAAGTCGAAGACCCGTCCCCAGTTGGCGTCGTGGGTGGGCTTGACCCAGACCGACAGGGTGATCGCCGAGGCGCCGCCGAGCACCGCGGCGGGCAGGTCGACGTACTGGTAGGAGCCGCGCACGTTCTCCAGGGCGCCGCCCCACTTGCCGGTGACGGCGAGCATCTTCGGGTCGGTGCGCAGGGCGGCGCGGACCTCGGTCAGCGCCCCGACCACGGTCGCGATCCGGTCGGCGAACACCTGCTCGCCGGTGGACGCGTACGCCTGGGCCAGCATCGTCAGGAAGTGCCCGGTGTAGTGGCCGCGCAGATTGCCGTTGGCCTCGCCGTCGAGCCCCTCCCAGCCGCCCGGCGCCACCGCGCCCAGCGTGGAGAGCCCGGCGTTGGCCCGGAAGACCTGGAGCAGCCGGTTGACGTCGTAGCCGCGGGCATGGTCGAGCATCAGCTTCCGCTTGGCGGCGAAGACGCCGGAGCCCAGCGCGACGTCCTTCAGCGCGAAGGGCTGGAGCGTCCAGGAGGCCGGGGGCGGAAGCGTGGCCGCCGAGGCCGCGGAGGCCACCGCGGCACCGGCCCCCGGAACGGCGGCGGCGAGGATCGCGCTCTGGAGAAGGGTCCGTCTGCTGAGGGGCGGTGCCATGTGCTGCTCCTCTGATCCACTGAGGTGTTCGATATCACGAACGATGTGCGGGGAGTCGACCAGACGTTAGAGGGGGGACGAGAGGGCGTCAACGGGTCGGACGGGACCGAAAGTTGTGGACGTTACTTGCGGGCCGCGCGGCCGATCGACTCCACCAGCGGCAGCAACCGGTGCGGCACCCGCTCCCGCAGCGCGACCTCCGTCCGGGTGCGGACCACGCCGGGCAGGCTGATCAGCTTCTGGATCACGTCCTCCAGATGGGCGTTGTCCCGCGCCACGACCCGGGTGAGCAGATCGCCGCCACCGGTGATCGAGAAGGCCTCGATGATCTCCGGGACGGCGGCCAGCGCGTCGCCCACGTCGTCGAGATGGCCCTGGGTGACCTCGATGTGCACGAACGCCAGGACCGGATGGCCGAGGGCGGCCGGGGAGAGGGACGGACCGGTGCCGGTGATCACGCCGTCCCGCTCCAGCCGGTCCAGACGGGCCTGGAGGGTGCCGCGCGCCACGCCGAGGACCCGGGCGTACTCCCGCACGCTGGTGCGCGGCTGTTCGAGCAGCAGCCGCAGGATGCGGGTGTCCAGCTCGTCGACGGCCATGGTGCCCGGCGCCTCCTCGTACATGGCTGATCGCCGCCGACTGTACCAACGCAGGTCGCAGGCCGCGGCACGGCCGCCGCTCGGCCGATCGGGTGCCGCGCGCGGGTCGCGCGAGTGTTTCGCGCGGTGGGGGTACATGCCCGCCCGGCCGGTGGCTAGGCATGGCCTGAACGCAGGTCCGGAGGGAGGCGGTCCGTGGAGGGTGAGCTCGGTGGTGCGGTCCGGAAGGCCGTGGACGCGGCCGACGCGCGGCTGCCGGTGTACGAGGGCGGTGGCGGGCTGCTGCGCAAGGCGTTCCCCCACCACTGGTCGTTCTTCCTCGGCGAGCTGGCGCTCTACAGCCTGATCGTGCTGGTGCTGACCGGCATCTGGCTGACCTTCTTCTTCAAGCCCGACATGCACGAGGTCGTCTACCACGGCGCGTACGTGCCCCTGCAGGGCGTCCGGATGTCCGCCGCCTTCGACTCCACCCTGCACATCAGCTTCGACGTGCGCGGCGGCATGCTCATCCGGCAGACGCACCACTGGGCGGCCCTCGTCTTCGTCGCCGCGATCGGTGTCCATCTGCTGCGGATCTTCTTCACCGGCGCCTTCCGCAGGCCGCGCGAGATGAACTGGGTCATCGGCGTCACCCTCCTCGTGCTCGCCCTGGCCGAGGGGTTCGCGGGCTACTCGCTCCCCGACGACCTGCTCTCCGGCACCGGACTGCGCATCGCGCAGGGCATCATGCTGTCGCTGCCGGTGGTGGGCACCTATGTGAGCATGTTCGCGTTCGGGGGCGAGTTCCCCGGGCAGGACATCGTGCCCCTGCTGTACAGCCTGCACATCCTGCTGCTGCCCGGCGCGCTGATCGGGCTGGTCACGGTCCACCTGATCCTCGTCTTCTCCCTCAAGCACACCCACTGGCGAGGCCCGGGAAGGACCGACAGGAACGCCGTCGGCAAACCGATGGTCCCCCAGTTCGCGGTGGGCTCGGCAGGCCTGTCCCTCATGGTCTTCGGCCTGCTCACCGTGCTCGGCGGACTCGCGCAGATCAACCCGGTCTGGGTGTACGGCCCCTACCGCCCGGACGTCGTGTCGACCGGCTCCCAGCCCGACTTCTACGTCGGGTTCCTGGAGGGCGCGCTGCGGCTCGTACCGCCCTGGGAGACCAACCTCGCCGGGTACACCCTGATGTGGAACGTGCTCCTGCCCGCCGTCGTCCTTCCCGGGCTCTTCTTCGTCGTCCTGTACCTCTACCCGTTCGTCGAGCAGCGGCTGACGGGGGAGGCGGAGCGGGAGCACCACCTGTGCGACCGGCCGCGCGAACGCCCCGTCCGCACCGGACTCGGCGTGGCCGGCATCGTCTTCTACGGAGTCCTGCTGCTGGCCGGCGGCAACGACATCATCGCCCAGACGTTCCGCGTCTCCGTGAACGTCCTCACCTGGATCCTGCGCGTCGCCCTCGTCGTGGGCCCGTTCCTGGCCTTCATGGTCACCCGGCGCCTGTGCCACGCCCTGCTGGCGTCGGAGCGGGAACGCCTGACCGAGGGCGAGGAGACCGGCGAGGTGCGTCAGTCCCTCACCGGGGGCTACGAGAGCGACCACAGGCCGGTGGACACGTTCCGGCCGGGCGCCCCCAGGACCCCGATCAGCCCTCCCGGCCGGAGTCCCGGGCGGCGTACTGGAACACCATTCCGAACACCCCGGCTCCCAGTACGCCGACGCCGATGAGGAACAGCCACAGCCCGTAGACCACGCCGGTCGCGGCGACCGCGAACCCGAAGGCGGTGACGATCGGCCAGCGGCTCTCCGGCGGGAAGAACTCCAGCGGCCCGGTGCCGTCGGCCACTTCCGCGTCGGGACGGTCCTGCGGACGCCGCCCCCTGCGCCGGTAGTTCATCGCGCAGAAGAACGAGATCACCGCGGCCATGAGCGCGGCGACGACCAGCGCCGCCGTACCGGCCGGATCCCAGTGCGACCAGATGCCGTAGAACACGGCTACGCCCGCGAAGAAGAGGGCGACACCGCCGAACAGCCACGCCTCAGTCCGCATGGGGCAAGTGCTCCTGTTTCCGCTGTTCGAGCGCCGGATGGTGCAGGTCGAAGGCCGGGGACTCCGAGCGCACCCGGGGCAGCGCCACGAAGTTGTGCCGGGGCGGCGGACAGGACGTCGCCCACTCCAGGCCCCGCCCGTAGCCCCAGGGGTCGTCCTCGCCGGCGCGCCGGCCGTGCCGGGCCGTGTGCCACACGTTGTAGAGGAAGGGAAGGGTGGAGACGCCGAGCAGGAAGGCCCCCACCGACGACACCGTGTTCAGCAGGGTGAAGCCGTCCGAGGCCAGGTAGTCGGCGTACCGGCGGGGCATGCCTTCCTCGCCCAGCCAGTGCTGCACGAAGAAGGTCAGCTGGAACGCCGGGAACAGCAGCCAGAAGTGCAGCTTGCCCAGCCGCTCGTCCAGCATCCGTCCGGTGAACTTGGGCCACCAGAAGTAGAACCCGGCGAACATCGCGAAGACGACCGTGCCGAACAGCACATAGTGCAGATGCGCCACGATGAAGTACGAGTCGGTGAGGTGGAAGTCCAGCGGCGGCGACGCGATGAGCACCCCGCTCAGCCCGCCCAGCAGGAACGACACCAGGAACCCCACCGCCCACAGCATGGGCGTCTCGAACGACAGCGAGCCCCGGTACATCGTGCCGGTCCACGCGAAGAACTTGATGCCCGTCGGCACCGCGATCAGGAACGACATCAGCGAGAAGAACGGCAGCAGCACCGCGCCCGTCGCGAACATGTGGTGCGCCCACACCACCGCCGACAGCATGGTGATCGCGATCGTCGCGCCGACCATCGGCAGATAGCCGAACAGCGGCTTGCGCGCGAACACCGGAATGATCTCCGAGATGATCCCGAAGAACGGCAGCGCCACGATGTACACCTCGGGATGCCCGAAGAACCAGAACAGGTGCTGCCAGAGGATCGCGCCGCCGTTCGCCGCGTCGAAGACGTGCGAGCCGAACTTCCGGTCCGACTCCAGCGCGAGCAGCGTCGCCGTGAGCACCGGGAACGCGGGCAGCACGAGGATCGACGTGAACAGCACGTTCCAGGTGAAGATCGGCATCCGGAACATCGTCAACCCCGGCGCGCGCAGACACATGATCGTGGCGATGAAGTTGACCGCGCCCAGCGTGGTCGACACACCGGTGACCACCAGCCCCATGGTCCACAGGTCACCGCCCGCGCCGGGGGAGTAGTACGAGCTGTTCAGCGGCGCGTACGCGAACCAGCCGAACGCCGCCGCACCACCCGGCACCACGAACCCGGAGACGACCATCAGCCCGCCGAACAGGTACATCCAGTACGACAACGCGTTCAGCCGGGGGAACGCCACGTCCGGCGCACCGATCTGCAACGGCATCACGGCGTTGGCGAAGCCGGCGAACATCGGCGTCGCGAACAGCAGCATCATCACCGTGCCATGGACGGTGAAGAGCTGGTTGTAGCCGTTCTCGCTGACGAACTGCAGCCCCGGCCGCGCGAGTTCGGCCCGCATCACGAGCGCCAGCAGCCCGCCGAAGAGGAAGAAGCAGAACGCCGTGACCATGTAGAGGCGGCCGATCACCTTGTGGTCGGTGGTGGTCGCCCAGCGCAGCAGCGTACGGCCGAAGGAGTGCGGGGAGGCGGCGCGGCCGGCTTCGTCGTCCACGCGCTCCGACAGCTCGGTCATCGTCCTCCTCCAGGGTTCCCGCGCCGACGCTACTGGCGCACCCCGCCCGATCCGGCCGCGCCACGCCTCCTGTCCGCCGTCAGGGGGGCCGGGTGGATCCCCGGGAGGGCGCGGACGCGGACGGCGTCCTACGAAGCGGCGGCGGGATGCGCCAGGGCGAGCGAGCCGTCCGGCGCGGGGGCGATCCGGACGCCCCCGCTGATCCGGTCCAGGGTCGTGCGCAGCCAGACGCGGTCCGCGTCCGGCGCGGGTTCCAGCCGCATGCGCCGGACCCGCAGGGGCACCATGCGCAGGCCCGCAAGCCGTCCCGTGTCCGCCGCGACCCGCACGAGGTAGGCGATCCGGAGGTCGTCGCGGAACTCCTCGTAGCCGGAGATGCCCTCGTAGTCGTCGACGAAGTCGCCGCAGCCGTGCAGCACCAGCCGGTCGCGGTAGACCTCGACGGGGCGGGGGTGGTGGGAGGAGTGCCCGTGGACGAGGTCGACCCCGCCGTCGACCAGGGCGCGGGCGAACCGGAGCTGGTCGCGGGGCACGCGGTAGCCCCAGTTGGAGCCCCAGTGCACGGACACGACCGCGAGGTCGCCCGCCTGTTTCGCCCGGCGCACGTGCCGGACCACCGCGGCGGCCGTCGTCGCCGACAGCTCGGGCAGGTAGGCCACACCGGACAGGGCCGGGGTCGCCGCCCAGTCCGGCGGTATGCCGCTGGACCGCGCCCCCAGGGCGAACACGAGCACCCGGCCGCCGCCCGGGACGGGCACCGCGGCGGGCGCGTACGCCTCGTCGGGCCCGCGTCCCGCCCCCGCCGTCCGAAGGCCCGCGCCGGCCAGCGCGTCGAGGGTCTCCTCCAGGCCCGGGCGGCCGAAGTCCAGCACGTGGTTGTTGGCCAGGACACAGACGTCGGGCCGGGCCACCGTGAGAGCGGGCAGGTTGGCCGGGTGCATCCGGTAGTGCACCGCCTTGCCCGGCGCGAACGCGTCGCAGCGCGTGACGGACGTCTCCAGGTTCACCACCCGGACGTCCGGGCCCGCCTCCTCCAGCACCCGCAGCGCCTCGCCCCACGGCCAGGAAGGCGCCACGGGGGCCGGGACCGGCCCGTTCACCGACTCCGCCAGCCGGACGTACTCCCGGGCGTCCGTGACCCAGTCCTCCCGCAGCC
Source organism: Streptomyces sp. NPDC096132 (assembly GCF_044763345.1). NCBI lineage: Bacteria > Bacillati > Actinomycetota > Actinomycetes > Kitasatosporales > Streptomycetaceae > Streptomyces > Streptomyces sp. NPDC096132. The sequence continues at coordinate 306,191 of NZ_JBIWGA010000011.1, forward strand.
GAGGACTGCCCGGATGCGCGAGGACCTGATCGACGCCGCGCCCGAGCATCACATCGCCGCACAGGAACAGCGTCACCACACCGCCGCCCACGCCCCCACGGTAACGCCGATAAGGACACCGCCCGCCGGGTACGCGGGGGACCAGGGAGGTCGCGATGGAACTCGTCGAGGAGCGCGCCTACCGCTTCCGCATAGAACCCCGGGGACCGATGCGGGTGCCCGGAGTCGTCTACGCCTCCCGGGACCTGCTCGCCGACGCCGAGCAGTCGCTGGAGCAGGTCGTCAACGTGGCCACCCTGCCCGGCATCGTCGCCGCCTCGTACGCCATGCCGGACATCCACTGGGGCTACGGCTTCCCCATCGGGGGAGTGGCGGCGACCGACGTTAACGCCGGCGGCGTCGTCTCACCCGGCGGGGTCGGCTTCGACATCTCCTGCGGGGTACGGCTGCTGGCCGCCGACACCGACCACCGGGCCCTGCGGCCCGCGCTGCCCGCCGTCATGGACGGCCTGGACCGGGCGATCCCGCGCGGCGCCGGACCCGGCGGGGTCTGGCACCTCACCGGCCCCGGCCAGCTGGAGCGCATCCTGCGGGGCGGCTCCCGGTACGCCGTCGAGGAGGGGTACGGCGAGGAGCGCGACCTCCTGCGCTGCGAGGACGGCGGGGCGGTCGCCGACGCCGATGTCACGCAGGTCGGCGCACGCGCCCGGGAACGCGGCCTCGGACAGGTCGGCAGCCTGGGCTCGGCCAACCACTTCCTGGAGGTGCAGCGGGTCGCCGAGGTGTACGACGAGAAGGTCGCCGCCGCCTTCGGACTCGCCGTCGGCCAGGTGTGCGTGATGATCCACTGCGGTTCGCGCGGCCTGGGCCACCAGATCTGCACCGACCACGTCCGGGCGATGGACCGCGCGATGACCCGCTACGGCATCTCCGTGCCCGACCGGCAGCTCGCCTGCACCCCCGTGCACTCACCGGAGGGGCAGGCCTACCTCGGCGCGATGGCCGCCGCCGCCAACTACGGCCGAGCGAACCGCCAGTTGCTGTCCGACGCGGCCCGCCGGGTCTTCCGCCGCGCCACCGGGGCCCGGCTGTCCCTGGTGTACGACGTGTCCCACAACCTGGCCAAGACCGAGACCCACCCGGTCGACGGCCGGCCCCGCACCCTGTGCGTGCACCGCAAGGGCGCCACCCGCGCCTTCCCGCCCGGGCATCCCGAGCTCCCCGAGGACCTGCGGGATTCCGGCCAGCCGGTGCTGATCCCGGGCACCATGGGCACGGCCTCCTATGTACTCACCGGGGTGCCCGGCGGCGGCGCGTTCTTCTCCACCTGCCACGGAGCGGGCCGGGTGATGAGCCGTCACCGGGCCGCACGGGTCGTCACCGGCAAGGACCTGCGGGCCCGGCTGGAGGCGGAGGGCATCGCCGTACGGCCCCGCTCGCTGCGCGGCCTGTCCGAGGAGACCCCGGAGGCCTACAAGGACGTCGGCGAGGTGGTGGCGGTGAGCAGCCGCGCGGGGCTCTGCCGCACGGTGGCCCGGCTGGTGCCCCTGGGGGTGGTCAAGGGCTGACTCGTGAGGGTGGTCAAGGGCTGACTCGGAACACATCGCCTCACGCGTCGACGCACATCGCCTCAGACGGCGACTCGCCTCACACGTCCACGGTCACCGCACACGACCACCCGTACGGATCCGGCCCCATGCGCAGCTCGTGCCACGCCACGGCCTTCGGCACCGCCCCGACGATCTCCACGTCCGTCAGCCCGGCGACCGCCAGCCGCACGTCCACCCCGTCGTCCGTGGCCTCCGCCTCCAGGTCGACGGGCACCTGCCCGTGCACCTCCAGCCGGTAGACGACCTCGTCCAGCAGCGCGGTCAGCAGATCGTCGTCGGCGGCGTCGGCGAGCTGGATCCGCTCCACGGCGGTGGGCCGCACCGCCGTGACGTCGGCGAAGCACTCCACCATCCCCAGGGCCGCCTCCACCAGACAGCGCTCGCGGCTCGTGCCCCAGGCGTCGATGCGGATGTCGGCGGTGTGCGGCACCCTCCGGTGGCCGCTCTCGCCCTGCCGCCGTGCCTGCCGGTCGTCGTCCATGTCGCCGACCATGCCCGCCACCACCAGTCCCGGCCCGGCGCGTCCGGCCCGGGCGTCCGATCCGTCGTGTCGCCCCTACGGGTACCCCGGTTGGCCGGCGCCAGTCTGGATACCCGGAAACCGTGCCGGCGCCGAGGGGGTACGAGCGGCGCCCCGGCACCGTCCCGAGGAAGAAGATGACGGCGATGATCTCCCAGTTGGTCCGCGTGCCCGTCGACGGCGCGGCGCTCACGGGTGACCTCCTCGTGCCGACGCCCGCCCGGGCCCTGGTGCTGTTCGCGCACGGCAGCGGCAGCTCCCGGCACAGCCCGCGCAACCGCATGGTCGCCGCCGAACTGCGCACCGCCGGGCTGGGCACCCTGCTGATCGACCTGCTCACCGAGATCGAGGAACGCGAGGACGCGGAGACGGGGGTGCACCGCTTCGACATACCGCTGCTGGGCCGCCGCGTGGTCGCTGTCGTCGACTGGCTGGCGGCGCAGCACGACACCCGGGCGCTCCCCGTCGTCCTGTTCGGCGCCAGCACCGGCGCGGCAGCGGCCCTGGTGGCCGCCGCCGAACGGCCGGACCGGGTGCTGACCGTGATCTCCCGTGGCGGGCGGCCCGACCTGGCGGAGGGCGCCCTGGCCGGCGTACGGGCGCCGGTGCTGCTCGTCGTGGGCGGCCGGGACCTGGAGGTCCTGAGCCTGAACGAGGAGGCGGCCCGGCGGCTGCGGGTGCCGTACTCCCTCCACGTGGTCCCCGGCGCCACCCATCTGTTCGAGGAGCCGGGGGCGCTGGAGCAGGTGGCCGGGGCGGCGAAGGAGTGGTGCGACGACCGGCTGACGCCGGCCTGACCCGAGGTGGAGGGGCTGACCGGAAGGAGTGGCGGTCGCCATGCAGTTCCGTGACCGCACACAGGCCGGACGCGAGCTGGCCGGAGTGCTGCGGACCCGGCAGGAGAGGGGCGAGCTGCCGGATCCCGTCGTCCTCGCCCTGCCCCGGGGCGGCGTCGCCGTGGCCCAGGAGGTCGCCCGTGCGCTCGGCGCCCCGCTCGACGTGCTCGTCGTACGGAAGATCGGCGCGCCCTTCCAGCCGGAGCTCGGCGTCGGCGCGCTCGTCGGCGACGCCGACCCGCTCCTCGACGAGGACACGCTGAGCAGACTGGGCCTCACGAGGGACGACCTCGCCGCGGTGGTGAAACGCGAGCGCGCCGAGCTCCAGCGCCGCGAGCGGCTCTACCGCGAGGGCCGACCCGCTCCCGACCTGCGGGGACGCACCGCGATCGTGGTGGACGACGGGCTCGCGACCGGGGCCACCGCCCGCGCCGCGCTGCGCTCCCTGCACAGCGCGGCGCCCCACCGCTCCGTCCTGGCCGTACCGGTCGGTTCCCCGGAGGCGGTGAGCCTGCTGCGGTCCGAGGCGGACGAGGTGATCTGCCTGTACCAGCCGGCCGCCTTCATGGCCGTGGGCCTCTGGTACGACGACTTCGAGCAGCTCACCGACGCCGATGTGCTGCGGGCGCTGCACACGGCCGCGGAAGGCTGAGGCGGCGCGTCCGGTGGTCCGTTGGCACTCCACCGGCTGACCGGGGAGGGCTGTCGCTGGACCATTGGCCCAGTGATTTCGAGGGTTGTTGAACCATCTGCCGTGCGGATGTTCCTATGGACGGGTCGATGGCGCTGCGGATCCCCGCGGCGCCTTTTTCGTACGGGCTTCCGGCAGGGGTGGGAAAGCAGTGCTGAAGAGGGTGTTCACGGCTCCGGACCCGGGGCGCACGCGGTTGCGCTTCGCCGCCCGGGCCGTCCTGGGCATCGGCCTGGCCGGCGTGGTGTGCGGCCTCGCCGGTCACTCCCTCGCCGGGACCGTCACCGGTGGGCTCGCGGCGCTGCTCGCGCTGTTCACCGTCACCGACGCGACGGTCCGGGGCCAGGCGGTCACCACCGCGCTGCTGCCCGCCGTCGGCCTGCCCGTCCTCGCCGCGGCGGCCGTCCTGCACGACCACCCCGTGGCCCGCGACCTCACCTTCCTCGCCGTCATCGGCGCGGGCGTGTACGCCCGCCGCTGGGGGCCGCGCGGGCACAGCCTGGGCGTGTTCGCGTTCATGATGTTCTTCGTCGCCCAGTTCCTGCACGCGACGACCGGTCGGCTCCTCGAGCTGTACGCCTCCGTCACGCTGTCCCTGCTGACCGCGGCGGCGGTGCGCTTCGGCGCGTGGTGCTACGAGCGCAGGCTGCCCCCGGCGCCGGTGCCCGCCCCGCCGGGCGGCCGCGGTCTGGCCCGGGTCACCACCCGCCAGGCCGTCCAGGCCACGGCCGGCGCGGGCTTCGCCCTCGTCGTGGGCCAGCTGGTCTCCGGGCAGCGCTGGTACTGGGCCGTCGGCGCCACCTGGTGGATCTTCGTCAACACCGCCTCCCGCGGGGAGACCCTGGTCCGCGGCTTCCGACGGGTCCTCGGCACGGTGATCGGCATCGGACTCGGCCTGCTGGTCGCGGTCCCCGTCGACGGCGCACCCGCCCCCACGGCCGCCCTGCTCGCCGTCTCCGTCTTCGGCATCTTCTACACGGCCGCAGTCTCCTACACCTGGATGATGCTCTGGGTGACCCTCCTCGCCGAGCTCCTCTACGGCCTCCTCGGCGTGCTCACCCCCGGGCTGCTGGCGCTGCGGCTCGCGGAGACCGGCGTGGGGGCGCTCGGCGCGGCGCTGGCCGTGCTGTTCGTCCTGCCGGTCACCACCCACACCATCACCGACGCCTGGATCCAGCGCGCCCTGCGCTGTGTGCACGCCTGCACCGCCGAGGCCGCCGCGCGCCTCGCGGGCGACCCGGCCGCCGACCCCGCGGCGCGCGTCGCCGAGCTCGAGCAGCTCCTCGGCCGGGTCCGGCTCGCCGTCGCCCCGCTCGTGCATCCGCTGAACCCGATGCTCGGCCGCAAGCGGCGCGCCCGCCGGGTCCTGGCCCTGCTGGACGCCTGCGCCCGCGAGAGCCGCGGCCTGGTCGCCGTCGCCGCCGACCCCGAGGCCTCCCACGACGCCCGCCTGGCCGCGGCCTGCTGGCGTGTCCAGGCGGCCGTGGAGGCCCTGACCGACGGCGGGTCCACCGCCGCCCTCGCCGACCGCCCGCCGGTCACCGAGCCCGCGCTGGCCCACCTGCACGGCCTGGAGCGCGCCCTGACGGAACTGGCCCAGCCGCTGCGGACACCTTCGGGGTCGCCGTTGGTGGGAGCGTGACGTCTGCCGTGACGTTTCGGCGCGGGTCTGGTCTAGACCGGTGCTGATCAACTGCTACCGTCACCCCGGACAGCAGCGACCGAGAGGGGACAGCGGTGGCAGACCTCGGCGGACGGATTCGGCGGGCGTTCATCGGTTCGTTCACGGCGGCCGGAGGGCCCGGGATCGTGACGGCCGCCGTGGACCCGGACAGCGGCGCGCTCACCCCCCTGAGCAGCCTGAACGGCCTTCCCGACCCCTCCTGGCTGGCCCTGTCGGCCACCGGCGACACGCTGTACGCGGTCAGTGAGACGGCCGACGGGGCCGTGGCCGCGTACCACGTGACGGGCGACGTACCGGAGGCGGCCGGCCCGCCCGTGGCCATCGACGGCAGCGGTCCCACCCACCTCGCGGTGTTCGACGGGCACGTCCTGACCGCCAACTACGGCTCCGGCAGCGTCACCGCGATCCCGGTCCGCGCGGACGGCGGCCTCGCCCGGATCGCCTCCGGGGTCCTGCACCACACCGGCTCCGGCCCGCACACCCGGCGCCAGCAGGGGCCGCACGCCCATCAGGTGCAGCCAGACCCCAGCGGGCGCTGGGCGGTCAGCGTGGACCTCGGGACGGACTCGGTGCGGGTCTGCGCCCTGCGCGACGGCGTCCCGCTCCTGCACCGCGAACACGCGCTGCGGCCCGGCTCCGGCCCGCGCCACCTCGCCTTCCACCCGAACGGCTCGTACGCGTACGTCGTCAACGAACTCACCCCGACCGTCACCGTCTGCCGCTGGGACGCCCTGGACGGCTCCCTGAAGCCCCTGGCGGAGGCCTCGGTCCTGCCCGGCGCGCCCGAGGGGGACGCCTACCCCTCGGGCATCGCCGTCGCCCCCGACGGCCGGTTCGTGTGGACCGCCACCCGCGGCGAGGACGTGCTCTCCGTGTTCGCCGTGGAGGGGGAGGGCGACGCGCTCCGGCTGACCGCCACCGTCCCCTGCGCGGGCCACTGGCCCCGAGCCCTGACCGTCTCCCCCTCCGGCACCGTCCTCTACGTCGCGAACGAACGCTCCGGCGACATCACCTGGTTCACCATCGACCCCACCACAGGCCACCCCCACCCCACCGGCACCCTCCCGATCCCGGCCGCGTCCTGCGTGATCCTCGGCTGACACGAGCCGCCCGGGGGCAGGCAGCCCTTCTGGTCTCGGGCAGGGCCTCGGCACCGCGAAGGGCCCGCTCCTCGGCAGGAGCGGGCCCTTCGTGTCGTACGGCGTCCTTGCGGCCGGTCGGTCTAGCGGACCGGTGCGCCCTGCGGCTGCTGGGGGGCGATGCCCAGGGCGGTCGTGTACTTGGCCAGCGCGAGCTTGCCGATCGCGGGGTAGGGGCCGAGGGCCTCGGCGGCGGCGCAGCCCGCTTCCTTGGCGGCCTCCTCGATCAGCGCGGCGTCGATCTCCGGGCCGATCAGGTACGGCGCGAGGGCCAGCTGCTGCGAGCCGGAGGAGCGCAGCTGCTCGGCCACGGAGGAGATGGAGCCCTCCTGGTCGAGCGCCGCGGCCATCACCGGCACGGCCAGTCGCGCGGCGAGCAGCATGCCGGTGATTCCGGCGGCCTGCACGGCCTCCTCGCCGCCCACGGAGGCCAAGATGATGCCGTCCGCGGCGGTCGCCACGGTGAACAGGCGGGCGCGGTCCGCGCGGGCCAGTCCGGCCTCCGACAGCCGCACGTGCAGCGCTTCGGCGAGCAGCGGGTGCGGGCCGAGGACATCGGTCAGGTCGGCGGCGACCCGGCTCTCCATGACGGCCTGACGCAGCTGGCGCAGCAGCGCGCTGTCCGGACCGGCGAGCAGCGGCACGACCACGGCGACCGGGCCGTCGGGCTCCTTGACGTCGAGACCGGCGGCGCGCGCCTGCTCGTAGCGGGCGGTGCGCTCCTCGGCGGCGTGCGCGAGAACGGACTGCAGGGCGGGGAACTCGGCGTCGTCCCCGTCCAGATACCCGATGCGCGCGTCGAGGCCGGGGAGCTCGGAGCGGGCGATGCTCACGATCTCCTCGGCGAGGCCGCGGGTGGCGGCGCTCGGCGTGCCCGGCACCGCGAGAACGAGCGCGGGCGCGCCCTCGGGAGCCGCCAACGGCTCGGGTCGACGGTGCCGCCCGGGCTGGCGGGGGCGCGGCATTCGTACTGGCAGGCCGGACGCGGGCCCAGTGGGGGAGCTCATGGCGCCGCATGTTACTTGTTTCCTGGGCTTGCCTGTTCGGGGAGGGTGCAGGTGAGCGGTATCCGTCCGGTTTTGTCTGATGAGTTACGTACGGATCAGAAGTGATCAGCGTGTTTTCCGGGCGACTTGCCCTCGAAGAGAGCAATCCCTCTTTTGGGGCATGGTGTACGACTCGTTCCGTACGTTTCATTCCGTACGGACCCTACGCACGGTGCACCACCGACAGGAGCGCCCCGTCGGCCGGCAGGGCGAGACGGCCCATCGCCAGACCGGCGGCGATCCGCACCGCGCCGTGCAGCGGATCCCCCTCGGGGTCCACCCGCCGCGCCCGCGGCAGCCGCCCCGCCAACTCCTCCGCCAGCGGTACGAGAAGGTGGTCGCCCAGCTTCGCCAGGCCCCCGGTGAGGGCGAACGGGGGCTCTCCGCCCACCGGGCAGACGGCGGCGGCCGACTCGGCGATATGTCGTGCCGCCGTCCGCAGGATGCCCGAGGCCACCGGGTCGTCCTCCGCGCACGCGGCCACCTCGGGCGCGAAGGAGGCGAGGACGGCGGCCCGGTCCGGCCGCGGATAGAGCGCCCCCGGCAGGCCGGGCATCGGCCCGAACCGCGCCTCGGCGCACACCAGAAGCCGGGCCGAGCCACCGGGCCGCCCGTCGTACGCGCGCAGCGCAGCCTCCAGCCCCGCCCGTCCGATCCAGGCGCCGCCCCCGCAGTCGCCCAGCAGATGGCCCCAGCCGTCGGCCCGCTGCCACCCCGTCAGATCCGTGCCGATCGCGATCAGACCCGTACCGGCGGCGACCACGGCACCCGCCCGCGCGCCGAGCGCGCCGACGAACGCGGTCACGGCGTCGGCGGCGAGCGCGCTCGTCCCGACGCCGAACTCCCGTGCCAGGGCGTCCGGAAGCTCGGCCCGCAGCGCGTCGCCGAGGGTGCTCAGCCCGGCCGCGCCCACGACCGCCGTGGTCAGCCGCGCGACCCCCGTCTGCACCGTCAACGCCCGCACCATCGGTACCAGTTGGTCCATCAGATGCCCGGGATCGATACCCCGGTCACCGGTCCGCACCGGCACCCGCGAGGACCGCTCGGCCAACGCGCCCCGTCCGGCGGTGCCCACGGCGACCCGCAGTCCGGAGCCTCCCGAGTCCACGGCGAGGATGCCGTGGTCGCGCTCCGGATCCGCGGGGACCGTCACGGCAGGCGCCAGTCCACCGGCTGGCCGCCCTGCCGGATCAGCAGGTCGTTGGCCCTGCTGAACGGCCGCGAACCGAAGAAGCCCCGGTCCGCCGACATGGGGGAGGGGTGCGCGGACTCCACCGAGGGCAGATCGCCCAGCAGCGGACGCAGGTTGCGGGCGTCCCGGCCCCACAGGATGGACACCAGCGGCTTCCCGCGCGCCGCCAGCGCCCGTATCGCCTGCTCGGTGACCTCCTCCCAGCCCTTGCCCCGGTGCGCGGCCGGCTTGCGCGGGGCCGTGGTGAGGGCCCTGTTGAGCAGCAGCACGCCCTGCTGCGTCCACGGCGTCAGATCGCCGTTGGAGGGCTGGGAAACGCCCAGGTCGGTGTTCAGCTCCCGGTAGATGTTGATCAGGCTGCCGGGCAGCGGGCGTACGTCCGGCGCGACGGAGAACGACAGTCCCACCGCGTGTCCGGGGGTGGGGTAGGGATCCTGTCCGACGATCAGGACGCGGACGTCGTCGAAGGGCTGTTGGAAGGCCCGGAGAACGTTCTGCCCGGCCGGGAGATAGGTGCGTCCCGCGGCGATCTCCGCGCGCAGGAAGTCACCCATCTCGGCGATCCGTCCGGCGACGGGTTCCAGGGCTTTCGCCCAGCCCGGTTCGACGATTTCATGCAAGGGTCGTGGTGCCACGGGCGTCACCCTACTGCCGTACGCACGGCAGTGATCAACCGGTGGCCAACGCCCTGTTGTCCCCCCACCGGGCTCATCCGATCACCGCTGCCCGTACACAGAGCACGTCCGGCAGGTGGGAGGCCAGCTGCTGCCAGCTGTCGCCGTCGTCCGCCGAGGCGAACACCTCGCCGTTGCGGTTGCCGAAGTACACGCCCGCCGGGTCCGCGTCGTCCGTGCTCAACGCGTCACGCAGCACCGTGCCGTAGTGGTCCTCCTCCGGCAGGCCCGCCGTCAGAGGCTCCCAGCTCTTGCCCGCGTCCGCCGTGCGGAAGACCCGGCACCGGTGGTCGGCGGGGACCCGGTCCGCGTCGGCGTTGATCGGGAAGACGTACGCCGTGTCCCCGCGCGTGGGGTGCGCGGCGGCCGCGAAGCCGAAGGTGGACGGCAGGCCCGCGCCGATGTCCGTCCAGTGCCGGCCCGCGTCGTCGCTGCGGTACACACCCCAGTGGTTCTGCAGGTAGAGGCGGTCCGGGGTGGCCGCGTCCTGCGCGATCTTGTGCACGCACTGGCCGAACTCCGGGTGCGGATCCGGCAGGAACACCGCGGACACACCGGAGTTGGAGGGCTCCCAGCTCGCCCCGCCGTCGGTCGTGCGGAACACGCCGGCCGTGGAGACCGCCACCGTCACCGACTTGGGGTCGCGCTTGTCGGTGAGGACGGTGTGCAGGCCCTCACCGCCGCCGCCCGGCACCCACTTCGAGCGCGTGGGGTGCTCCCACAGCGGGCGGACCAGCTCGAAGGTCTCCCCACGGTCCTCGGAGCGGTACAGCGCCGCCGGTTCCGTCCCCGCGTAGACCACGTCGCTTTCGGCCGCCGCCGGGTGCAGCTGCCACACCCGCTCCAGCGAAGCCTCCGTGTCCTGCGGGAACTTGACGGCGGGTTTGGCCGGTTCGGTCCAGGTGCGGCCGAGGTCGTCGGAGTGGAACACCGACGGGCCCCAGTGCGCGCTGTCACCGCCCGCCAGCAGCCTCGGGCGCTCGCCCCGGGTGTCGATGGCGACCGAATAGATCGCCTGTGCGTTGAAGTAGGGGGATTCGTCGAACTCCCATGCGCTGCCGCGCCGGCGCCCGATGAACAGGCCTTTGCGCGTGCCCACGGCGAGCAGTACCTCGGTCATGCCGGTCTCCTCCGCTGTGTCCTCGACCTCTTTGTCCCAGACACCGGCCAGTCTGCACCCCGCCACTGACAGTCACCTCCGGGAGGGCCGTCACCGCAGGTCACAGCGGTCGCGCCGCACCGGACCGCATGGCGTCGGCCACTTTCGGACGGACGCCTGCGCGGGCGGCGGAACGCGTGGGACCGTCGGGACGAGGGACTGCCCCTGAGCATCCGGACCGCCCGCCCCGTATGGGAGGGCGGTCCAAGGATGTTCGTGCGCTCATGAGGAGGAAGCCTTCGATGGCGTTCCGTGGTCCGAAGGTGTGGCTGTGGCGCTGGCGGCGCAACCCGCTCAAGCGTCGCGCCGACACGGTGGAGGCCTGGGTCGTGCTCGGTGCCTGGATGCTGACCGTCCTCGTCGGGGTTCTGGCGGGATGGGGGGCCGCCGGGTCCGTCGAGCACGGGCTGGCCAGAGAACGCGTCGAGTGGCGCCCCCTCGTGGCCCGGCTGACGGAACCGGCGCCCGGGAAGGCCGCCGGGCAGTCCGGCTCCTCCAGCGCCGACCAGGTCTGGGCGAAGGTCGGCTGGACCGGCCCGGACGGCTCCGCCCACACCGGGCAGGTCAGGGTCGCGACCGGCAGCCCCAGCGGCACACCGGTCACCGTCTGGACGGACCGCCGGGGCCGCCTGGTCACCGAGCCCGCCACGCCCGCCCAGGCCAGACTCCGTGCCACCCTGGTCGGCGGCCTCGCGGGGCTGGCCGCGGCCGCGCTCCCCTTCGCCGGCGGCCGCCTCCTGCGCGGCCGCCTGGAACACCGCCGCGTCGAACAGTGGGACGCCGACTGGGCCCGCTTCGACACCCTCTGGGGCCGCCCAACAGGCTGACCGCCCCCGCCCCGCTGAACGACCTGACGAGCCGCTCCGCTCCCCGAGGGGCGCGGGCCGGACTCCAACGGGCCCGCAGCACCGGCCGACGGCCCCCGTCCGCCCCCGGACCTGCTGAAGGACCTGACGAGCCGGTGCGTTCCCCGAGGGGCCGGTCCGCTTCCCGGGGGCGCCGACCGGCCGCCAACGGGTTGGTGCACCTGCCGACGGCCCCCGTCCGCCCCCGACCTGCTGAACGACCTGACGAGCCGGTGCGCTCCCCGAGGGGCGCGGGCCGGACTCCAACGGGCCGCAGCACCGGCCGACGGCCCTCGTCCGCCCCCGGACCTGCTGAACGACCTGACGAGCCGGTCCGCTCCCCGAGGGGCGCGGGCCGGACTCCAACGGGCCGCAGCACCGGCCGACGGCCCTCGTCCGCCCCCGGACCTGCTGAACGACCTGACGTGCCGGTCCGCTCCCCGAGGGTGCCGGTCGGCCGCCAACGGGTCGGTGCGCCGGCCGACGGCCCGGTCCGCCCGCCGACGGAAGGTTCGACCTCCCCGGTGACCCGGACGACGGCACAGGTGGCAGCCGTCCGCTCCGGGTGCGAGGAGGACGTCATCCGGCGCGGCGCGGGCAGGGCGGGGCGCGCGGCACCGCCGAGCCGCGCCAGGGTCCGGGCGGCTTGTGCCCGGCGCCGCTGACAGGGGACACCGGTCAGTTCACGGCGGGAAGGCTTCTTTCCAGGATTCCGCCGACGTCGGCCCCGTCGGGGAGCGTGCCGAAGGCGTACCCCCAGTCGCCGCCGAGCCGGGTCGCGCAGAAGGCGTCCGCGACCGCGGGCGGGGCGTGCCGGACGAGGAGGGAGGCCTGGAGGGTGAGGGCCATCCGCTCCACCAGCCGGCGGGCCCCGGAGGGTGTGGCCGCGCCCAGTTCGGACCTCAGCCGTGCGACGGCCGCGTCCAGCCGGGCGTCCGCCCCCCGCGCCAGGGCGAGTTCACCGAACAGGGCGTCCGCCGTCTCCGGTTCGCGTGTCAACGCCCGTAGGACGTCGAGGGCGTTGACGTTGCCCGAGCCCTCCCAGATGGACAGCAGGGGCGCCTCGCGGTAGTGCCGGGGCATACCGGAGTCCTCCACGTAACCATTGCCGCCCAGGCATTCCAGCGCCTCCGCGGTGAACGCCGGACCCCGCTTGGTCACCCAGTACTTGCCGACGGCCGTGGCGATCCGCCGGAAGGCCTGCTCGGTCCCCCGGCCGTCGTCCCCGCGCACCGCCCGGTCGGCGGCCCCGGCCAGCCGCAGCGTCAGCGTGGTCGCGGCCTCCGACTCCAGCGCCAGGTCGGCCAGGACGTTGCGCATCAGCGGCTGGTCCAGCAGCCGCGCGCCGAACGCGCTGCGGTGCCGTGCGTGATGTCCCGCCTCGATGAGCGTCTTGCGCATCAGCGACGCCGACATCATCACGCAGTCCAGGCGGGTGCAGTTGACCATCTCGATGATGGTCTTCACCCCCTGCCCCTCGGGTCCGACCAGCCAGGCCACGGTCCCGTCGAACTCGGGCTCGGAGGAGGCGTTGGAGCGGTTGCCCAGCTTGTCCTTCAGCCGCTGGACACGGAACGTGTTGCGGGTCCCGTCCGGCAGCACGCGCGGCACGAGGAAGCAGGACAGCCCGCCGGGAGCCTGCGCCAGCACCAGGAACAGGTCGCACATCGGCGCCGACGTGAACCACTTGTGCCCGCGCAGGGTGTACAGACCCGGCTCGGCCGTGGGGGAGGCCGCCGTGGTGTTCGTCCGGACGTCGGAGCCGCCCTGCTTCTCGGTCATCCCCATGCCGGCCAGCAGCCCGCGCTTCTCCGTGGGCACCCGCAGCCCCGGGTCGTACTCCCGGCCGGTCAGCAGGGGCTCGTACACCTTCGCGAGCTCCGGCTGCCGGCGCAGGGCGGGGACGGCCGCGTACGTCATCGAGGTCGGGCAGCCGTGCCCGGCCTCGGTGTGCCCCCACACGAGGCCGCCCGCCGTGCGGGCGACGTGCGCCCCGGGCCGGTCGTCGGCCCAGGGCGCACCGGCCAGGCCCTCCGCGACGGCCACCCGCATCAGCGCGTGCCAGCTCGGGTGGAAGTCGACCTCGTCGACACGGTGGCCGTACCGGTCGTGCGTGCGCAGCACGGGCTCGTGCCGGTTGGCCAGCTCCCCCCACTCCTGTGCCTCCACCCCGCCGGCCCGCAGCCCGAGCCGCCGTACGTCCGGCTCCGCCCATCCGGCGCCCTCCCGGCGCAGCCCCTCCAGCAGGGCGGTGTCGTCGGAGGCGTCGTAGGGGGACAGCGGCGGCGGCTGATTGGCCACTTCGTGCGTGGCGTACGGAGGGGTCTGCGCGGGTGTCGAGGTCATGCGAGCCATGTTGCACTTTTCCTTCGGTCGCATCAATAGTGCAACATCATGGGCGACGTACAGTACGTGTCCATGCGGATGAACGTCTCGGCGGAACCCGGAGGGGTCGATCTGCGCCCGCTGTCCGCCCGGTCGGTGGTGCTGAGCCTGCTGCTGGGGGCGCACCCGCCCGAACTGCCCGCGCGGGACCTGGTGCGCGGCGTGGAGCCCTTCGGGGTGGGCGGATCGACCGTGCGGGCCGCGCTCAGCAGGATGGTGGCCGCCGGTGATCTGCGGCGCACGGACACGGTCTACCGGCTCAGCGACCGGCTGCTGGAGCGCCAACGCCGGCAGGACGACGCCGTCAGTCCCGACACGCGCGCGTGGGAGGGCGACTGGGAGATGGCCGTGATCACCGCGACCGGCCGTGGTCCCGCCGAACGCGCCGACCTGCGCACCCGGTTGACCGCCCTCAGGCTTGCCGAACTCCGCGAGGGCGTCTGGCTGCGCCCTGCCAACCTGGGCCGCCCCTGGCCCCCGGACCTCGACCAGGTCGTCCAGCGCTTCACCACCCGGCCCGCGGTGCCCGCCGCCGAGCTGGCCGCGGGCCTGTGGCCGCTCGACGCCTGGGCGGACACGGCGAGGGCCCTGCTGGCCCACGTGGAGCGCTCACCCGGGCCGGCCGCGCTCTTCACGGCCCTGGCCGCCGTCGTACGGCACCTGCTGGCCGACCCGGTGCTGCCGCCCGCGCTGCTGCCCGCCGACTGGCCGGGCCCGGTGCTGCGGACCGCCTACGAGCACCACCGCCGCACGCTCGCCGGGATGGCCCTCGGCACCCGGGCATAGGAGCGGCGGCCGTGCGAAGCGCCGTGCGGGGGCGCTTCGTACGGCCGCCTTCACCGTGGGGGGCGACGGTGTGCGGGAGGGCTACTTGTAGGTGATGTCGGCCGCCGTGTAGTTGCAGTACGTGCCGTCGGCGCTGGTGCCGTTGGTGGTCGGCTCCGCACCCGTGTTGTTCCCGATGTACTTCTGGCACGGGATGATCTTCTTGCTGCTGTCGCCGACCACGGTGATGGCGCGCAGCGCCACGCTGTCGCCGTAGTTGGTGTTGATACCGGCGATCCGGCCGCCCGGGTAGGTGACCTCGATGGTGTTCAGGATGATCGTCCGCTTGTACTGCGTCTTGCAGTTGCCGCAGGACCGGACGAAGGTGCCGAAGTTCTGCACGGCGAACTTGGAGACGACCAGCTTGCCCGCGCCGTTGAACTGGAACACCTTGTCGCTGGCGGACTTCGCGCCCCCGCCGTAGACGGTGTAGACGCTCGACGAGGAGGTGCCCTTGAAGGTGGCGGCGTCCTCGCCGACGTCCTCCCACCACACGTTCTGCAGGGTGCAGCTGCCCTTGCAGTGGACGCCGTCCGCGGCCGGGGCGCCGATGATGACGTTCTTCAGGACGGCGCCGTCGGCCAGCTCCAGGATCGGCCCCTGGTCCTCGTCCTGGCTGCCGCTGCCCAGGTCGCCGGTGCCGTAGAGGCGGATCATCCCGTAGTCCTTGGTGCCGGAGACCGGGATGGTGGAGGAGACGGCCTGGCTGCCGGTGGCGGTGGGCCAGGTGGCGGCGTTCGCGGGCGAGGCGCCCAATGTCGTGATCATGCCAACCGAGAGGCCGAGGGCGGCCAGTATGCCGGTCAGCGCGCGCACGAAGGTGCGCGGACGTACCGAAGAAGTCATGTCCCGATTCCTTCTTCCTCGTTGGGGGGTGGTCAGAGCTTTCCGGCGCCCGCGCCGGACGTCACCGAGGCGACGACCGTCGAAGCGGGCTCGGCGGTGTAGCTGTAGGGCGGCCTGGTGAAGGTCCCCACCTGTGACACCTCGGTCGCGGCTCCGCCGAGGTCGTTGCCGGTGAGGTTGGCGTAGCCGTCCACGTCGCTGTCCCGGCTGGTGGTCACGGCGACCACGGTCGAGCGGAAGACGTTGTTCTCGACCAGCATCTGGGCGCCCATGCGCGAGTGGACGGCCGTCTCGGCGCCGATGACGTAGTTGTCGTAGAAGTGCCCGGTGCCGAAGCGCAGGCTGGGGATGCGCGAGTAGACGTTGCTGAACAGGTTGTGGTGGTACGTCACCCTCAAGTGCCCGGTGTCCTCGCTCGCGTTGTTGTCGCTGTGACCGACGAGTGAGCCCTTGAAATGGTCCTTGAAGGTGTTCCAGGACACCGTCACGTAGTCCGAGGCGTGGTTGATGTCCAGCAGACCGTCGTAGTGGTCCTTGTCGTGATCGCGGTCCGCCGAGAAGGAGTTGTGGTCGATCCACACCTTGGTCGAGGCCTGGACCTCGATGCCGTCGGCCGGCTTCAGCGGCTTGCTGATGTTCAGATTGCGGATGACGACGTTCGTCACCTTCTTCAGCCGCAGCCCGCCGCCGGTGAACCCGGACGACGAACCGACGCCCAGGACGGTCGTGTTGGAGCCGATGTCGACCTGACCGCTCAGCGAGATCAGGCCGTTGACCTTCACGACCTTCGAAGTGCTGCCGGTCACCGCCGCCTTGAAGGCGTCCAGAGTCGAGACGGTGACCGCCGTGGCGCTTCCGCCGCCGGTCGTCCCGGCGCCGAACCCGACCGGTGAGGTGTCGGCCGCACCGGCCGGCTGGGGGAGGGCGAGCACCGCCGTCGCGGCGAGAGCGGCGGCCGCCGCGACGAGAGTGGACCTTTGCGCCTGTGTACGTGGGGGGCCTGTGCGCATGCGGATGCGTCCCTTCAGGAAAGTGGGGAGAACGCATGTATGGACATTGTTCTTGTATGTGAACCATGGAATGCCGGTAGTGCGGCCTTTTGGGGATCTTGCGGAGCGGCTCGGTCACACTGTTGAACGGAACGTAGAGGGCAAGCGCTTTCTAGTCAACGCTTTGCGCAGAACACGCCGCCGTACGCGAATGCCGTGGGAGCGCTTCCATGGTCGGCGTGTGCATGCCACCATGCGAGGCGGACTCCACGTACGACGTCCCCCGAGCCCCCACCAGAAAGGGACAAGCACGTGTCCGACTTCTTACGAAGAGCGCTGCGTTCCTTGGGGGGAGCCCTCGCGCTCCTGCTCGTCGCGGCCCTGCTCGCCGCCCCCGCCGCCGCGGCCCGTCCACAGGCCGCGGCCCCCGTCCCGACCGCCACCCTCACCGAGGTCACCGACTTCGGCACCAACCCCAGCGGTCTGCGGATGTACGTCTACGTGCCGGCGAGCGTCACCGCGCACCCGGCCGTCCTCGTCGCCGTGCACTGGTGCACCGGGTCCGGCCCGGACATGTACAACGGCACCGAGTACGACACGCTGGCCGACCAGTACGGATACATCGTGGTCTACCCGTCGGTCACCCGCAGCAGCAAGTGCTTCGACGTCTCCTCGCCCCAGGCGCTCCGGCGCGGCGGCGGCAGCGATCCCGTCGGCATCAGGTCCATGGTCGACTGGGTGACCGCGAACTACGCCGCCGACACCGGCAGGGTCTACGCCACCGGCATCTCCTCCGGCGCGATGATGACCAACGTCCTGCTCGGCGACTACCCGGACGTCTTCGCGGCGGGAGCCGCCTTCTCCGGCGTTCCCTTCGGCTGCTTCGCCACCACCGACGGCTCCGAGTGGAACAGCGCCTGCTCCGGCGGCACCGTGATCCGCACCGCGCAGGAATGGGGCGACCTCGCCCGCGCCGCCTACCCCGGATACACCGGCCCCCGGCCGCGCATGCAGCTGTGGCACGGCACCGAGGACGACGTCCTGCGGTACCCCAACTTCGGGGAGGAGATCAAGCAATGGACGAACGTGCAGGGCCTCGGCCAGACGCCGGCCGCCACGGACGCGCCGCAGTCGGGCTGGACCCGCACACGCTACGGCGGCACCGGTGACCGGGCCCCGGTGGAGGCGATCAGCCTCCAGGGAACCGGCCACAACCTGTACACGTACGGGATGGCGGCCCGCGTGCTCACGTTCTTCGGTCTCGACAGCGGTGGCCCGGCGCCCCAGCCCCAGCCCGGCGGCTGCAAGGTGACCATCACCACCAATGCCTGGAACACCGGTCTGACCGCCTCCGTGACCCTCACCAACACCGGCACCACCACGGTCAACGGCTGGCAGCTCGCCTTCACCCTGCCCTCCGGCCAGACCATCACCAACGGCTGGGGCGCCACGTACACCCCGGCCGCCGGGGCGGTGACGGCGACGAACGCGTCGTACAACGCCACCATCGCCCCGAACGCGAGCGTCAGCATCGGCTACCAGGCGAATCACACGGGCAACAGCGCGGCGCCGGGTGCGTTCACGCTCAACGGGGCCGTCTGCACGGTCGGTTGAGATACGGACGGTCCACCTCCGGCTGAACTCGGCTCTCCGCGCGGGACGCCCGGCCCGCGCGGAGAGCCCTGGAGGCTTACGCGGCCTCTGCCCGGTCCCCGCCACCGGTGGGCGGTGTCGCCGTCCGGGGTGTCGAACCGCCCTTCGCCGGTAGGTGGTTGAAGACCAGGTTGAGCGCGATCGCCGTCAGGCAACCCGCGCTGATGCCGCTGTTCATGATCGTCTGAAACCAGTCGGGGAACTTCTCGTAGACCGTCGGCACCCCGACCGGCAGCATGCCGACGGCCACGGACACGGCGACCACGGTGAGGTTGTGGTTGTCCTGGAAGTCGACCCGGGCCAGCGTGCGCAGACCGCTCGCGGCCACCGTCCCGAACATCACCAGACCCGCGCCGCCGAGCACCGGGGCCGGAATCGCCGCGACCACCGCGCCCAGCTTGGGGAGCAGTCCGAGCAGGACGAGGATGCCGCCGGCGGTCGCCACGACCCAGCGGCTGCGCACCCGGGTCATGCCGACCAGGCCGACGTTCTGCGCGTACGCCGTGTAGGGGAAGGTGTTGAAGACGCCGCCCAGGACGGTGGAGAGGCCGTCGGCGCGCAGGCCGTCGGAGAGCGAGCGCGGCTCGACCTTGCGTCCGGTCATCTCGCCGACCGCGATCAGGTCGCCGGTCGTCTCCGTCATCGTCACCAGCGCCACGACCAGCATCGAGACGATCGCCGAGGCCTCGAAGGTCGGCGCGCCGAAGTGGAACGGGGTGCTGATTCCCAGCCAGTCGGCGTCACCGACCCCGCCGAAGTCCGTGAACCCGAACGGCACCGCGACCGCGAGCCCCACCGCGATGCCGATGAGCACCGCGATCCGGCTCAGGAACACGGGTGCGAAGCGCTGCACGCCCAGCACCACCGCGAGCACGAACGCGGCCAGCGCGAGGTTCTTCGGCTCCCCGAAGTCCTTCGAACCGACCCCGCCCGCCGCCCAGTTGCCGGCGACCGGCAGCAGCGAGAGACCGATGACCAGGATGACCGTGCCCGTGACGAGCGGCGGGAAGAAGCGCAGCAGCCTGCCGAACACCGGTGCCAGCAGCACGATCGCGAGCCCCGCCACGATCACCGACCCGTAGATCGCGGGCAGCCCGCCGCCCGTCGTGCCGATCAGCACCATCGGCGACACGGCCGCGAACGTACAGCCCTGCATGATCGGCAGCCGCACACCGAAGCGCCAGAAGCCGACGCACTGGATCAGCGTGGCGATACCGCACACCAGCAGATCGGCCGTGATCAGATACGCCAGATCGGCGGGCGGCAGCTTCATCGCCCCGCCCACGATCAGCGGCACGGCCACCGCACCCGCGTACATCGCGAGCACGTGCTGCAGGCCGAAGGCGGTCAACTGGCGTACGGGGGGCACCTCGTCGACGGGATGAACGGGCGCGGTCGTGGCCATGGGCACTCCAGAGCGGGGCGACATGCGAACAGCACGAGAGGGTACGACGCTTACACAGAATGTTGATTTCCCCCGTGTTGCCGCCGCGCTAACCAGCGATCCGCCCCCGGCCCACAGCCGCCCACAGCGCACCCCAGTCCGGCAGCTTCACCACACCCCGCCCCAGCGAGGCCCCGAGCTCCGCCTCGGCCCGCTCGATCGCCAGCCATCCGTCCCATCCGACCGGCTCGGCCCCGGCGGCCCGCAGCAGCGGCAGCGCATCCTCGGGGACCGGACTCCGCACGAGGACGGGGGTGTCCTCCAGCAGCGAGGTCACCGTCTCCTTCGCGCACGGCCGGTTGGTGCCGATGACCCCGGTCGGGCCCCGCTTGATCCAGCCCGACACGTACTCGCCCGGCGCGATCGCGCCCGCGCGCAGCACCCGCCCGCCGAGATGCGGCACCGTGCCCCGCTCCGGGTCGAACGGCAGCCCCTCCAGCGGCACCCCGAGATACCCCACCGAGCGCAGCACCAACTGCGCCTCGACGTCCTCGTACCGGCCGGTGCCGGTGACCCCGCCGTGCCCGTCGGGCGCGGTCCGCTCGAAGCGCACCGCGCCCACCCGGCCTCCGTCGGCGAGCAGTTCGACGGGCCGCAGGAAGAAACGGAGCCGGATCCGCCGCCGTACGTCCCGCGGCGGCAGGGCCGTCCAGCCGCGCAGCACCTCCACGTTGCGGCGCTGCCCCGCCGGCAGCCCGGACGGGTCGCCGTAGGCCGGGTCGAGGGCCAGTTCCGCCTCGTCCACGATCACGTCGGTGTCCGGCAGCGCGCCGAGTTCCCGCAGCTCCTTGGTGGTGAAACGGGCCTGGGAGGGGCCGCGCCGGCCCACCGTGTGGATCTCGGTGACCCCGCTCGCGGAGAGCGCGGTCAGCGCCGACTGGGGCATGTCGGTGGGGCTCAGCTCGGTCGTGCCGCGCGCCAGGATCCGGGTGACGTCCACCGCGACGTTCCCCACGCCGATCACCACCGCCGAGCGGGCGCCCCGCAGGAAGCCCTCGCCGACGGCGTCCGGGTGGGCGCTGTACCAGGACACGAACTCCGTGGCCGACCAGCTGCCCGGCAGCTCCTCACCGGGGATGCCCAGCCGACGGTCGGCCGCCGCGCCCACGCAGTACACCACCGCGTGGTACAGCTGGCGCAGCCGGGCGACCGGCACCCCGCCCGCGCCGACCTCGACCCCGCCGAGGAAGCGCACCCGCTCGTGCTCCAGCACCGTCCGGAGGTTCTGCTGGAGGCTCTTGATCTTCTCGTGGTCCGGGGCGACGCCGTACCGCACCAGGCCGTACGGGCACGGCAGCCGGTCCAGGACGTCGACGAGCACCTCGGGGTCCTGCTGGATCAGGCTCTGGGCCGTGTAGACCCCACTCGGCCCTGAGCCGACGACGGCGACACGCAGCACGGCGGAACTCCTTACCCGCGCGACGGAGGAGATCGCTGGTGCCTCCAGCATCGCACCGCCGGTGCACAGCCGACAGGGTGCCGAGGGCTTGACGCGTGCGCGTGTCCGTTCGTATGGAATGTGATCACGAGATCACGTTGCGTGCACGCTGGAAGCGTCCTTCCTTGATCCCTCTGGCGGGGTGCCGGCGCCCCCGGCGCACAGTGCGTGGTCGATCAGGGCGGCGGCCGCGTTCTCCTGGTCCAGGATGTGTTCCAGGGTGTCGCCGCGCGCCTCGGACATGGAGACCACGGCGCTTCGCCTGCCGTCGTCGGTGACGCCGTTGAGGGTGATCCAGCCGCCGTCCCCGCCCTCGTGGCTCCAGTAGGTTCCGCCGCAGCTCAGGGGGCGTTCGACCAGGCCGAGACCATAGCGGCCGCCGGGCCACAGCTGTTGGACCTCCGCGTTCACGGGGACGGTCTGCTTCATCTCGGCCAGCTGTCGCGTCGGTAGCAGGCGGCCCGCCAGCAGCGCGCGGAGGAAGCGGTTCTCGTCCCGCGTGGTCGTGACCCACGAAAGATTCTCGGGGTCCACCGGTATCTGGTCGGTGACGTCCACCCGGGAACCTGGGCCGAAGAGCTGGTAGGCCCGGGCGTGCGGCCGGGGGAGGGTGGGCGAGGTGCCCAGCCACCGGGTCCGGTCGAGGCCGAGCGGGCGCAGGACGCGCTCCTCGATCTCCCGGTGGGCGGGGTGACCGGTGGCCTTCTGGATGATCATGCCGAGTACGACGTAGCCGGTGTTGGAGTACTCCCAGCCCTCGCCGGGCGGGAAGTCCGGCGCGTGGGCCATGGCGCGGGCCACCAGCTGCTCCGGGCCGTAGACGTCGTGGCGCTGCTGGTAGTACTCCTCCGGCGTGGTGTATCCGGGCAGGTCGTCGGGGATGCCGCTGGTGTGCTGGAGCAGGTGGCGGAGGGTGATCCGGCTGCCGTCGTTGCCGTTGCCCCGCACCACTCCTGGCAGCCAGTGGTCGACCGTGTCGTCCAGGGACAGCCTGCCCTCGGCCTCCAGCTGGAGGACCACGGTGGCGACCAGCGTCTTGGAGGTGCTGGCCATGCGGAAGTAGCCGTCGGACGGGACCGGGCGGCCGGTGTTCAGATCGGCGACGCCGCTGGTGGCGACCGACTGCCGACCGTCAGGCGCGATCACACGGGCCTGCACGCCGCTGACACCGAGGGCGTGGATCGCCTCGGTGTCCTGGCGCAACCGCTCCACAGGGGACGGGCCGGCGGGTCGGGCGACGGCGGTGGTCACCCCGGTGGCGAGCAGCGTGGCGACACCGACTGTCAGGGCGAGGCGCTTGCGGAGAGCCGAAGTCATGGCTGAACGCTAGTTTCGCCCTCCGAAAGGACGCGATCCGGCGCACCTCAGGATCGGAACGGGGGATATCCCCCCGGCGCGGCCCGTGGATACCGTTACCATCCGGCCATCCGACTGCATGCCGCGCGTGGCAGTCGAAGGCACCCGCGGGCGGATCCGGTTCTCCCGCATGCCGGGCATCAGCGTCTGGCAATGGGCTCGGACGGCGATCCAGGTCGTCGATCGAGATCCGGCGGAACCCGATCGTGATCGCTTTCGGAACCCTCCACGCCGACTGGGAGAGCACGGAGTCCGACTGAGCGGAAGATGCCGGTCAGAGCATCGCCTGCATCCGGGTGATCTCACTCGTCTGCTGGGCCACCACGTCGTCCGCCATCTCCTCGATGCGCAGGTTGTTGCCCTGCGCCTTGACGTCCGTGGCCATGGTGATCGCGCCCTCGTGATGCGTGATCATCAAGGTGAGGAAGAGGCTGTCGAAGGCCTTCCCGTGCGCCGCGCGCAGCTTCTTCAGCTGGGCCTCGGTCGCCATGCCGGGCATCGCCGTGTGGTCGTGCGAGTCGCCGGTCTCCGCCTTGTCGTACGTCTCGAGCCAGGCCTTCATGGCGTCGATCTCCGGTGCCTGCGCGGCGGAGATGCGCAGGGCGAGGCGCTTGAGGTCGGCCGACTCCGCCCGCTTCGGGGCGAGTTCGGTCATCACGAGGGCCTGGGCGTGGTGCTGGATCATCATCCGGGCGTACGACACGTCCGCCGAGTTGGGTGTGTCGTCCTCGGCGCGCTGCTCGGCCGCGTCCTGGGCGGACAGCGTCCGGTTCGCCTCACCCGGCTTGCCCGGCGCGATCACCGAAGGGCCGCTCGCCGCACCCGACGTGTCCTCCGTCCCGGAGTCGCAGCCCGCGAGGGCGAGCACGAGCAACGCGGCCGCGGTGACGAGGGATGCGCGGCGGATGGGCACAACGGCCTCCTGGGGCAGGCGGGTTGAGGACCTGGAGCTTCCACTTATGGATCTTCGCACTAACGACCGGAAAGATTCATTACGAGTGCGTTGCCAGCCTTTGATATGTGCATGATGAAGACGATACTTCAGGGGACCGTGAACCGTTCCACAGCGAACGGCTACGAGGGAGGACGCAGTGACCCTGTTGAACGATCCCCGAACGCGGCGCAGACGGCTGGGAATTGCCGCCGCCTGTACCGGGCTCCTGGCCGCGCTGCTCACAGCGGTGCCGGCGGCCGCGACCCCCGACCCCGGGGACGGCCCGGCCGCGCAGCGCGAGGTCTCGCGGAGCGCGCAGGCCGAGGTGGCCGCGGCGATCGCCGACGGCGAGGTACCCGGGCAGGACGAGATCGTCCACTCCGACAACATCGAGCACGTCACCAACATCCCCAAGGACGCGCTGGCCGGAACCAATTCGGACCTGGCCTTCCAGGGGAAGTACGCCTTCGCCGGCAACTACGACGGCTTCCGGATCTTCGACATCAGCAACCCGAAGGCCCCGAAGACCGTCTCCCAGGTGCTCTGCCCCGGCTCGCAGAACGACATATCCGTCTCCGGAGACCTGCTCTTCCTCTCCACCGACTCCTCGCGCAGCGACAGCAGTTGCAACAGCACCACGCAGCCCGCGACCGAGAAGTCCTCCTGGGAGGGCATGAAGGTCTTCGACATCAGCGACAAGGCGAACCCGAAGTACGTCGCCGCCGTGGAGACCGCCTGCGGCTCGCACACCCACACCCTGGTGCCCGAGCGCAAGAACGTCTACATCTACGTCTCCTCGTACTCGCCCAGCGCCACCTACCCCGACTGCCAGCCGCCGCACGACGGCATCTCGGTCATCAAGGTGCCGCGCAAGGCGCCCGAGACCGCGGCGGTCGTGAGCTTCCCCGTCCTCTTCCCGGGCGAGGGCCCGGACGGCGGAGGCAACCCCGGCTCGCCCACCAACCCGGGCGTGTCCAAGACCACCGGCTGCCACGACATCACCGTGCTGCCGGAGAAGGACCTCGCGGCCGGCGCCTGCATGGGTGACGGCATCCTGTTCTCCATCAAGGACCCGGAGAACCCGAAGGTCATCGACCAGGTCCAGGACAACGTGAACTTCGCGTTCTGGCACTCGGCGACCTTCAACCAGAAGGCGAACAAGGTCGTCTTCACCGACGAGCTGGGCGGCGGCGGCGCGGCCACCTGCAACGCGGCCATCGGCCCGAACCGCGGCGCCGACGGCATCTACGACATCGTCGGCAAGGGCGACAAGCGCAAGCTGGTCTTCCGTAGCTACTACAAGATCCCCCGCCACCAGGCGGACACCGAGAACTGCGTGGCCCACAACGGCTCGCTGATCCCGGTCAAGGGCAAGGACCTCATGGTCCAGGCCTGGTACCAGGGCGGCGTGTCCGTCTGGGACTTCACCGACTCCTCGAACCCGAAGGAGATCGCCTACTTCGAGCGCGGCCCCCTGGCCACCGACGCGCTGCGGGTCGGCGGCTCGTGGTCGGCGTACTACTACAACGGCTACATCTACTCGAACGACATCGCCAAGGGCTTCGACGTGCTGAAGATCGGTGACCGGCGCACGGACCCGGCGAAGCGGGTTCACCTGCGTGAGCTGAACGTCCAGACCCAGCCGGACTACTTCGACTGATCCGACCGGTCCGACGGAACTCCGGTGGGCGGGTCCGTCGCGAAGAAGCGCGACAGATCCGTGTCACATCTCCCGCCGGGCGCCTCGGCGTCCGGCGGGACCCCCATCTCCCAGTCGAGCCGGTAGCGCTCGAACAGTTCGGCCCGCAGCGTCGTCAGCGGCAGGGGCACATTGGGCAGCACCATCGCGTAGACGGCGCCCATCAGCTGCGAACGCAGCATCGGGTAGTCGTGGTCCACGTCCTGCGAACCGTGCCGGACGGCCGTCTCCCGCAGCAGTTCGGCCAGCCGCTGCTGCTCCGGACACCGCACGAACCCCTCGGCCTGCAGCAGACCGGCCATGTGCTGGCGCATCAGCACCGTACGGTCCCGGGCCAGCCCCAGGATCGCGTCGATGGCCCGTGCCATCCGCTCCCGGCCGTCCTCGGTGTGCGGCTCCCGCTCCAGCGCCTCCTGCAGCGTACGGTGCATCAGCCGGTGCACGGCCGACTGCACCAACTGGCGCTTGCCGGGGAAGTAGTACGACACCAGACCCCGGGCCGAGCCCGCCCGGTCCGCGATGTCGCCGAGCGTCGTCGCCTCGTAGCCGCGCTCGCTCACCAGCTCGAGGGCCGCCTGCAGAAGCCGCTCCCGCGAACGGCGCCGCAATTCTTCATTGACCGAGGCGCTGCGCGGGGACATCCTGTAACTCCTGCGTTGACTGGCTATCAGCCAACTATACTCAGGGCATCCCGGACAGCTCCGTACGGAGCGGGGCCGGGGTGCCGCCTGCTCTGGGCGACGCGGGGGATCGTCCAGAGTGGGCGCGCTTCCGCCCCGATGGTGGCCTCGGGCTACCGACCTGCGGTGTTCCGGCTAACGACCGGGAGAGTCCGGGCGTCGGCCCACCAGGTCCAGGACCGGCCGCAGCCCGTCCGGCCGCTCGGCCGCCGGCAGATGGTCCACGAAGTGCACTCCGCAGCCCAGCGCCGCCGCCCCGCCGTCCGCCCGCCGGTCGTCCCCGACCATCAGGGCCGCGCGCGGATCGACCCCGAGCGCCTCGCAGGCCACCGTGAACAGCCGCGGGTCCGGCTTCTGCACCCCGTGCTCGTACGACAGCACGTACGCGTCCACGAACCGGTCGAGCCCGTGCTCCCGGAACACGGGCCGGAGATCCCAGCCGATGTTGCTGACCACACCCACGCCGACCCCCAGCTCCCGCAGCCCGCTCAGCACGTCCAGGGCATCGGGGTACGGCGCCCAGGCCGCCGGTGTCATGTGCCGGTCGTACAGCGCGTCGTGCAGACCCGGGTCCGGCAGCGGCACCTGACGGGACAGCCCGGTGAACGCGGCCCGGTGCGACGCGGCGCTCTCGTCCCGCACCCGCCACACCCCCGCCACTTCCTCGGGGACCCGCACGGGTGCCGCCCCACCCGGCAGCGCACCGGCCGTCTCCAGCGCCCGCGCCAGCTCGGCCAGCTCTTCCTCGGGCAGCGCGAGGCAGGCCTCGGCGAGCACGGCACGCAGCCAGGACTCGGCGGTCTCGACACGGAAGAGGGTCCCGGAGAAGTCGAACAGAACGGCAGTCATGCCGTCGATCCTAGGAACCCGGCGGATCTTGTGGGGTCACCACGCGGCCCTCGGTGCCGGGTGCGACGGCTCGCCGGATGTCCTCCGGCCCACATAGCCGTACGATCCCGGCCTCACGGGCGCCACCGGAGCTGGGCCGCGATCGCCAGGGCCACCAGTGCCGCACCCAGGAGCCAGCCGCCGAGGACGTCCGAGGGCCAGTGCACGCCCAGCCAGATCCGGGTCAGTCCCACGCCCACGACGGAGACCGCCGCCACCGCCACCGCCGTACGCCACACGGCGTGGCCCACGCCGTGCCGGTGCAGCAGCCACAGCAGGAGGCCGAACACCACCGTGGCGGTCAGTGCGTGCCCGGAGGGGTACGCCGCGAAGTGGGCGGAGTCGACCGGGTCGGGCCAGGCCGGGCGGTGCCGGCCGACCGCGGCCTTCAGGCCCTGCTGGATCAGCGTGCCCACCGCCGACGTGACGACCAGCCAGCCCGCCGTCCACCAGGCGGCGTGCCGCCACACCAGCCACACCGCCACCGCGGCCCCCAGCAGACGCATCGTCACCGGGTCCCACACCCAGTCCGTGAGGATTCTGCAGACCTGGGTGACGTCGGGGTCCGCGAGGGCCCAGCGGTGGGTGGTGCGGGAGACGTCGCCGTCCATGGAGATCAGGGGGTGCCACTCGGCCGCGACCAGGACGAGGAGGAGGACCGAGCACAGACCGAGAGCCGTCGCGACGCGGAGGGCCGTGCGCAGTGCGGGAGGACGGGGCGGGGAGTCGACGGACGGGGTGTGCATGATGTGATCCTCGCCGACCTGGGGGGCCCGAGGCCAACCCGGGGAGGTGTGGGGAGGGGAGGTTCGGGGAAACGTCTCGGGCGGCCGGTGGATCGCCCCCGCGTGGCTCGGAGATCGCCTCGGGCGTCCCAGAGGGTGTCTTGGTGGCCCGGCGGGTGTCCTGGGGGCAGCCCTGCGTGCCCGGACCGCCGCACGCCTGGCGGGTCTCAGCCCAGTGCCCGCAGTCCCGGGACCAGCGCCACCAGCACGGGGATCACCGGCACCAGTGAGGCCGCCGCCGTCAGGCGCAGTCTGCGGGCCGCGGTGAGCCGGTCCGGGGGTGTGAGCAGCCGGTGCACACGCTGTGGGACATGGGCCTGCGGGGTGGGGGAGGGGCCGAACACCCCGCGGTCCTCGTTGAGTTCGACCAGGGCGAGCGCGGTGGTGAGCCGGCCGAAGCGGCGGGAGGCCATGTCGTCGGCGGCCAGTTCGACCAGCCGGTGCATCTCGGCACGGAACGCCGCGAACACCGGCACCTGCGGAAACCCGGTGGCCAGCGCGGACGACGAGTGCAGCAGCCAGTCGTGCCGCGCCTGCGCGTGCCCCTGCTCGTGTGCGAGCAGGGCATCGAGCTGACGTCCCTTCAGCCGACGCAACGCGGCCGTGGTGACGACCAGTTGGGGCGCGGCGCCCGCCAGCCACCAGGCGTCCGGCCGCTCGCCCTCCAGGACGACGAGCCGTCCCCTCGTCTCCTCGCCCGGCAACAGCGGGACGCGCAGCCGCAGTTCGGCCCGGCGTGACCGGCTCCTCGCCCGGGCGCGCGCCACCTCCCGTACCAGCATCGCCCCGCTCCACAGCCCGCCGCAGGCGAGCGCCACGGCGGTCGCCGCAGCCCAGGGCCCGGTCGGGCCGAGCGCGTAGGCCTCCGCGACCCCGCGCGGGGCCGGCGCGAAGACATGACCGCGCACCGCCTGCCAGGCCGCCGCCGCGCTGAGCGTCATCGACAGCGCACAGCACAGCAGGACCGCCGCCACCACGCACTGCCAGGCCCACAGCGCGACCACCGGTTCACGGTCCGGCCAGTCGGCCCGGGCGAGCAGCCGGGGCGCTCCGACGGCGGTCAGGGCGCCGAGCAGCAGCAGGACCGCGGGGACCATCATGAGCAGCACCCTATGAGCGGCGCACCGCTCAGGGGTACGGCTTGTCGCGCCAAAGTGACGCAGGCCACGGCTGAGTTGGGATCACATCGTCAGCAGCATCGCCAGCATCCCGATCCCCATCGACAGCCGGCACGCCCGCGCCAGCTCGGGCCGGTCGCTCCAGGCGACGGCGGTCCCGGGCGTCCCGGCCGTCCCGGCAGTCCCCGCGACCGGCAGCAGCCGTGCCCCGGAGAGGAGGACGTACCCGGTGAAGTACAGCAGCAGGACGCCCGTGAGGAGCGGGACGCCCGTGGCGGGGCCGCCGTGTGCATGCGGGTCGGCGGGGGCGGCGGCCATCGCGGCCGCCATGTAGACCATGGCCGAGGCCCCCACCAGGTGATGCAGATGGTGGCCGCCCCCGCGGGCCGCCCACAGCGCCCGCAGCGCGGCCGCGCCGAACACCGCCGTATAGGCGGGCCAGGCCCACGAGGGCGGGGTGAAGACCGTCGTGGGCACCGCCATCACGGCCATCCCGAAGCCCATGAGCGCCTCGCCGCCCGCGGCCCGGCGCTGCTCCTCGACCCTGCTGCGCATCCGCAGCAGGCAGTAGGCCCCGGTCGCCGCACACAGCGCGACGAGCAGCCAGCCGGGCGAAGCCGGTCCGTGCACGTGCACCTCCCCGCTCGACGGTGACGTCGAGGGGTGCGATGCCCACGGCACGCGGCGCGCACGCAAGCGCAAGGTTGTACACGGGGGGCATTCGAGGGAGCACGGCAGGTGAGCAGGGACGTCCCTTATATATTTCACGAGTAAAACACATGCTAAATTAATGGGTATGCCCGGACCCCGCCTCCCGCTGGCCGGCGTGCTGCGCCTCGGCCGTCCCTCCGACATCTGGTTCAAGCCCGCTCTGAGCGTCGTCGCCGCGGTCGCCCCGCCGAACCTGACCCTGCTGGCGCTCGGCCGTCTCGATCTGGCGGTGTACACGATGGCTGGGTCCCTGTGCGCCCTGTACGCCCACAACCGCCCCTACGCGGCCCGCGCCCGGGTCCTCGCCGGGGTGGTCCTGGGCATGACCGGCGGCCTGGCGGTCGCCCTGCTCGCGGCCGCGCTCACCACGGACGCGGTCGTCCTGGTCACCGTCGGCGCGCTGCTCGCGGCCGCGCAGAAGGTGCTCTGCGACGCCACCCGCCTCGGGCCGCCCGCCAACGTCGTCCTGACCTTCGTCACCTCCGCCGCCCTGTTCGTGCCGCAGACGCTCGGCGAGCTCCCCGGCCATCTCGGGCTCGCGACGGCCGCCGGTGCCTGGGCCTGGCTGATCGGCATGGCACCGGGGCTGGTGCGCCCGCACGGTCCGGAGCGCCGGGCCACCGCCCACGCCCTGCACACGGCCGCCGCGTACGCCGCGACACAGGGTCCGGCCGAGGGCCGCGCCCGGGCCGCCGCGGCCGCCGCCGTACACGCGGCCTGGCAGACCCTTCTGGCGGCCCGCACGGGAAGCCGGGCCCAGAGCCTGGCCCACGCCGGAAGTCCAGCGCGCGGCGGAACAACCCCGGCGACGGACCGCCGCGAGGAGACCCACCGCGCCCTGGAGCGGCTGCTCGTCCGCGCCGAGGTGACGCTCGCCGCCCCCGCCGACGCCGACCCGGAACGGCTGCGCACCTGGGACCGGGCCCTGCGCGGCACCGGCCCGGTCCCGCACCCGGACGACCTCCTGGATGACGACGAACTCCTCGGCATCGACGTCCAACTGGCCACCGTACGGCCGTCGTTGTGGCGCAGGCTGGGCCCGCTCGCCCCGATCGCGGCCCGCACCGCCCTCGGCTGCGCCCTCGCCGGATACGCCTCGCTCGCCCTCGGTATCGGCCGCCCCTACTGGGCGCTGGTGACCGCCGCCTCCCTCTACCAGGCGAACGTCATCCTCACCTGGAACCGTGCCGTCCAGCGCGTCGTCGGCAATCTCGTCGGCGTCCTCGCCTTCGCGGCGCTCGTCCCGCTCGCCCACCTCCACCAGGCGGCCCTGGTCCTGGTCTGCCTCGCCCTCAACTTCGGCGCGGAGGCGCTGATCAGCCGCAACTACTGGCTCGGCAGCGTCTGTGTGACCCCGATGGCCCTGCTCATCACCGAGTTCACCCACTACCAGGACGCCGGCCGGCTGATCACCGAGCGGCTGGTGGACACGTTCGTCGGCGCGGTCGTCGGCTTCGTCGCCGCCCTCGCCGTCACCAACCGCCGGTCCGGCGACCGCCTGGAGCGGGCCCTGACGGCCGTGTCGCAGGCCCGCGACCACGCCGCGCGGCTCGTGACACAGCCGCACTCCGCTTCCGCCGCGGCCCTGGAGCCCGCCCGCCGTGCCCTCGCCGCGGCCCTGGTCGACCTGCGCGCCACCGCCGACGCCGCGTACGGCGAGTGGTGGCGGCGCGCCCTGCCCGAGGAGCGGGTCGTGGCGGCCGAGCAGTCCGGACACCGTACGCTCGCGGCGACGGTACGGCACCAGGGTCTGCTCCTGGGCCGGGACGCGACCACGAGAGCGGAGGGCGTACGGCGATGACGGCGACGCGGGGACCAGCGGCGGCCGGAGACGGGGCGAGGAGGGACACCGTCGCGGCGGTGGTGGGGCAGTGGCAGGCGGTGCGGCCCGACCTCGACACCGGGCCCATGGAGATCATCGGCCGCGTCAACCGCTGCGCCGCCCTGCTCCAGCAGGCTGAGGACGCGCCATTGCGCCGGGCGGGCCTGAGCCGCCCCGAGTTCGACCTGCTCGGCGCGCTGCGCCGCACCGGCCACGAACTGACCCCCGGCGAACTGGCCCGCGAGACGTTCTCCTCGGGAGCCGCCGTCACCAAGCGCCTCAAACAGCTCACCGAGCGCGGCCTGGTGGAACGCCGGGGCGACACCCGCGACCGCCGCGTCGCCCACCTCCGCCTCACGGACGCAGGCCGTGACCTCGTCGACGGCATCCTCCCCGAGCAACTCGCCTACGAGAGCGCCGTACTGTCCGCCCTGGACGGTGACCGGCAGGGCGAACTGGCCGATCTGCTCGGCGAGTTGCTGAGCCGCCTGGAAGGGCACATGCAGGCGCTGAAGGCCTGAGCCCGTGGCGGCTCGCTCCTCAGCCGCCCACGCTCACCCCTCGTCACCCGCCCGGTAGACCCCGAACACCGCGCCCTGCGGATCCCGCAGCACCGCGATCCGCGGACCGTCCGGCACGGAGGTGGGCTCCATCAGCGCGGTGCCGCCGGACTGCGTCGCCGTCGCCGCGGAGGCGTCCACATCGGACACCGCGAAGTACGGCAGCCAGTGCGGCGGCACCTCGGGCGGGAACTTGTCGTCCATCGTCACCATGCCGCCGAAGTCGGCACCGCCGACGCCCCACTGCAGATAGTTCTCCGAAGAGCTCACGGTCCAGCCGAACACCGTCGTGTAGAAGGTCTCCGCCCGGTCGGGATCACGGGTCAGCAGCTCCACCCAGCCGAGCGAGCCGGGCGCGTTGAACAGCCCCGCGCCCGGGAAGGTCCGTGCCTGCCACAACTGGAACGCGGCACCGCCCGGGTCGAGGGCGACCACGAATCGGCCCACGTCGAACACGTCCATCGGGCCCACCAGCACCTTGCCGCCGGCCTCCGTGATCAGCCGGGCGCTGACATCGGCGTCGGTCACCGCGAACGACACGTTCCAGGCGCACGGCTGCGACTCCTGGTACAGGGGGCTCAGCGCGGCGACGGCCGCCTCGCCGAGGTGCGCGACGGTGTAGCCGCCGGCCTCCTGCCGTGGATCCGTCTCCGCCCGCCAGCCGAACAGCTCCGCGTAGAACCGCTTCGCCGCCTCCAGATCACCGGTCCCCAGCTCGGCCCAGCAGGGCCCGCCGGGCACGGGCACGTCGAGCTTCATGGCGTTCCTCCCGAAAAGGGGACCCCTCCAGCACGCTAAGCCCGTCCCCCCGGCCCGGCATCCGCTCACGCGGTCAGCGAGGCTGCCGACAAGGTCCCCAGGGGCGCGGGGCTGTATCGATTTTGCGGCTCCGCCGCGTGGGCGCGACCAGCCACAACGCACCCGCACCCGCCGTCAGCCGGCCCGCACCGAGCCGGCAGGCGCCGCTCACCGCACCGCGCCCTCAGATCCCCGGCCGATACCGGATCGGATGATCCGCCGGCACCTCCACCAGCACGATCGGCGTGCCGTCCGGATCCTCGATCCACATCTCGACCAGCCCCCACGGCTCCCTCACCGGCGGCCGCACGATCCCGACCCCCTTCGCCCGCAGCTCCTCGTGCGCCGCCGTCACGTCCGCGACCTGCAACCAGAGCCGTACGGCGGGGTCGGGCGGCGTCTCCGACCGGCCCGAGACCTCCAGGAAACCGCCGCCGAGGAAGTAGACGACCCCGCGCTGCGCCCCCGTACCGAACTCGCGGTAGACGGCCAGGCCCAGCTGCTCGCCGTAGAAGGAACGCGAGCGCTCGGGGTCGGTGGGGCGGAGAAGGGTCCTACTGCTGAGTACGTGCACCATGCGGCCGGAGCCTAATGGGCGCGGGGTTACCCTCGTGCGAGTCCCAGCCGCGCCACACACCGGAGATCGCCCGCATGGACACCGCCGCCACCGCAATCACCTTCCGTGATGCCACCGACGCCGACGTGGACGCGTTGGTCGCGCTGGTCGAGTCGTCCTACCGCGGGGAATCCAGCCGGGCCGGATGGACCACGGAGGCGGACATCCTCCAGGGGCAGCGGACCGACCCCGAGGGCGTGCTCGAGATCATCGAGGCGGCCGACGGCCGGGTGCTCACGGTCGAGCAGGGCGGCCGGATCGTCGCCTGCTGCCAGCTCGAACACCGCGGTGACCACGCGTACTTCGGCATGTTCGCGGTCAGCCCCACGGCCCAGGGCGGCGGTCTGGGCAGGACGGTCCTCGCGGAGGCCGAGCGGCAGGCCCGGGAGATCTGGGGCGCCACCGAGATGCGCATGACCGTGATCTCCGTGCGCGACGACCTCATCGCCTGGTACGAGCGCCGCGGCTATCGCCGTACCGGACGGATGACGCCGTTCCCGTACGGCGACGAGCGCTTCGGCATCCCGCAGCGCGACGACCTGCAGTTCGAGCTGCTGGTCAAGCCGCTCGCCTGAGCCCGGCCCGGGTCGGCTCAGGCCGTGAAGCGGCCCGTCCGTCTGATCTCCGGGTAGTCGGTGGTCGCGCCGTCCAGCTCCAGCGCGCGTACGAGCCGCAGCTGGAACTGGGTGTTGACGACCCAGCCGATGATCCGCAGATCCCGTCTGCGGGCCTCCTCGACGATCTCCAGGGTGAGGCGCCGCAGGTTCAGACACACGGTCGTGGCTCCGGCGTCCACGGCCCGGGCAACGATGTCGAGGCCGTAGCGGCTGCCGATCAGCGCGGTGCGCACCCCGGGCACCAGCCGGGCCATCTCGGCGACCGCCTCGTCGTGGAACGAGGACACCTCCACCCGCCCCACCAGGTCCCGGGCGTGCATCACCTCGGCCAGCGCCCGCGCCGCCTGCACATCCTTGATCTCGGCCTGCAGCGGCAGTGTCACCGCGTCCAGGACCTCCTCGAACACCGGCACCCGCTCCCCGCGCCCCGCGTCGAGGGTCTTGAGCTCGGCGAGCGTCTGGTCCGCGATGGGACCCGTCCCGTCCGTCGTGCGGTCCACATCGGGGTCGTGCATGACCACGAGGGCGCCGTCCTTGCTCAAATGCAGATCGAGTTCGATCACATCGAGGCCGGCCTCCTCGGCGGCGACGAAGGAGCGCAGGGTGTTCTCGGGCTCGATGCCCATCACGCCGCGATGACCGATGGTGAGGAAGTTCAAGACGGGACTCGCTTCCGTCGACTGCGGGTGGAGGCGGGGGGTGGAGAAGTTCGCAGCCTAACCGCCCGGGGCCATCCATGGACACGTGTAGATCAAGGGGCTCACCGCCTCTACCCAGCCGTAGCGGAAGTAGTCACTCCCCCCATGTCCGACAGGAAAAACTGCCGTGAAGATGCGGGTGGGCAGGATAATTTCCCGTGGCCCCACTTGCTGGAGGAAACCTCATATGCATACGGTGTCCATACGCGAGGTTCTCCCGTGGAGGATGGGACATGACGGAAATTCTTGTGCAGGCGGCGACGGGGGAGCGGGTTCCTCCCGTGACGAGGGTGGTGGAGCACCCGGCGTGGCCCGTGCTCAAGGATGCCGTGGAGCGGATCCGCCCCTGGCAGTCCAAGGACGGGGCGATCGACTTCGAGGGTGAGGGCGCGCCGGAGCGCGTGGAGGCCGAGCGGGCCGTCCATGAGGTGATCGGGGCGGTCGAGGGGCTCTCACCGCTGCTCCCGCACGACGCCGACTACCACCGCGCCCTGGTGAAGGACCTGCACCGCTGGGTCGAGGGCGGCTTCGAGGTGCCGGACTTCCTGGACTCGCTGCTGGCCTTCCAGCCGGCCGCGAACCGCGCCGACGGCCTGCAGCACCTGGTCGTCTTCCCGATGTACACGCAGAACGGCAACCCGGACCGCAACCTCGAGGCGGTCGTGCTGCGCATGGTCTGGCCGGAGTGGCTGGCCGAGCTGGAGCGCACCCGCTACGACAACCCGCTGTTCTGCGGCATCACCTTCGAGGACTTCACGTCCGGCTACGACACGAACTCGGCCGTGCTCTTCCCGGAGACCATCGCCGTCCGTGAGGCGCCGGAACGTTTCTCCTGGGGTGGGATCTTCTGCGACCGCGAGGCCGCCCGCTTCCGCCGCGTCACCGACGCCGCCGTCGACATCCTGGGCATGGAACTGCCCGAGGACATCGCCGCCATGGTCCACGACCAGAAGCGCTGCGAGGAGGCCTTCGTCCTGTGGGACATGGTCCACGACCGCACCCACAGCCACGGCGACCTGCCCTTCGACCCCTTCATGATCAAGCAGCGCCAGCCGTTCTGGATGTACGGCCTGGAGGAGCTGCGCTGCGACCTCACCGCCTTCAAGGAGGCCGTGAAGCTGGAGGCCGACGGCGTCCCGCAGGCCCGTGACGTGCAGTACGCTGTGCTCTTCGACCGTATGTTCCGCTTCCCGGTCACCGGCGAGCGGGTGCGCAACTACGACGGCCTCGGCGGCCAGCTGCTCTTCGCCTACCTGCACAAGCACGACGTCGTCCGCTGGACCGACAACAAGCTGCACATCGACTGGCAGCGCGCCCCGCAGGTCACCAACCAGCTCTGCGCCGACATCGAGCAGCTCTACCGCGACGGCATCGACCGCCCGAAGCTCGTCCACTGGTTCGCCGGCTACGAGCTGGTCTCCACCTACCTCGCCCCGCACCCGGGCTCCCGGTGGGCCAAGGGTCCCGACGCCCTCGACCTGACGCAGCCGCCGCGCAAACTCGTGGATGACGTGCTTCCGGACGAGTTTCCGCTGAGCATGTTCTATGAGGCACTGTCCAAGAAGCTGAAGAACGTGATCGCCTCGACCCGGGGCATCACGGCGGACAGTGCCGAGAGGGTCGCCGCGTGAGCGACCGTACGAACACCGCTCAGCAGGAGGCAAGGATGGGGAACGGCGCTCTCAACGGTGCGGTGATCGCGGTGGCCGGCGCGGGCGGACCCGCCGGACGCGCGGCGCTGCTGAAGCTCGCCCAGCAGGGCGCGACCGTCGTCGGCTCGGACAACGACCCCGAGCGCCTGGCGGAGGCCGTCGACCACGCCCGCTACGAAGCCGGTGGCGCCACCGTCACCGGTGACACCGTGGACCTGCTCGACCTCAACTCCACCCGTGAGTGGGCCGCCCGTGTGGAGAAGGACTTCGGCCGGGTCGACGGGCTGGTCCACCTCGTCGGCGGCTGGCGCGGCAGCGAGACCTTCACCAAGACCAGCCTCGACGACTGGGACCTGCTGGAGCTGCTGCTCGTCAAGACCGTGCAGCACACCTCCCTCGCCTTCCACGAGGCGCTGCAGGCCAGCGAGCGCGGCCGGTACGTGCTGATCAGCGCCGCGGGCGCCAGCAACCCCACGGCGGGCAACGCCGCCTACGCCGCGGCCAAGGCCGCCGCCGAGGCCTGGACGCTCGCGCTGGCCGACTACTTCCGCAAGGCCGGCGGCGCCGGGGGCCCGAGCTCCGCGGCCGCCATCCTGGTGGTGAAGGCGCTGGTGCACGACGCGATGCGCGCGGAGCGGCCCAACGCGAAGTTCGCGGGCTTCACCGACGTCACGGACCTGGCCGAGGCCATCGCCGGAGTCTGGGACAAGCCCGCCCCCGAAGTGAACGGACAGCGTCTGTGGCTCACCGAGAAGCCGTGAACCCTCCCAAGACCGACGCCCGCCGCCACCACGACCCGGAAGTCCGAGGATTCGCCAGCGACAACTACGCCGGGGCCCACCCGGAGGTGATGGCCGCCCTGGCCCTGGCCAACGGCGGCCATCAGGTCGCGTACGGCGAGGACGACTACACCGAGAACCTCCAGCGGATCGTCCGCAGCCACTTCGGCGCCACGGCGGAGGCGTTCCCGGTCTTCAACGGCACCGGCGCCAACGTCGTCGCGCTCCAGGCGGTCACCGACCGCTGGGGCGCGGTGATCTGCGCCGAGAGCGCCCACATCAACGTGGACGAGGGCGGCGCGCCCGAGCGCATGGGCGGCCTCAAGCTGCTCACCGTGCCCACGCCCGACGGCAAGCTCACCCCGGAACTCATCGACAGGCAGGCCTGGGGCTGGGAGGACGAGCACCGCGCCATGCCGCAGGTCGTCTCGATCACCCAGAGCACGGAGCTGGGCACCCTCTACACCCCCGACGAGATCCGCGCGATCTGCGACCACGCCCACGCGCGCGGCATGAAGGTCCACCTGGACGGTTCCCGCATAGCCAACGCGGCCGCCTCCCTGGACGTGCCCATGCGGACGTTCACCAACGCGGTGGGCGTCGACATCCTCTCCCTCGGCGGGACGAAGAACGGCGCCCTGTTCGGCGAGGCGGTCGTCGTCATCGACCAGGACGCCGTCAGCCACATGAAGCACCTGCGCAAGCTGTCCATGCAGCTCGCCTCCAAGATGCGCTTCGTGTCGGTGCAGTTGGAGGCCCTGCTCGCCAAGGACCTGTGGCTGCGCAACGCCCGGCACGCCAACGAGATGGCCCAGCGGCTGGCCGAGGGCGTGCGCGCGGTGCACGGGGTGGAGATCCTCCACCCGGTCCAGGCCAACGGGGTCTTCGCGAAGCTGCCGCACGACGTGAGCGTGCGGCTGCAGAAGCGGTTCCGGTTCTACTTCTGGGACGAGGCCGCGGGCGTCGTGCGCTGGATGTGCGCGTTCGACACCACCGAGGAGGACGTGGACGCGTTCGTCGCGGCCGTCAAGGAGGAGATGGCGCACTAGCGTCTGCATAGATATGCGGTCACCCGAAAATTCATTGACGTCGGGTGATCGCGTTTCTATGCTCTGACGCCATGGAGCTGATCCAGGAGAACCCTGACCTGTCCGCCTACTTGGCCGCTGACGACGTCATCGACCACGACCATCCGCGCGTCCGGGAAACGGCCGCACGCTTGGCGAAGAAGGCCGTTGACTCGTATGACTATGCGCGGCTGGCGTTCGAGTTCGTGCGTGACACGATTCCCCACTCGCAGGACTCCGGCGCCGTGCAGGTCACCTGGCGAGCCTCCGACGTGCTGGAACAGGGCACCGGTATCTGCTACGCGAAGGCTCATGCGCTGGCCGCGCTGCTGCGGTGCGAGGACATCCCGACGGCGCTGTGCTACCAGAAGTTCGACGTGGTGCACGGCCTGGTCGCCGTCCGCTTCAACGGCGCCTGGCACCGCCAGGATCCGCGCGGCAACAAACCCGGCGTGGACGCGCGGTTCTCCCTGGACGGCGAACGGCTCGCCTTCGTCCCCGACGTGGAGGCGGGCGAGCTGGACCACCCCGTGCTGTACGCGGCACCGCACCCAGCGGTGCTGAGCGTGCTCAAGGCCGCGCCGGACCGGCCGTATCTGTGGAAGACGCTGCCGGCCGCGCTGTCATGACCGTGATGGTGCGCCCCCGGTGCGGGGGCGCGGGAGGCGGGCGTCAGTGGGCCTCGGCGGCCTTCACCTGCTCCGGGGTCGGCGCGGTGCCGCCCAGATGGGCCGGCATCCACCAGGTGTCGTGCGCGTCCTTCGGGCGGACCGGGTAGGCACGCTGGGCGGCCTCCAGGAGCTCCTGGACGCGCTCGCGCAGCTGGCGCGTGAGGGCACCCGCGTACTTGTCCTTGGAGGCCTCGATCGCCTCGCCGACGCGGATCGTGATCGGGGTGTGGCTGCGCTTGAAGTTGCGCGGGTGACCCTTGGTCCACAGCCGCTGCGTCCCCCACACGGCCATCGGGACCAGCGGGACGCCGGCCTCCTGCGCGAGCCGCGCCGCGCCCGACTTGAAGCTCTTCAGCGTGAACGACTGCGAGATGGTCGCCTCCGGGAAGACCCCGACGATCTCTCCCGACCGCAGCGAGTCCAGCGCGTGCTGGTAGGCCGCGTCGCCCTGGTTGCGGTCCACCGGGATGTGCTTCATCGCCCGCATCAGCGGACCGGAGACCTTGTGGCGGAAGACGGCCTCCTTCGCCATGAAGCGAACGAGACGTTTCTGCGGGAGCGCGGCCAGACCGTTGAAGATGAAGTCGAGGTAGCTGATGTGATTGCTCACCAGCACGGCGCCACCCGAGCGCGGGATGTTCTCCGACCCCTTGCAGTCGATCTTGAGATCCCAGGCCTTGAACAATGTCAGGGCGAGGCCGACGGCGGGACGGTAGACAAGCTCTGCCATGGGCGCGGCGGACCCTTCCTTCTGCCCGTGAGGGGATCCCCCCTCGGGCAAAGTTACGCAGCCGTAGGTTTACGGCATCTCGCAGATCGTGCCCGAAGAACGGCCGGGGGCCAAGTCCTCGTGCCCCATGGCGACGAGATCCTCGTCACTCGGCCCCCGTGATCCACCTCGGTCTTTTGCGCCGCGTTTACTCCGTCCGCACCGTCACCCGCCGCGCGAGCAGGTACATCTCGCACCCCAGGCAGTACCCGAAAGCGGCATTGAGGAAGGCGGCCGCGAGTGCCGCACCGGTCGCCGCGAGCCCCAGCCAGTCCGGCCCCAGCGTGAATCCGAGCAGGCCCACACCGGCGAAGACGAGCCCCACCGCCTGCGCGAACCGCGGCGGCTGGGGCGACTCGAACTCCGTCGGCGGGCCGATGCGCGGCCGTACGACCCCGCGGAACACCCAGCCGTACGGCGAGCGTCCGACCCCGCCCGCCGCGCCCAGCGCGAACGCCAGCGTCTGCCAGGCCAGCAGCCAGGCGCTGCCCGTGACCAGAACGACCGCCAGCACTACGGTCGTGACGGCGGCCCCGAAGCGCGGGCCCCTCACATCGATGTCCATGAATCAAGCATTCCGCAGCGGAAACGATTCCTGGGGTCGGGAATCTTTGCAGTCTCGTGAACGCTGGAGGAGCTGATGACCGGACTGGTGGTGTGCGTGGCGGTGCTCGCGGCGGCGAGCGCCTACGGAGTGCTGCACCGGCGGCGGAGCGGGAGGGTGCGCGTGCGCGGGCGCGACGACGGAAAGCGGCTCGGTGCCGACCGGCTGGGCGGTGAACTGGGGGACCGGGCCACGCTCGTGCAGTTCTCCAGCGCCTTCTGCGCGCCCTGCCGAGCCACCCGCCGGGTGCTCGGCGAGGTCGCGGAGATGGTGCCCGGCGTCACCCACATCGAGATCGACGCCGAGGACCACCTGGAGCTCGTGCGCGAGCTCGACATCCTCAAGACCCCGACCGTCCTGGTCCTCGACGCCGACGGCCGTGTCGTACGGCGTGCCACCGGTCAGCCCCGCAAGGCCGACGTCATAGCGGCCCTGGGGGAGGCGGTGTGACGGGCCGTCGGGGGACGGTGGGTCACCTGCCGGACGGCCTCCCGGATACCGGAACGTACTTGACTGTGCGCGCCATCCATCGTCAGCCTGACCGTATGCCTCAGGAACTCCTTCTCTACGGGCGGGTCCACGTCGACCTGGCCCGTACCGCGAGCGCGCGCTGTCCGGGCCGCTGAGCCCCCGCCGACCCTCCCGCCGCTCCCTCCAGAAGGACGACAACTCCATGACGGCCTCGCCCGACCTCGGCACCCCTCAGCTCGCCTCTCCCGATCTCCTGCGTTCCGTCTTCCGGCGGCATGCCGCCGGAGTGGCCGTGATCACCGCTCCCGGTGAGTCCGGCCCGGTCGGTTTCACCGCCACCTCCCTCACCTCCGTCTCCGCGGAGCCCCCCATGCTCTCCTTCGGCATCGGCACGGGAGCCTCCAGCTGGCCCGCGATATCCGGGACGGAGCACGTGGGCGTACATCTGCTCGGTGAGCACCAGGAGGAGCTGGCCGCGACCTTCGCCCGCAGCGGCGCCGACCGCTTTGGCGCGCCCACCGCGTGGCGCGAGGGCCCCGAGGGCGTTCCCGTCCTCGACGACGTGCTCGCCTGGCTGGTGTGCCGGGTTGTCGCGCGTGTGCCCGCCGGGGACCACCGGATCGTGCTGGCCGAGGTCGTCCTGGGTGACCCCGCGGGCGCGGGCCGGCCGTTGCTCTACCACCAGGGCCGGTTCAACGCTCTGCGGGATTGATCACTGACCGGCTCTCCTGCGAAGCCGTCGAGTTCCGGTTACGCTGCGTTGCAGAGGTCACAGTTCAAAGCGCTTGCTTAGTGGGCAAGAACTGGCTGTACTGACGAGTAATATTTCGTTCGGGGCGCGGGCCGCCCCGATCGGGATCGGCCGTTTGTGGCGCCTATGCTGCCTGAAGAAGGCAGCCGAGAACTGACGATGCAGTAGGAGAGCCGGCGTGAGCTTGAGGATCGTTGTCACTGTGAAGTACGTGCCCGACGCCACTGGCGACCGGCACTTCGCCGATGACCTGACCGTCGACCGGGACGACGTGGACGGTCTGCTCTCCGAACTCGACGAGTACGCCGTCGAACAGGCGCTGCAGATCTCCGAGAACTCCGACGACGACGTGGAGATCACCGTCCTGACGGTGGGTCCCGAGGACGCCAAGGACGCCCTGCGCAAGGCGCTGTCCATGGGCGCCGACAAGGCGATCCACGTCGAGGACGACGACCTGCACGGCACCGACGCCATCGGCACCTCCCTCGTGCTGGCCAAGGCCATCGAGAAGGCCGGCTACGACCTGGTCGTCTCCGGCATGGCCTCCACCGACGGCACCGCCGGCATCGTCCCGGCCCTGGTCGCCGAGCGCCTGGGCGTCCCGCAGGTCACGCTGCTCTCCGAGGTCTTGGTCGAGGACGGCACGGTCAAGGGCCGCCGCGACGGCGACGCCGCCTCCGAGCAGCTCGAGGCCTCCCTGCCGGCGGTCGTGTCGGTCACCGACCAGTCGGGCGAGGCCCGTTACCCGTCCTTCAAGGGCATCATGGCGGCCAAGAAGAAGCCGGTTCAGTCCTGGGACCTGGAGGACCTCGAGATCGACGCCGAGGAGGTCGGCCTCGACGGCGCCTGGACCAAGGTCGAGACCGCGGCCGAGCGCCCGGCCCGCACCGCCGGCACGATCGTCAAGGACGAGGGCGAGGGCGGCAAGCAGCTCGCCGAGTACCTCGCGAGCCAGAAGTTCATCTAAGGCTCGACACGCCGACCGCCCCTCAACTTCGTTTCGCAGGAGAGCAATCCCATGGCTGAAGTCCTCGTCTACGTCGACCACGTGGACGGTGCCGTCCGCAAGCCGACCCTCGAGCTGCTGACCCTCGCCCGCCGCATCGGCGAGCCCGTCGCCGTC
Source organism: Streptomyces sp. NPDC096132 (assembly GCF_044763345.1). NCBI lineage: Bacteria > Bacillati > Actinomycetota > Actinomycetes > Kitasatosporales > Streptomycetaceae > Streptomyces > Streptomyces sp. NPDC096132. Next base: position 348,336 of record NZ_JBIWGA010000011.1, read on the forward strand.
GCGCTCGGTGCCGGTGGCGAGAACACCGCCGCCGCGCTCGCCGAGCACGGCGCCGTCAAGGTCCTCACCCACGACGCGTCCGAGTACGCCGACTACCTCGTCGTACCGAAGGTGGACGCGCTGCAGGCCGCCGTCGCCGCCGTCTCCCCGGCCGCCGTCCTGGTCCCCTCCTCCGCCGAGGGCAAGGAGATCGCCGCCCGTCTGGCGCTGCGCATCGGTTCCGGCATCATCACCGACGCCGTCGACCTCGAGGCCGGCGACGAGGGCCCGGTGGCCACCCAGTCGGTGTTCGCCGCGTCCTTCACCACCAAGTCCCGTGTCATCAAGGGCACCCCGGTCATCACGGTCAAGCCCAACAGCGCCGCCGTCGAGGCCGCCCCGGCCGCCGGTGCGGTCGAGGCCCTGTCCGTCTCCTTCTCCGAGCAGGCCACCGGCACCAAGGTCACCGGCCGCACGGCCCGTGAGTCGACCGGCCGTCCGGAGCTGACCGAGGCCGCGATCGTGGTCTCCGGCGGCCGTGGCGTCAACGGCGCGGAGAACTTCGCGATCATCGAGGCCCTCGCCGACTCCCTCGGCGCGGCCGTCGGCGCCTCCCGCGCCGCGGTGGACGCCGGCTGGTACCCGCACACCAACCAGGTCGGCCAGACCGGCAAGTCCGTCTCGCCGCAGCTGTACATCGCCAACGGCATCTCCGGCGCGATCCAGCACCGCGCCGGCATGCAGACCTCGAAGACGATCGTCGCCGTCAACAAGGACGCCGAGGCCCCGATCTTCGACCTGGTCGACTACGGCGTCGTCGGCGACCTGTTCGACGTCGTCCCGCAGCTCACCGAGGAGATCAAGACCCGCAAGGGCTGATCACCCGAACGGCCGATCGCGCGCGATCGTCTGTCTGACGGCCCGGTCGCCGTCGGGCCGTACGAGACCGCCTGATCGCCGTAGGCAGTACGAGGCCCCCGTGACCGCACCGGTCGCGGGGGCCTCGGTCGTTCACTTCAGGCTCACCGTCGCCAGCACCGGCAGATGGTCGCTCGGATACCGGCCGTCCACGGTGAACGGGTCGGCCCACGCCCGGTGGACCGTGACGCCCGGGGTCGCCAGGATCCAGTCGATGCGGTCGCCGTCGGGCTTCGGCGGCCGCCAGCCGTTGAACGTCCCGAACACCGGTCCGGTCCGCTCCGCCGTGTCCCAGGTGTCGACGAGGCCGGAGTCCAGCAGGGTCCGGTACGCCGTGTCGGTGTGGGCGACGGCGTTGAAGTCGCCGGTCAGCAGGGCGGGGCGGGAGGGGCCGAGACCTGTGATCCGCTCGGCGATGAGGGCGGCGGCACGCACACGCGCGTACTCGCTCCGGTGGTCGAGGTGGGTGTTGAGGACGTGGAACTCCCGCTCCGGGTCCAGCCGGTCGCGGAACAGGACCCGGGTCACCAGGCGGGGGTAGGCCGCGCCCCAGGTGTTCGAGTCGGGCACGGTCGGCGTGTCGGAGAGCCGGAACACATCGTGCTCCAGGGGCTCGAGCCGGCGGACGTCGTAGTAGATCGCCACCGACTCCTCGTCGCCCGCGCCCGGGGTGCCGATCCAGTCGTAGTGCGGGCCGAAGTCGGCCCAGACGTTCTGGATCTGCGAGAACTGGCCCTCCTGGGTGCCCATGACATGCGGGGCGGTCCTCCGTAACAGCGCCCGCATCACCGGGCGGCGGTGGACCCAGCTGTTGAGGCCCTGGTCGACCGGGACCCGGAGGTTGAACGTCATGATCCGCAGCGGGGGAACGGGGGCCGGCTTCCGGGGCGTGGACGGGGTCGCGCGGCGCGGCTGGTCGGCCCCGACCACGGCCAGCAGGGGGACGGCGACGGCTGCCGCGACCATCGTTCTCAGTCCCGTCCGCCGGCTCGGCCCCGCGGTGCCTGTCATGTGTGCCCCCTCGCCTCGTGAGCCAGGATGAAGGTGTGCGGGTCTGTGCGGAAGAGGGGGAAGGTGCGGAAGTGATCACACCCGGACCACCGAGTGGACGGGGTGTTCACCGCGTGGACAGGGTGTTGACCCACCGGAAGGGCCACGGATAGCTTCGTTCTACGGATTGTTGATTCCGTACAGCGGAAAACAGGAGGGTGTGGGATGGGTCAGGGCCAGCAGGAGACGGTGGCGACCAGCCTCGCGGGCGCCGTCAGCGAGGAGATCAGCGCCTCCCTCGCCCCGGTCGACGCCGAACTCGGCCGCTGCTACCCCGGCGACCCCGGCACCCGCCAGCCCGTCCACACCGTCTACGTCCCCGCCGACGCCTTCGCCGCCGACACCGTCCGCTCCTGGGGCGACCGGGCCCTCGCCGCCCTCGACGAGCACGCCCCCGACGCCGCCTCCTTCGCCGCCTGCCTGGGCCTGTCCGACGCGCTCGCCGGACCCGTGTACGCGCGCGTGCGGGCCAAACTGGAGCGCGAGCCCATCGAAGACCTGCGCGTCGACTTCGAGGACGGCTACGGCCCCCGCCCCGACGCCGAGGAGGACGAGGCGGCAGCACGGGCGGCCCGGCTCGTCGCCGAGGCGTACGCGAAGGGCACGGCGGCCCCGTACACGGGCATCCGCATGAAGTGCATGGAGGCCGCCGTCCGCGACCGGGGCATCCGCACCCTCGACATCTTCCTCACCGGCCTGCTGGCGGCCGGCGGCCTGCCCGACGGACTGGTGCTGACACTGCCGAAGGTGACGTACCCCGAGCAGGTCACCGCCATGGTGCGGCTCCTGGAGGCCTTCGAGAAGGCGCGCGGGCTCGAGCCCGGCAGGCTCGGTTTCGAGATCCAGATCGAGACCAGCCAGGCCATCCTCGCCACCGACGGCACCGCCACGGTCGCCCGCATGATCCAGGCCGCCGAGGGCCGGGCCACGGGCCTGCACTACGGCACCTTCGACTACAGCGCCTGTCTCGGCGTGTCCGCCGCCTACCAGGCCAGCGACCACCCGGCCGCCGACCACGCCAAGGCGGTCATGCAGGTCGCCGCGGCCGGCACCGGCGTACGCGTCTCGGACGGCTCCACCAATGTGCTGCCGGTCGGCCCGACCGAGAAGGTCCACGACGCCTGGCGCCTGCACTACGGCCTCACCCGCCGCGCCCTCTCCCGCGCCTACTACCAGGGCTGGGACATGCACCCCGCCCACATCCCCACCCGCTACGCCGCCGTCTTCGCCTTCTACCGCGAGGGGTTCGCCCAGGCCGCCGAACGTCTGTCCCGGTACGCCAACCGGGCCGGCGGCGACGTGATGGACGAACCCGCCACCGCCAAGGCCCTCAGCGGCTACCTGCTGCGCGGCCTGGACTGCGGCGCCCTCGATCTCGCCGAGGTGACCGACGCGACCGGGCTGTCCCGGGCGGCCCTGGAGGGCTTCGCGGCACCTCGGCGAGGCGATCTGACGGCCTCGGCGCAGTAGCCGAGGGCCCCCGGGGCTACTGCTCGGGGAACTCGTACGGGCGCGTGATGATCTCCATCCCGTGCCCGGCCGGGTCCATGAAGTACAGGCCCCGGCCGCCGTGGTGGTGGTTGATCTCACCCGGCTGCCGACCGTGCGGATCCGCGAAGTACGTGATCCCGGCCGCCTCGATCCGGTCGAAGGCGGCGTCGAACTCCTCGTCGGAGACGAGGAACGCGTAGTGCTGCATGACGATCGACTCCGCCGGGATGGTGGCGAAGTCCAGAGTGACTCCATTGCTGGTGTCGACCGGGACGAACGGGCCCCACTCGGTGCCGACTTCGAGCCCGAGGATGTGCGCGAGGAACTCGGCGGACTCCCGGTTGTCACGGGAATGGACGATGGTGTGGTTCAACTCGACTGACATGTGTGGAATGCCTCCGCAAGGCAATCTCACGGGCACCTCCATGCCTCACCCGGTCGGTGACCGACACGCGATGCCGTGCCTCGATCCTAACCACACCGCAGATGTTCCAGGCCGGAGTTCGTCACCCTCTTCTCCTCCGCGAACAGCCGTGTGCCCTGCCGGCAGAGCAGTGCGTCGGCCCGGGCCCGGGTGACGAACTCCTCCGGTGTCGCCCCGAAAAGCCGCCTCAACGCCGGTGATCCGAGGAGGAGTTCGGTGATCAGGGTGCGCTGGCCGGGGTGACTGCGCGGGGCGCCGGTGCCGTTGTGCAGGACGCCGTGCCGGTTCACGTACGAGAACACGTCGGAGAGCGTCTCGCCGTCCTCCAGCTCGACGCGGAACCGCGATGCGGGCAGCACCACCCGGTCGTAGTTCGGCTCGGTCGCGTCGACCGCGGTGAGTTGCTCGTCGTCCAGCCAGATGACGAACAACTCCCGGGTGACACCGGGGGAGTCGACGGGGGAGGCGGACATGTACCCCAGGAGGCTGACGTGCGCGGAGACGCCGACACCGATGCCGGTCACCCGGGCCCGCACCATCGGGACGGGGGAGGTGATCCCCAACGCGGCCATCTTGTACCGCAGTTGAGCGGGCGAGGCGTTGGAGCCGACGGCGAGCACCGGGCTGCGGCCGGGGTGCGTGAGACGGTCCAGGGGCAGCAGCAGATCACCGGCGAGCAGGCCCGACCCGGCCGGCCACACACCCGGGTAGAGAAGCGGATGGTCGCGCGGCGCCCGGCCCAGACCCAGCGCCTCCAGCGTGCGGTGCTCCTGGCGTCCGTCCATCTCCGTCCAGTCTGCCTCAGTCCGCCGGGGGCAGCTCACCCGAACCGCGGGCGATGAGCCGGGTCGGCAGCTCGATGCGCTCGGGGGCCACCAGCGTGCCCTCCAGCTGCCGGAACAGACGCTCGGCGGCGGTGCGGCCCAGTGCCGCCGCGTCCTGGGCGATCACGGTCACCCCCGGCTGGAGCAGATCGGCCAGCTCCAGGTCGTCGAAGGCCACCAGGGCCACCCGCCGGGACTGCTCCGCGAGCACCCGGATCACGGTGACCGTCACCCGGTTGTTGCCCGAGAAGACCGCCGTGACCGGCTCGGGAGCGGACAGCAGCTCCTCGGCGGCCCGGCGCACCCGCTCGGGGTCGGTGGTGCCCAGCGACATCCAGGCGTCCTCGACCTCTATCCCCGCGTCCTCCATCGCCGTCCGGTAGCCGCGCAGCCGCTCCACGGCGGTGTGGATGCGCGGCATGTCGCCGATGAAACCGATCCTGCGGTGCCCGTGCGCGATGAGATGGGCCACGCCCTCACGAGCGCCGCCGAAGTTGTCCGACAGCACGCAGTCCGCGTCGATCTGCCCGGCCGGCCGGTCCACGAAGACCGTCGCCACGCCCGCCTTGATCTCCGGCTCCAGATAACGGTGGTCGTCGCCGGCCGGGATCACCACGAGACCGTCCACCCGCCGGGCGCACAGCGCCAGCGCCAGCTCCTGCTCGCGGTCCGGGTCCTCGGCGCTGGAGCCGTTGATCAGCAGCGCGCCGTGGGCCCGGGCCACCTCCTCCACCGCGCGGCTGAGCGGACCGTAGAACGGGTCGGCGAGGTCCTCCAGGACCAGGCCGATGCTCGCGGTACGGCCCTTGCGCAGCACACGAGCGCTGTCGTTGCGGCGGAACCCGAGCGCGTCGATGGCCTCCTGCACCCGGCGCTCCGTCTCGGGTGTGACCCCCGGCTCACCGTTGACCACGCGCGAGACGGTCTTGAGTCCGACCCCGGCGCGTGCCGCGACGTCCTTCATGGTGGGACGGTTGCCGTAACGGCTGTCGGGGCGGCGGGGCGTCTCGGGCACGATGCGGTGTCCTGTTCCTGTCGTCCACGGGACGTCCTCCACGCCGTCGTCCGCTCAATGTTGCCGACGGGGTGGATGGGTCCCCGGGTTTGTATGAGGATGTGGCGTCGAGCATAGAGCCTGGACAACGTTGTCAGATGCGGGAGAGACTGTCCACCGACAAACTCCGGCCCACGTCCCCCACCACAGGCCGGCCGGCCCTTTTCCAAGGTTGACGGGGAGAACCGAGACTTTGATGCAGACCGACCTCGTGGCCGCGCTCGACATAGGCGGCACCAAGATCGCCGGAGCGCTGGTGGACGGCGACGGCAGGATCCTGGTCCGCGCTCAGCGGCCCACGCCCGCACAGCAGGGCGGCGACACCGTGATGGGGGCCGTGGAGGAGGTGCTGAAGGAGCTGACCGCGTCGCCGCTGTGGCCGCGCGCGTACGCCGTCGGCATCGGCAGCGCCGGCCCGGTGGACGCCTCCACCGGCACGGTCAGCCCGGTGAACGTGCCCGGCTGGCGCGACTACCCGCTCGTCGACCGGGTCCGTGCCGCCACCGGCAGTCTGCCGGTCGAACTGATCGGCGACGGCGTGGCGATCACGGCCGCCGAGCACTGGCAGGGCGCCGCTCGCGGCCATGACAACGCCCTGTGCATGGTGGTCTCCACGGGGGTGGGCGGCGGCCTGGTCCTCGGCGGACGTCTGCACCCCGGTCCCACCGGCAACGCCGGCCACATCGGCCACATCAGCGTCGACCTCGACGGTGACGCGTGCGCGTGCGGGGCGCGCGGCTGTGTGGAGCGCATCGCCAGCGGTCCCCACATCGCCCGTCGCGCCCTCGAGAACGGCTGGCGGCCCGGCCCCGACGGCGACACCTCCGCGGAGGCCGTGGCCGCCGCAGCCCGCGCGGGCGACCCGGTGGCCGTCGCCTCCTTCGAACGCGCCGCCCAGGCCCTCGCCGCCGGTATCGCCGCCACCGCGACCCTCGTCGAGATCGACATCGCGGTGATCGGCGGGGGTGTGGGCAAGGCGGGCGAGATCCTCTTCGCGCCCCTGCGGCGCGCTCTTCGCGACTACGCGACCCTCTCCTTCGTCCAGCGCCTGACGGTGGTCCCGGCCCAGATGGGGACGGACGCGGGGCTGGTGGGTGCGGCCGCGGCGGCGCTGGCGAGGGCGACCACCACGCGGGTGTGAGGGCGCGGTCCCGGGGCCCGCACAGGGGGCGGGTCCTGCAGGAACGTTCAGGCGCCTCGGTCGGCACGTACGACTCCGGCCGAGGGGCGTGACCTCTCTCCCGTCGTCGCCGTTGGAGTGGGCATGAAGAAGCGCAGCATGCTCGCCATCGCCTCCCTCGCCACCGGCTTCGTCGTCGCGGCCATCACCCCCTCCCACGGTCTGGGCGCCGAGGACCTCGGCGACCTGAACGTCGGTGACACCCTCAGCACGCTCGACCACACCGTCGCAAGCGAAAGCCTGCAGATCGACGACGACGCCCTGGGGCAGGGCGTCTGACGGCGGCGCGGGGCGCCGAACGCGGGAGGCCGTGGCGGCGGGGGCCCCCCCCGGGGGGGGGTTCTTGGGGGGCCGGCGGCCCCCCCCGCCGGTCGGGGGAGGAGCGGTCAGGCGTCCTCGGGCTGCCGCTGTCGGCGGGGGATGCCCAGAG